>CAKUDE010000001.1 GCA_934645175.1 uncultured Oscillospiraceae bacterium
ATGAGCACAATTCAATTACTTCACGGAACGGATCACATCATCGAGGTTCCGGATATCAATATCGGTAATCCACACAACGACTACGGAAGAGGCTTTTACTGTACCCGTGTAGATGAAATGGCCAAGGAATGGGCCTGCAAAAAGAACACGGATGGCTTTGTAAATGTCTATGACTTTGACGAAGACGGACTGAAAGTGCTGAACCTGCTGAGCGGTAATCATACAGTCCTCAACTGGATTGCCCTGCTTCTTCAGTTTGAGTAATGCAAAGGATCGTCTGTCCTCATTCTTCGATTATGCTATCAATGACTGCAAGATGAAACCGGATTGGATTACCGTGCTTTTTATCAACACAGGCTATGCCGAGCAGTTTGAGCGTGGCAATCCTGCCTATGTTGCAGGTATGTCCGGTGTTGAACTTGCCCGTGCGGTTATCTTGAAAGCATACGGCAGAAAGGAACTTCCGAAGCCTACAAACTCAGAGGAATGTTCTCCTGAATATTGGGCAGGTTGGGCGCTTGCAGAATATCAATGGTACTGCGGTCGCAGATTCAGAGATATCTTCGAACGGATTCCTTTAACTAAGATTATCGGAATGTATTCGGTCTATCATGAGATGGATATCACGAACTTCGTCGATACGATGGAAGAGTTCTACAAGGCTGCCGAAGGCGATTCCAATCTGAAACGAATTCGGGAAAGCAGAGGCTTATCTCAGTCAGAACTTGCGGAACAATCGGGAATCAAAGTCCGAAACATTCAGATGTATGAGCAGCGGGTCAACGATATTGATAAGGCGCAGGCACAAACACTCTACAAGTTATCCCGTGTTCTTGGTTGCGATATCGAAGACCTGCTTGAAAATCCTATGATGTAACTCCATTTGTGCACCTGCTTCGGCAGGTGCATTTTATGTATGTTAGAAAAGGGGCAGCCCTTACGAAATCAATCGTAAAATCTGCCCCTAAAACCCTATGAATTTAGTTCAAGTCCTCCCCAAAGGTCGATTTGGGGAAATGATATCTTTTGAATTCCACCTTAAAAATCGGCATGAAAAAACCCAGAAACCGTTGTGGTTTCTGGGTTTTCAGCCCCGATATCTTTTTCGGTGCTACTTGTTGGCAAACCTACCGCTCGTGGATACAATGCACCATGCTTTGCAGGCGTGGTGCATTTTTTACGGAGTTCCTCCTGATGCCCCGGGACAATGAGGACAAGCGGGACAAAATGCGGTGCATGTTACTGTTCCATTCCGCGGTATCCGTGTTTTTCGGCGTTCCCCAGCAAATACAGAAAAGCAAACGCAGGAATTCGCAGCAAATCTCTGCCACACTTCGTGTTGTGAACGCCAAAATCATCGGCATTCTTTGTAACAACAATTGCTGCCGACGATTCTTCACACAATTCTACGATCGCATCATCATCCGCAATTGGCGCGCCTTCTCTGTATTTGACTTCTATAAGGATATTTTTCGTGTTGGGGTAGTCCACCACAATATCAATTTCTTTTCCTTTCTTACCGCCCCTGAAGTAACCAACAGATGTGGCATATTGATAGTAAAACGCAGCAACGTGTTTGTAAACAGCGGTTTCAACAATCTTCCCCATCTCAACGGGGTCCGTCAAAATAGAATCATCCATCAAGACAGCATTTCGGATCGCTGCATCCGCAATATAAATTTTAGGCCGTGCTTTCAATATCTTTTTCCCAGCCATATCAACCGGCCAGCTTTGATAAATCAGATTTGCGCTCTCCAGATACTGAATATAGTTTTCCACGGTTGTGCGGGATACTCCGTTCAGCTCTTTCGTGATTGCCTCGATGGAAATGATTTCCGAAGAGACGTTGCAGAGATATAAGAAGATTCTCTCCAATTCTGTTGCATTGCGAATATTGTAAAGGGAAGGAAGGTCGCGCTTCAGGACTTTATCCACAACATCTTCGCGCATAATTTGCTGCGCCATTAGATCGTTATCCGCTAATGCCAATTCCGGGAAACCGCCGACCTGCAAATATCGCATAAAATGGTTTTGAACTTTGGAAAGCTGCATCATGATTTGCGTCCGCTCAATCTGACTTTTACGGAGCATAGTTGTTACTTTCAGATCCGGAGCAATATTGGGGCGCTCTAAATCCAGCAGTTCGCAGTACTCGTAAAAGGACATGGTTGGAACCTGTATGACGGTCCAGCGACCGGCGCCGCTTTCTCTGCTGCCTTTCATCAACGCCGGACTTGCAGAACCGGTTGCAACAACACGGGTATCAGGTTGTGTATCATAAATGATTTTTAACCATCGGTCCCAGTCCTGTGCGTATTGTACCTCATCAAAGAAGTAATAAACATCTTGCTCCGCATAGATATTTTCATGATAGCATTCCAGAACATCCTGAAATTGACTGAGCTTCAGCATAGGATGATCCAAAGAAATAAAAACAATTTTCTGCGGTGCCACACCTGACTTTAACAGCGCTTCGATCATTTGGTATTGGATCGTTGTTTTGCCGACACGTCTCGTTCCCGTTAAAACAACAGAGCGACGAATCCCTTTCTCTGTAAGGCGTTTCATTGCTTCGTGAAATGCAAATCTCTTATAGGTCTTTGACATCTGTGGACTGATCGTCCCTGTTTTCCACCACGGGTTATAAGCACTCAGTACTTTAAGGATACCTTCTTTTGTTGTGATTGCCATCAAGATCAGCTCCTTCTCCAATATAATACCCGTAAAATCAATCTTTGTCAAGAAATATCGATAGTATACTGTGAATATTTTCGGAGAAATATTGATTTGTCGTTCTGCTGCGCCCCCAATCATCTGCGGCACCCAAGTGTGACCATAGTTCTTGAAGATGATAACTTTTTGATAACTCTGCCCGTTGACCGTTGACGATCCCGGAACTGGCAATATACTGTCGTTTCTGAAGGAGGTGTCACGATGACCCAATCAGAATGCACATCGGAAGTAAACTTCCGGCTTTGCAAGAGCGTATTTGCCACGCTGGCAGCTCAGGGTATCATTTCACAAGAAGATGTCCGATGCCTAATTAGAGCGGCAGCAGGACAATATCACGCCCCTATCGGAGAACTGGAGGCGAACAGCATTGCCATCGAAAAGAATTACACGGATTGAGTTCCCGGTGAAATTGCCTGCCCCGGCACAACCGCAGCCAAGGAAGAGAGTTGCCGCCTATGCCAGAGTATCCACCATGAAGGATGCACAGGAGAACAGTCTCCAGTCTCAGCAGGACTATTTTGCGGAGTATATTCGACACC
Organism: uncultured Oscillospiraceae bacterium; assembly: GCA_934645175.1. Classification (GTDB taxonomy): domain Bacteria; phylum Bacillota; class Clostridia; order Oscillospirales; family Oscillospiraceae; genus JAZOXB01. Next base: position 3,273 of record CAKUDE010000001.1, read on the forward strand.
ACCCGGACTGGGTTTTCGTCGGGATATACACGGATGACGGTATTTCCGGGTTGTCCATCCGCAGAAGGGACGGCTTTAATCGCATGGTGGACGATGCGCTGGATGGAAAAATCGACCTGATCCTTACCAAGTCCCTGTCCCGGTTTGCTCGAAACACAGTGGATGCCCTTACTACCATTCGCAACCTGAAAGCTGCCGGAGTGGCGGTATACTTCCAGAAGGAAAATATCAACACGGCAGACAGCACGGGAGAATTTCTCATCGCCTTGATGAGTTCCTTCGCTGAAGAGGAAAGTCGATCCATTTCCGAGAATGTGACTTGGGCCGTCCGCCACCGATACGCCCAAGGGGTCTATTATCTGCCCGGGCGGCTATTGGGATATACGCACAACCGGTACGGCGAGATCCGAGTCGATGAAGTCAGGGCAAGAGCCGTGCGGTTCATCTATCTGCTGGCGCTGTCCGGGAAAAGCAGCACGGATATTTGCCGGATTCTGATGGACTATGACGTGTCCTCTCCGGGGCAACGTCAGCGTTGGGAACCGGCTACCGTCCGCAGCATTCTCAAGAACGAAAAATATGTGGGTGATGCCATCCTTCAAAAACGGGTTACGACGGACTTTCTTACAAAGACCACGAAAATCAATGAGGGCGAAGCCCCGCAGTACTATGTGGAGAACGGGCACCCGCCCATTATCAGCAGATCCGTCCGGCAAGAGGTGCAAGCCATATGGACGGACGCAGACCGCAGAAACTGCACATTTTCACCGTTTTCGAATTTGATCATTTGCGGTGATTGCGGCGGTCGGTACGGACGAAAGGCTTGGCATTCCACCACCTATAATGATACGGTCTGGGAGTGCAATAGCAGAAAAAACGGTCGCACAAAATGTAGATGCCGCCATATTTACGCCGAAGAATTGGATGCCGCCGTCCAAAGGGCCATGCGCCATCTGATGAAAGTGCATGCGGACATCTTGGATATGTGCAGCAATCTACTGGAGCATACTTTAGGCGGTATCACGCCGGATATCCGGTCTGCTTTGGACGATATCGCCCATGGCAAACCGGATATCCACATTGACGGATTGATGATTCGTATTCTGATTCGCAAAATGGTGGTTACGTCGAAGCAAACACTGGTGATTCACTTTCTGGACGGCAGCGTCTATCGCCACCGCTTGGGCGCTACTCCCCGAGGAAAGCGACTTTACAATGCACAGCGGGATCACAGCCGGATACTGACCTTGTACGCCGATGGATGCTCCGCTAAGGAAATATCGCAGCAACTTGGAATCAGTGTGAATACGGTGCGGTCGTTTTTGCGGCGGCACCATAGAAGCGATACTTAAACGAAGGATGTTATGCACGGGTTGTCCACCCATGCACGGCACCTAATTGCTTGTTCAGCTAAGCCAATCAGATAAAACCGTCACAACCAACATTGTAAATACAAAATTTACAAAATCAGCCAATAATCTGAAGGACTAAGTTTTGTAGGGTGTTATCTACTACAGATTTCATCAATTGGCATTCCCAAATCTCGATTACACGCCACCCTTGGTTGGCAAGAAGCTGGTGATTATGCTTGTCCCGCTGAATATTCCCGGTAATCTTTTCTTTCCAGAATTCCGCATTATTCTTTGGCCAGACAAAATAGCGGCAACCTTCATGACCATGCCAAAAGCAACCATTCACAAAGATGACTGCTTTGTATTTGGGCAACACGATATCCGGTTTTCCCGGTAGCTTGGCGTCATTTTTCCGATACCGGAACCCCTGTGAAAACAGGAACTTTCTCACCAATTCTTCAGGTTTTGTGTTTTTGCTGTGAATCCGGGACATATTGTAGCTTCGTTGTTCCGGTGTATGCACATCGGCCACAACAATCCCTCCTCCCTAAAAGTTAATCATGTTCATCAAATCTGTCCAGCAAAGCCATGGCAACATGATATGCCAAGCACACTGGTACTGCATTTCCAATTTGTTTGAATGCCAATGTTCGTGAGGGAATACCCTTTTTTGATTCGAAATAATAATTATCCGGGAATGTCTGTATTCTGGCAGCTTCACGTGGCGTGATTGAACGATTTTGCTCAATATCCGGATGGATAAAATAGTGCCCATCCCGAGCAATATGGGCAACAATCGTTTGTGCATGCGGCAGATCTCCGGCGACAACTTTAAATCGGTCCAGGAAAGATGTAGTATTTTGATGTGTCCGGAGATTCGCTGGCAAATCTATATATGACACCCGGGTGCCAGTTCTGTTCCATGTATCCACAACAATCCGATAAATCTCCAGGTCTTGGTCTATGTGCGGTCTCGCTTGGTGGAATGTTACTGGTTCAGTATCGTACTCCTTGATTCCGGACTCATACAGATATTGACCGTCGTAGTGTGCTGTAGGAACCGGCTCGGTCGTTCCGCCACCAGCAGGTATAGCAGGCAAATCGCCAAATACCTCACTTACCAAATATTGATTTGGTATAGCCGGAATGTCAGGATAAAAGCCTTCATGATTTTCTCTGATGCCAATGAGAATGATCCTTTTCCGGTTCTGGAGAACTCCGTAATCTGATGCGTTGAGTGGTCGGAATTCAGTGGAGTACCCACATTCGCGGAACAGTGCCCTCATATTATCAAAGTGAAGCGTCTCATCTTCGTCCTTGGCCGATAGCAGCCCAAGAACATTTTCAAACACAAAATATGCAGGCTGATATCTTCTCAGAAATTCAGCATAGTGTCTGTAGAGATAGTTGCGCTGATCGCCTACCATTCGTGTTTCAGATCGGGATCGGCCCGCAAGGGAATAGGCCTGACACGGAGGCCCGCCAATAATCAAGTCCAGCGGTTCTTCACCGACCAATGCGTCAACTTCTTCGAAAATAGCCGGCAGCGTTTCCGTAGAAATCTCATAATTCAATACCGAATCCAAAATTCCCTGCGGAATGTGATCATAAAACTGATTGCGGCTAATTTCCCGATTGAGATATTGATTATATATATCCAACTGGTCATGCTCCCGCAACCAATGGTATGCCATACGTGTTTTCAACGTATAGCACGCAGCTACATCCATTTCCACATGTCCTACGGCCTCATACCCTGCCCTTAGGAAGCCTTCGGATAAACCTCCAGCTCCTGCAAACAGGTCCAAAAATCTGGGCATATACATCACCCCGTCCTAACTTATATTTGGTTTAATGTCTGACCACCTTATGTACCAACTTGCGTAAAACCAGACAGAATCATATTTTGGCGTTCCTGCTCGGCATTGCAATCATAAAGAACATAGAGCATCGCGCATGCACGGGAAGCTGCCACATAATTCAGCAACCGGGTTTCCTCATCAGAAAAATGGTCTATATCAATCATAATTACAATTTTCGATTCCAAACCTTTAAAACCGGAAATTGTAGAAAATCTCACATCGTTCTTTTTGGCTTTCCACAGTGGCCCTGTTGTCTTCAATGTTCCAAGGTCTTTATCCAGTCCTGTGAGACCCAGTCCATTCAGGGGATTTGCCAGCGTGTAGCGGGAAAGAATTATAAAATCGCTGCCAATCGCACCGCTGTCCTTAATTTTCCGGACAATCGCATTGATTTTTTTCCGTTCATCATCTTTTCCGTTATAGCTGCCATACTCGACCTGTGGGCCTGACACCGTGGGTTTTCCCTGATTGGGAATGTTGGTCATCAGAATATTGGCATTTGCAATCTGCTTGGTGTTTCTGCAATTCGCATGTAATTTCCAACTCATTGCATACGCTTCTTTGCGAAGTTCCTTTATCATCGCATCAAGCTGAGCATAGGAGTTGAAGATATTCTGGTTCGGATCATAATAAATTGCCCATGATCCGTCGCCCAATCCATCCCGTACAATTCTGTCAATGCACTCCAGGTAGGTATCAGTGAGCAAATCCTGTCCTTCATCAATGATTACCAAATCATACGCAGGAACATCTTCTGCCACAATAAAAGTTGCTGGCAATTCTTTCTCATAAAAATGCTGACTCAGATCCGAAGACCACTCAATACCGCAGGTACGCATCATGAATGCATGAAGTGTAACCGCTTCAATATAGACTCTATCTTTTTCGAACTGGTACTGCACATACTGGGCAATATTGTGATTATAGCAAAGGTACAGTACACTTTTTCCTTCCCAATATGCCCTGCGGGCCTGCTCCATTGCAATCAATGTTTTGCCTGCACCCGCAACGCCGGAAACCATCGTCCGAGGATTTTCAAAAAGCGATTCCAACACTTCATATTGCTCAGCGGTTAGCGCACACAACTCCTTCACTGTACGTTCCACCGTATCCTTCATAGAAGGAACAAAATAAAAATCACCGCGAAGCAGATTAGCCAGCTTATCGATTTCGGCATCAGTCAGCCGCCCACCCTCAAAGCCGTGCTTGTTCAGACAGGCCTGTCTCCAATATCCAAATGCCTGATTGGCAATGCTGTCCAAATTCCAGGACTGTTTTGCATCGACCAAGATCTCTGGAACAACATCGATACCGACACCCGTTGCTTCAAAGCGGCAATCTGGCATAGCAACAGCACATGCATACTGGCAACGCACCAGTGGATCATAATTTCCAAGCCTGCGAACCATATACTGTCTTAAAGACTGCATATTACCCTGCACTTGCTGGAATGGTCCTTCATTCTTACGAGAGATTTTGCCGTAGCGATTTGTAAATTCCCATACGCCATTTCTGCGGGAAACCTGTCCACCCTTAACTTCAAGACACAGTACACCCTCATTGCACAGAATTACAAAATCAATCTCACCGAAAATATTGTTGGCATGCTCTGCAATTCCCAATGAATGCAGAACAATATATTTTTTATTCGTTCTATGGTCCCGGAATTCGATAAACAGTCGCTTTTCAGCTGGACTCTTGATTTCCGGTGACAGAACATCTGGAATTAATTGAACCATATTTTCTCCTGTTATTCCAGCAAGGCTCCAAAGAATCCCCGTTCTCTGTCTTTTATAGTACCAACCACAGCAGCTCGATCCAACAAGCAGTTTCGCATTTCACAGCTGGTTTCAGGCAAAAGCGAACAAGCGTGGCACGCTGCGTAATTTAGAGAGTCATATCCCTGTGCATGAGATTCAATGCAAATAGGATCGGAGGAACACCAAGACGCTTCCTGGAGCATATTTCTGAAAATCATTTCAAAAGACTCCGGGAGTCCTTTTCTCACCAATCCGCCCAAGCTACCATCAGAGTCAGAAGAAGAAGTATATAACAGAATACCTGTCATTTTTACATCAGACTCCGGATAGGTGCTGTAAATCCGTTCCTTAATGGAAGCACCGGAATAACCGCACTCCAATGACAACTGACGGATCAGCAGATGAGAAAGCGTGTGCAGCAGTACATACCGGGCGGAGAAATTTTCGCAGCCTACATTACTATGTTCCAGCCGGTCCCGCATGGGCTGATACTCATCTTCAAAAGCATCTTCCCACTCTTCCAATGCATCTTCTCTTATCTTGACAAACAAGCCTTCTCCCAACATTTCTATGGCGGGAAGCCAATTCAGCTCTACATCGCTAAGTGGGACGCAATCTCCAGACAGATGGTATCCTTTGAATCTGTCATCATCAGCATTGGGTTGCTCTGGCGTAATACGACGGAAGCCTCGCAACGCAAGGACCTCGCGCAGGCGCTTTGCCAATACGATATCCTCGATATAGTCTTCAAGGAATTCCGGGACTGTCGCCCGTACAATTCTGAACTGCACATCTTCCGGATCGTCGTAATCACCCATGCAGAAAACACGATACTCATCTTCAAGCAGGTTCTGCTTGGTATACTCACCTCCATCGCCGTCATTATAACGTTTCTTAATCTCAGATATCAACTCGTCAATTGTACAAGTTTGCATTGCCAATAATGGTTGGAATACAGCCTGAATAACCATTTTTAAAGTGAAGTCATCAGGATTGCTGGCAAGGATTGGCTCAATTCGTTCCCAGTTTACAGCAATTTCCTGCTGAACCTTACTGCTCCATGGAGGAATGGTTAACGCACTTGCTGTCATAGAAAAATACACATTGGAAGCTCCACGCTGGAGTGCCCTCAGCTGTGCTGTGCAGGGAACTGGATCATTGTACTCCTTTTTACTGCCCAGCCAAGGACGTTTTCCATAACATGAGTAACCCCGAAGTGCATCTTTTGCCATACTGCCAGCCATTGTGCGGCTCTTTCCGCAAGCAGTACACTTGATAACAATGCTGTCCAGTCCACCGGTTTCATCGGAGAAACTGATGCGAAGGGCACCATTGCGCTTATCGGAAGGACATTCACTAAAGTTACCGTAATGGACCCACCATTCATAGGGAAAGTCCTCAAGGTGGCCATTAGTACATGCGGCAATAAAACGGGAGGGAACAATATTTCTCTTAGGATGACCGTTAGCACAGCTGCGGTCTGTCACATCGCCAAAACCCCAGTAGGGCATCAGTCTTCCGCAATTGGGATCAGGGCAGAAATGATAATAAGGAAAACGGAATGCCGGGATATCCGGGGTCATGTCGTCATCCTGGGAATTGGATACATAAGGTTCTTTGAAATGTGAAACTTTTAACAGTTTTTCGAGATTTGGTTCGTGCAGAACCGGACTGTTATCCTTCCAGTAATTGGCGCCTGCCATAATGACAGAATAATCCGGCATATCTACAATAGAACCATTACCGAATGTGGTAATTAACTGCGTTTTGCGCAATCTTCCCACTATTTTCTTGGGCTTGGCTTGATCTCTGTTTGAACCAAAGTGTAGTCTTGCCATAATTACAGTCCTCCCAGCAGATAAATACCAGACTGGCCATCCACATTCCGCATGCTGTTCATCGTACGGAAACGGTCATTTTCGGTATCACCTTTCAGCAACTTCTTCTCGTTTTTTCTGCTTTTATATACGAGGGATCCGGTTGCTGCAATATCCCACGCATCCTGGATATCTTTGAGTTCATCTATAACTGCAGACAATTCATCAGGATCAACTCTTCTTACATAGTCGATAATGATTTTCTCAACCTTTTGGATTTCGGGATTGTCAGAGCGATAATTGATTGCCTGACTGTTTCCTCTGAGGTTCTCGATTAGGTAACGGCACAAAGAAACATATAATGCATGCAGGCCACGATCTCTTGCACGATCAGAGAAGGGGGTAAGGCTTGTCGCTTCCACATAGCGGTACAACGCAGAATGATACTTCAGGAACTGCTCATAATGTGAGCGGTCACGGGAACGGGATGCGTTGTACACAGCAATAACCAATCCGGGATTATCACGACCCACACGGCTGGTTGCTTGAATATATTCTGCATTAGTCTTGGGCTGACCGGCAACTACCATTGCACCCAAACGACCGACATCGACACCAACAGAAATCATGTTGGATGCCAGCAGGTAGTCAAATACATCCGCATGGTTATCCTTGGTATAGCTGCGTTTCAACTTAACCTGGATAATATCTGTAATTTCAGAATTACTCATGCGGCTTGTCAGTTCTTCCGTATATGTATAACCTTTTGAGGTATCAACACCGGGATAAACCGAAACAAATTTAGTTTTCGCAAGGTAATCAAGACGGCTCTGAACGTCGTCAAGGATCTGTGTGCTTGCACCGCCCAATTCCCGCAAGCTGTTAAAATAGCCAGTAATAGTCCAAAAATTATCCACAACTGCATCGGGGTATCCCAACGTAACCAAGTAGCGGGTAGCAAACAGCATAGCTGCATTCACTCTGATCAATGTCGTAGTTGCAGTCGTTCCTATACCCATCACTCCAAAATACTGACGTGCAGGTCTTGCTTCCGGTGTAGACTGTATAGCAAAAAACGAATCCCTGGCAGAAAGCCCCTGCGGCGGAAACTGCGTGTGACCACGTCCGTACAATGCCATGATTTGATTTGCTGCATTTCGGATGGTTGCGGTGGACGCAATTACTTTTGCGCAAACACCATCGCGCTCACAGAGTTTCGATATGGCAGCCTCATAGATACCGGTCATGGTGCCAAGGGGGCCGGAGATCAGATGAAGCTCGTCTTGGATGATAAGCTCCGGAGGTTTTTTGTTATTCGTAATGCCAAATAGTGCCGCTGGTTTATCGTTCAGCGGAATCTGGGCAAATTTATCGACGGTGGCAACAACAAAAGTAGGCAGATGCTGATAGATAGCATCATCAATAATGTGAATTGGGAGACCATTGGGGGCAGTATGGAAATTGCAATGCTGATTCGGACATTTGATTGTCATCCTGTTTTGGACAAGATCAACATCATAGTGCTGTGCATTTAACTTCGCGCCGCACCAGGGACAAACCTTGATTTGAACAGGATTGGATTTCTCGTCATCCCCGCCTTCTTTCTGCTTATTGATGCTGGTTCTGGCCTCTTTCAAATGGTTCGGTGTAAGATTACCGCCAACCCACAGACCGATGGAAATCTCATTTCCACCCAAATTATACTTTTTACGCAGCAACTCGCATGCAAATATCAGGATACTTGCACGTTCAAACTGCTGTAGTGTCAGAAGCCGAAGTGTATATCGCATAATTACAGTAACACCATCTGCATTGGCATCCCGGAGTCTGCGCAAGAAGATTACAAATGCAGTAATCCCCAAATACGCTTCTGTTTTACCACCGCCGGTGGGGAACCAAAGAAGATCCACCATCTGTCGATCCGGAACTTCCTGACCGGGATGTCCTTTCGGTTCAATAAAGGAGGTCAGTTCATGCAGGACGAAAGCTAACTGGAAAGGGTACCAGCAGACTTTTGCAGGATCAAAGGTTTTTCCGCTTTTCAGCAGCGTTTGTCTTCTCTGAAGCAACATTGCCTCATTTGCAAGCTGGAAAGCACGGAAAGCCTTTCCATCACCTTCTGCACTCTCCTTCAACAGCCTAATGGCATAGTCGATTCTGTTGCATGCATCTTGACATTTTTGAATGTTGCTACGGGCAATCTCCCGCAGGCTTTCCTTCACCTCGGATACGGCATTATTTTGATCTTTGATCCACTTCTGGTATTTCGCTGCAAAAGCATCCAACTCCAGAACGACATCGTCAACGGTTGCGGCAGACAAAAACTGCATAGATAATACGTTTCCGCTTACCACTTCAGCGGCCTTCATCTGGCGAAGATTGAATGTAGGAAAAAATGCAGACTCTACCCATTCCGGCTCGGCATTATCCATATCCCACATAACAGAGCATCCGTGTCCCTGCGCATAGCAATGGACATCAGAATACAGCATATCCAATTCCAGAAGTTCCGGATCGGTAGTCAAATATGTCTGCCGGTTTACACTGGTGAAAACAGCTGTTCCATCACTGCTGCTTACTCTGATGACGGGCTGAAAAGCACAACACCTGGAGGTGGAGGTCATATCATTTTCGGACTGGTTCTCGTTAACCAGTGCAATCGTAATTACACGCTCACCGGAATCCATAATAGAGTGTGTATAAACCTGCAGCTGGAGTCCGTTGGGTAAGTCTGCGTACTCCACCCGTTCGCCAGTAAATATGACTTTTTCGGCATAAGAATACTCGTTGCGTCGCCAAATTTCTTTGGGTTTCTTTTCCAGATGTTCCCATCTGGAGGTATCAATTCCACACTCCTTTGCATCATCAAAGGAAATCGGCTCATAGAAGGCATAGCTGCCAGAAATACAAATTGCACCGACACCTGCTTTCAGTGTAACCGTAATACCCATAGAAGAAGGATTATTCTGATTACTCAGAGAAATGGATGCATCATAGGTTTCAACCTCATTTTCTAACAAGGGATTCCGCGCCAGATCCAATGCCTCCACAGTATCCTTTTGCGGATACAGTTTGCCCATGATGTAATACTGAACCGGAACTTCAGCAAGGCATTCATCTTTTTTGACAGGCCCAATAAAATCCTGCTCCAGAATGCGGGATACAACCTCTCTGGCTTCATAGTATTTTGAATAGTCAGCCATAGCAAAACCTCCGGTTCTGTATAATTAGTATGTGTCTTTGTCAACTGCTGCAAACCCTGTGATGGTTATGCCAGACCAAATACTGACATCTCCAAAGGTCTTTGCACCTGCGGGAACAGGGACCATTCCAGACACACACGTTGTAATGTTGTGGACATACACATCACAAAATGCATGAGGATATACCTCATAATACACCGAGCAATTCATATTCTTTATATGCTGAATTGCTTTTTCCAGTTCATGTGCAAAAGACTTGCTGGTATAACCCAGAACAATTTTTTCGTTGTCCTCCAGCACAATGCGATATACAACATAGGGCTTTGTTCCTTCCGGACACTTGAGCAGTTTCAATCTCGTTCCAGAATGAACGCTTTCCCGGATGTATTGCTGATGCTCATTATCAGCAGCGAGAGATCGCAGATCCAAATCGGCATCACTGCCAACCTCGAAATGAGAAATATACCGTTTAAAGCCACCGGCTTTTGCGCACCGTTTGCTTTGATCGTCGTTTCTCGTAGTATAGATCTGTTTATCTTTTTTGGAAATCTCAGCTCTTTCTATCTTTTTCTTGGGCCGTGTCAGCGCAACGTAACATACCTTGTGTTCCAAAATGTCTTCTGTATCGGGATCTGCCATTGCCTCAATCACATCGTCAATAACAATTACAGAGTCAAACTCCTTGCCTTTTGCCCGGTGAATATTGCTGACCGTAATTGCGTGTTTGGCTCCCGTTCCGGATTCATACAGCATTGGCTCCTTGGCATTTCTCAAGAGGCCTTTCAGCAGATCTGCAACCTCATATCTCTTCCGCGCTTCACCACGCTGTGTTGAAACAAGAGCCGTCCACCGCATACGTGCCATTTCGTATCCAGCCTCCGGAAACAAAGCAAGATGGTTTGACACAAAGGCAGTTTCATCAACAGATTCGTTTTCGTAGTCACAGAATACACGGGCAATCCAGTCACCTAATGTTGGCGACCCCAAGCCACGGTGCAGGGCATGCGGAACATCTGCATTTTGGAGCCATGCAGAGATCTGCAATGCCTGTCCATTTGTACGGGTAAGAATACCCAAAGTCTCACCCTGACTAACATATCGCAGTGCATCGCTTCTTGAAAACCTGGTCAGTTTTACAGGCATCCGGGGGATGTGCGTCAACAAATCACTCGCTGCTGAAACCCGATCTTGGGTGGAACCAGTAAGTATTGCCTTCCGGTATGGAACTGTCAGCTGTCCAAATGCATCACCCTGACGATGATTCTCTGTGAGTGCGTAATAATTGGCACCGGGGAAACTCTTGAAAATGTCTTGATAGAATTGTTCAGAGGACATAATCACGGGATTACCTTCTGCCATATAGTCATACAATGCCTGACAAGAATCGCCCAAAATCGTGAACCCACAATCGTCTGGGAGTCCTTTCAGCATCGCCAAGACCAACTCTGCCCGGCTGCCAACAAGATCCTGAACCTCATCAACGATAATATGCTCATACTCAGCCAGTATATCTTTTTTCTTTTTGAAAATGGATGTTGCAACTTTTATGCGCTGATCATAGTCATATGCTTCCAGAAGGAAGTGCTTGGGAAGTAAATCCTGATGATTTTCCTGCACCCATGCCAGCATATATGTAGAGAAGGAGTCAAATGTACGAACATCTACATCCTGCCACTCATAACCGATGCGTCCCGTCTCGGCGGCATCAGAGAGCCTGTTTCGTACAACCTCCACGGCAGAGTGCGAGAAACACAGAACCAGGATATTCTCTGCCTTAGCCTGCTCCTCGTTGATCATATGGATGATTTTTTCAATCAAGGTCCATGTCTTGCCCGTACCGGGGCCGGCATTTACGATGCTGCGCTCCGCAGGTTCCGCTTCAATAATTTTGTTTTGTGTGGTTTCTGTAAAGGAACTGAAATCGATTTTCTTAACCTCTACCGGTTTAGGTACCGGCGGAGCGGGTGGCCTGACAACGAACGGATCATTCGGATCAGGCTTTTTCACGACAGGAATAGTAGTACCTGTTTCGCTGGTATTCTTCTTTTCAGGGGTGTTTCCAGCAAACAGTTTCGCTGCGGCTCTGGCATCTCCATCTTCTGAGGTGCGTTTCTTTCGTGCAGCTTCTTCAAACTCAAAGATAGCCGGTTGAGCCCTCTTGTTTTCTTCATGTATGTCCAATTCGGCAGGATCAAAATCAGGACGGCAACTATGGAAGTGGCTGCATTTCGTGTTAAGGCACCTGCAGATGACCTGCTCATGCCCCTGCTGGTCTCTAATTGTTCCCCAGGGATAGTCATTTTTTGCAGCGTATGCACAGTGAACCGATGCATAATCGTATTCTTGCTTCTGAATGCTCGTCAATGCGCATTGTTTTTTGAGAATCTCAAGTGAAAATGGATCATGTATTTTGGAGCGGAAAGTAGAGTCTTCATAAAAACTCTTTTCCACAGGATACAAATTGCTCCGGAATGCTACAGTACTGATATTACTCTCCATGCTGCACCTGCTTTCCAGGTAGCTTATAATAGCACTTCAACTGTGTGTATTCCCACAGCCGCCGAAACTCTGCAGGCTGCATATTACTTCCGGCAACAACGGTGAACACCATATTCTGATCAACAGAAGCATTAAGTACAATCTGCTCCTGAAGAAAACGGTAAGCAGGGACAGACAGTGTCTTATATCTTTCCGGAGAGGCCTCGATATCAGGACTACCTCCAAAAACAAAGCGGGCCTCCTTGCTGGAATCCACAATACCGAAATGACATGTATGTTCCCATCCCTGAAGGGGAGTGTCCGGCTTCAGAATTTCGTAGTATGCATTATCACTCAGCACGATACCGACAGATTGATTGGCAAAATAGCCTCCGGGAGTCATTGCCAGCATAGCAGCACCCTGACCAACATTCCACATAGTTTCTTCCGGGAAGAACAGCTTGTCTCCGTACTTATCATCCATCTTCTCCAGCAGGGGACGCAGATTGCTGCTACCGCCCACCATGACGATCCGGTCAATATTGGCAAGTCCAACCCCCGACTGACGGATAGCTTCCTCCAGACAGTCCATCGCCATCGTGACCTCCGGGTCTACAATATCCGCAAACCAGTCATATTCCAATGTTTCACGGCAGGCACCATAAACTCCATAGTTATTGATGGAAATCGTGGCGGTATCATCATCGCCCAGCATGCGCTTTGCACGTTCAGCACGAACCCGCATCATATCCTGGGCACTGGACGGCATATCGGCAAACGCCATCTCGACACCTTTTTTACGGGCTATTTTTGCGTGAATTCGCTTGGCGATTTTATCATCAATATAGTCACCGGCAATATCCCTGCCGACTGTTGCTAATTCGGATACCTTACCATTGATATGCTGGAGAATAGACACATCCAGCGTGCCACCGCCCCAGTCAAAAATTGCAACGACAGAAGAACTTTTCAATTCATCATAATTTGCAATAAAGGCAGCTGTTGGTTCGCTGATAAAAGAACGGATATGGATGCCGGCCTTCTTTGCTGCTTCACGCAGTTTTGCACGCTTGGATGCACTGAATCCAACGGGAATCGCAACAGTTGCCTCTTCCATGTCAATTCCGGTACGATTATGCACATTGACTTTCAGATACTTAAAAACCTCGCTGGCCACATCGACGGCAGTCCATTCACGGCCTGCGATTGTTTTTATCTGCTCAGAAGCCAGAATGGTCTTAACCGATGAAATATACTCACAGGATTCGCTCAGCTCCATCTTCTTATCCCATGCATCCCGGCCAGTGAATACAGCGCCTGTGGTTTTATCAATCGCAACAACGGACGGAATCGGACGTCCTTCTTCATCGCCGTATTTAACGGCTTCTGGCTTTTGATCCATCACCACATATCCAACAGTTGCGCTGTTGGTTGTGCCGAAGTCAATGCCAAAATAATATTTCAATCCTGTTGCCACATTTTTTCACCTCACTCAATTTTCATGCCGCCCTTTTCCAGTATATCGAAGATACTCTGAAGCTGGAGTCTCAGGTTCTCTCCCAAATCGCAGCTCATAGGCACATCCAATGCATCTACAAAATCCCGATATTCGACCCGGATCTTGGATGCAAGTCTCTGGAGCAACTCATCAGCCTGTTTACTTCTGTCCCGGCAGAGAACCTCTGCCATCTTAACTCTTTCTGCCATTTCCGCGTCTTTTTCGGCGATGACTGCATTTCTTTGCTCCACCGTCTGTTTCAACACAATGATATCGCCTTCAGCGGCAGACAGTTTTTTTCTTAACTCAGTAATAGTATCCTGTAGGTCTGCTATCTGCTGATTGGTTCCATGAAGTTTATTCTGCTCAGTTTCCAAAGCCTGGGTCAATGCATCAATTTTAACTCTCTGTTGCGTACTCTCGGCCTTCACAACAGCTATAGCTTTAGAAGCTTTCCCCAGCAACGCAGCAAGATATGCTGTCATATCGGCAGGAGTATCTTCCTCAGGCTGTGCAACGGTCACTTTCGGTGCTGGAACTCTATCTTCCGGGGGATTGTCTGCAACAGATACAATCTTCGCTTTTTCCGCTGCATCTGTTGTTGATGCAGGGGTTACTGAATCAGTCTTCGTGTCTGCGATGACACTTTGGGAAAAATCATAATCAGCAAGCCACTTGCGAATCTTTGCAGTATTTTTTACAACAACGCCTTTTGCGGAACCAGCATTTTCAATGCCATCCATTATGGAAGAAACAAGCGCTACAAACTCGTTAATGAATACCGGTTTGGTTCCAATATCTGCAAGAGGACACAGTTCCGCATCCGGTCGAAGTTCCGCTAGAAAATACTTCTCCAATGTTTTCTCAGCCGTGCCGAGTCGTTTTTTATCTTTATTAACACATGCACTCGGCAACCGCTTAATTATGGGTGCCAGTATATTCCTGGGAGCATTGTTATTAAGCATCAATGCTAACAAATGCGCCATCAACCGGAAAGATAAATTGCTGTCAATGCCGTAGTATTTTCCGCCGAACAGTGTTGCCAGAGTTGCATTCGGATCTTCCGTTTGAATCAAATAGGCATAGAAAGGCTCTGCACCGCAGAAAGCAAATCCTTCGTACAAATACTGTTCTACGCGGCCAGTCAAACCTGTATCCACAACAAGGCCAAGCCATGCGCTGCGAAAAGCTTCTTTTTCCTTAATTGTAGGCTCTTTCTTTTTCTTTTCTTTTTTTGCTTTCATCAACGCATCAAGCGTTTCAACGTATTTATCCATGATGATTCCTCCATCAATTGTCATTTTATTGCATTTTGTGTCCAATAAACCATCTATATTCAGACTTCCGAATTCTTTATATATTCCACAATGTCCCCGAAATCCGTATCCAGTGTACCGCAGATTTTTTCCAGTACGCCCATTGTGACTGGTTCGTCACGCCGTAGCTTGGTCATTGTGTTCGGAGCCAATCCGGCTGCTTTGCGCAAATCCGCTTTACTCATTTTCTTATCAATCAACAGCTTCCAAAGCCGGTTATAGGAAACGGCCATTCTGTGTCCTCCTAAATTTAGCGCAGTTTATATTGGAGATTATATCATGTTGCGTCACATTTTGCAAGAGAGTGTCGCACGGTTGTGCGAAAGTCGTTCAAGAAAAAGTCTTAAAAGCAATCATTGTATACAGGGATCCGGACTCGGATGGATTCCATGCGTCTAATCCTGCCGTGTATCCGCCTGCTTCTTTCGGTAGTAATAATCGCTTGCCTTGCGGCTGTTGCGGATACTTTGACATTGGACGGTCCCGCAGTATTTTTGGCGGTTTCCGTGTTTGATGAACGCTCTGCCGCAGGCAGCGCAAAAGGCGATATTTGTTTTGCCGCCATAGTCTCCGATGGCACCGGCATTGACGGCCGCAAAACGTCCCAATGCGTAATAGGCGGCGTCCACGACGGAGCGCACCACGGGCTGCAGCGTGATCTGCCGACTGCTTTTGTCAAATTCCAAGCCGAGCGCAAGTTTCGGCAGTGTTTCCACAAAGTGTTCTATGACACACATACGACTTTCTGCACCGGCCCGATACCACTGCCGCATGAGATCATTATCTTCCGCCACTCGAAGATTTTCGCAGAAGTGCTGTGCCTGTGAGATGTTGCCATCCAACAGGCTTCGGATCGCAAAGACCGTCATGGTGTTGGTGTAGAGTTGCTTCAAGTCGGTCACTGCGTCCTCGACACAAACCTGGTAGAACTCCAGCGCATTAACCATCACATCCCAGAACGAATTCATGTCATGATTGCCAAATTGGCGGTTATCCACATCGCTTCCATATAAATAGTACATATGGATATTTTCCAAACTCCACCGGATCAAAATCTGCGCACATTCCTCCAATGGTTTCTCTCGCAATTCCAGGTAAAGATTGCACAGGTCGATCAGCAGTTCCTGCCCGGAGGGGTAGCCGTCAAACACTTTTGGCGGGCAGCCCGCCTCGTATTCCGCATAAATCATAAGTTTCCCGCCCTCTGTTCCGATTCTGTATGAACGGAACCGGAGGGTGTGTTTTTTTATGTCCCCGATACCGCCGATCTCATAATCCGTCAGTTCCTGTTTCAGATACATATCACAACACTCCCATATTACCGAAACTCTTACCGTAAGAACATCGCATGCCGCCGCTGTTCTTACCGATAGAGCGAAGAATTACGATCCTATTATATGCGATAATACAGCCAAACACAAGAGAAAGGAGCGAAATACATGGAGACGAGTTCCAACAAGTCCGTATTCAACCTCAAAGAGGCTGCGGCTTACCTGGGGATCAGCGTCCCAACCTTGGTGCGGCTGCTGGGGAGCGGGGGCATCCCATACCGCCGCATAGGGCAGCGGTGGCTGATCGCCCGGGCTGCACTGGATGATTGGCTGAACAAAAAGAATTGAGAAAGGAGTGATCGCCCCATGACCGAAACAAAGCCAATCGTCGTATATACGGCAGACTGCATCGGCAATGCAGCCAACTGCCGATATCCCAACGAAGTTAAAATCACGGACAAAGTCTCCGCAAAGCAGGCTTTTGCCACGGATATGGTCTGCGCACGGTACAAAAACCACTACCGTAGCACCGCGAATTTTGAGGTTGCCAATGCGCTGCCCGGAGACTGTGACAATGACCACTCAGAGATAGCGGCAGAGTGGATCACCCCGGAGGACATTGCGGATCTCTTTGCCGATGTTCCCTATGTGCTGCACTACAGCCGCCACCACATGAAGATCAAGGGCGAAAAAAGTGCCCGGCCACGCTTTCATGTCGTTTTTCTCATCGCCCCTGAACAGGATACGGAGCGTTATGCGGCGCTGAAGCAGCGTCTGCTGGCGGCATTTCCCTTTTTCGATGCCAACGCCATGGATGTCGCCCGGTTTCTGTTCGGCACGGAGGATCCGCAGGTCGTCTATCACCCCGGTACGACCCCTCTGAATGAATTTTTGGATGACCTGGAGAACGAACAGGCTTTTGCCGGCATGGGACACACCATCCCCGAGGGTAGCCGCAACAGCACCCTGTCCCGGATCGGGGCAAGGATCGTAAAACGGTATGGGGATACGGTGAAATCAAAGGAACTGTTTTTACAGGCCGCCGAGCAATGCATTCCGCCTCTGGAGGATCGGGAGCTGGAGAACATCTGGGCAGGGAAACAGAGGCTCTATGCCAAAATGCGTAAGCAACCCGGGTACATTCCGCCGGACGCCTATAACGGCACCGGCTCCGTTGTCTGGGAAACGCCCCTTCCGTTTGATGAATACGACCTTCCCACATTTCCTGTGGATGCATTGCCGGAAACCGTTCGCCGTTATGTACTGGCGGTGGCGGAGTCCACGCAGACTTCCGTGGATATGGCGGCGGTGGAAGCGCTTGGTGTGGGAGCCCTGTGCAGCCAGGGAAAATACTTCATCCGGGGTAATGCGGACTGGGTGGAACCCCTCAATATCTACACGGTCGTCATCCTTCCCCCGGCAGAGCGGAAATCCTCGGTGCTGTCCATGATGATCCGCCCGGTGGAGGAATATGAAAAAGAGGAAAATTCCCGCCGCAATGCCGGAATCATCGAAAGTCAGATGGTTCTGAGCAGACTGGAAAAGGAAAAACGCAGTTTGGTGGAGCGGGCATCCAAGGGCAAAGCCACCGAAGAAGAAGTCCGCGCCAAGGCGACGGAAATTGCCAAATACGAGCCGGTCAAGTCGCTGCGGTTATTCGTGGACGATGTGACATCAGAAAAGTTGACCTCTGTTCTGGCCGAGAACAAGGGCCGTGCGGCGGTGGTTTCCGCAGAGGGCGGTATCTTCGATATCATCAGCGGCTTGTACAGCCGTAATGTGAATATCGACGTATTCCTCAAAGGCCACAGCGGCGATACCATCCGGGTCGACAGAATCGGCAGAGCCAGCGAGAGCATCATCCATCCGGCATTGACCATGGTGCTGGCGGTACAGCCGGAAGTGCTGAACGGGCTGATGAGCAACAACACCTTCCGTGGTCGCGGCCTTACCGCCCGATTCCTGTACGCCATGCCGAAGTCTACCGTTGGCAGCCGCTCCTTCTCCACGAAGCCGATTCCGGAAGGAGTTAGGGCCAGGTATCAGGCTCTGATTGAAACCATCCTGTCCAGTGACAATGAGCAGGAGCCGATCAGTCTGGACGATGGTGCCCGGGAAGTGCTGGAAGACTTGTTCAACGAGATAGAAGGCCGGTTGAAAGGAGACTTGGCGGAGATCTCCGACTGGGCAGGTAAGTTCGTGGGTGCGGTTCTGCGTATCAGCGGGATTCTGCACGTCATGAAATACCCCAAGGATTCCATGTTCGATGCCGTTGACCGGGAGACCATGGAGCATGCCGCAACCATCGGCAGGTACTTTCTGGCGCACGCCAAAGCCGCCTATTCTCTCATGGGGGCCGACACCGTAAACAAAGATGCCCGGCATCTGCTGTCCTTTATCAAGCGGGAACGGCTTGCAGAGTTCTCCCGCCGGGATGCCATGCGCCTTTGCCGCAGTTTCAAAACCGCAGATTCTCTGCAGCCCGTGCTGAATCGGCTCTGCGAGTATGGCTATATTGCCGTTAAGCCCCAGGAACCGGCTTCGGGCATTGGCCGCCGTCCGTCGGAGGTCTATGTAACAAATCCTGCCGTACTGAATACGTGATCCGTCCGTTTTGTCCGTTGCGCCCGAGGGGGAAGGGGCGGTCGCAATCTCTGTGCCTTTTCTCTCCGGGCAACGGCCCGGGGTCTTACGCACAAAAACGGCGAAATCAAAAGGGGAATTACCCCGGAATCAAGCAAGGAGATTACAAAATGACCAAACATGAAATTGAGATTCTGAATGTCATGCGCAGCCGGGGCAAAACAGCCACGGATATTGCGCTTGCCCTTCAAGTCTCCGTCAATACCGTGCGCTCTTACATCCGCCGCCACCCGCCGGAAGATGCGGTTCGGATCGGATGCCGCCGGTGCGGGAAACCGATACTCCAAGTGAAGGGCAGAAAGGCCAAATACTTCTGTTCCGACCAATGCCGAAATGCATGGTGGAATGCCCATCCGGAACAGGTGCGGCGGAAAGCCTATTATCGTCTGACCTGTGAATACTGCGGAAAGGAGTTTGTCAGCTATGGAAACCGGAAACGCAAATACTGCTCCCGTCTCTGTTACGCCGACGCAAGAAGAACTCATTCGGTATCGGATCCTCTGCGCAATGCTGGATCACCTCGGCCGAACGGGGGAACTGGACGCCCAAACCCGTGAACAGGCAAACGCCGTTCTCGCCATGAAAGCCGGCCTGAAACGGGACAGCATTTTTCTTTAAATTCGTCGTGATATGGACTTGCTATATCCTCCGAAACGAGCAATATATGTAGCTGACGATACTTGATACAAAGGAGCAGACCATGCCGAGAACCGTAGAACAAATCCAATTTACACCCCGCATGCCGAAAGCCCTTCGGGTGGCGGCGTATGCCAGAGTATCCTGCGGCAAGGATGCCATGCTTCACTCTTTGGCGGCACAGGTGGATCATTACAGCACCTACATCCGTCACCACCCGGGTTGGGAGTATGTGGGCGTTTATGCAGACGAAGCCAAGACCGGCACCAAGGACAGTCGGGAAAATTTCCAGAGGATGCTTGCCGACTGTCGTATGGGGAAGATCGATCACATCATCACCAAGTCCATATCCCGTTTTTCCCGGAATACCGTAACCCTTCTGGAAACGGTACGGGAACTGAAGGACCTGGGCATCAGCGTTTATTTTGAAGAGCAGTCCATCAACACCGCCACCGCTGACGGAGAGCTGATGCTTTCCATTCTGGCAAGCTATGCCCAGGAGGAAAGTCTCTCCGCCAGCGAAAACCAGAAATGGCGGGTGAAGCGGAACTTTGAAGAAGGCATTCCCTGGCGATTCTTCATGCTGGGCTACCGTCGTGAAAACGGTAGACTGGCCGTCATCCCGGAAGAAGCGGAGATCGTCAGAAGTATTTTCAACGACTATCTGGCGGGAAAGGGCGTCACCGCCATTACCAAACGACTGAATGAAAGCGGATATGTCACCCAGAACGGCGGCGTGTTTCATAAGAGTGCCGTGGAGCGGATCCTCCGCAATTATGCCTACACCGGAAATCTTCTGCTGCAGACCAAATTCCGGGAAAACCATCTGACCAAGGTCACCCGGAAGAATCAGGGAGAGCTGCCCCGGTACCATGCGGCGAACACCCACGAAGCCATTATTTCACAGGAGATATTCGATGCGGTCCAAGCGGAGATCCTGCGCAGAAAGCGGAAGTATGCGCCGACCAAGCCGCAGCAAACATCCCCCTTCACGGGCCTTATTACCTGCGCCCTCTGCGGCAAGCATTACCGCCGTAAAACCACCGCCACGGGACCGGTTTGGATCTGCGCTACCTACAATTCTTATGGGAAGTCCTACTGCCCCTCAAAAGCCATCCCGGAGGAAACACTGATGCAGGCCGCCGCCCAGGTCGGGCACACGGGCAAAATAACGGCGATTACGGCCCACAACGACAATCTCCTGGAGTTCACCCTCGAGGACGGAACCGGTGTCGTAAAACGGTGGCAGGACCGCTCCCGTGCCGAGAGCTGGACGGCGGAAATGCGCAAAACTGCCGGAGAAAAAACGCGGGAAAGGAATAAACGCCATGCCGAAAGCTAAAAATGTCACCGTCATTCCTGCCACGCTGAATATCCATACCAAAACACCTACCACGGAACGGGTGCACCGCCGAGTGGCGGCTTATGCCCGGGTTTCCACGGACAGCGAAGAACAGCTCACTTCCTACGAAGCCCAAGTGGACTATTACACCAAATTCATCCGGGAAAACCCGGATTGGGACTTCGTGGAGGTCTATACCGACGAGGGCATCAGCGCCGTCAACACCAAACACCGTGACGGCTTTAACCGGATGATCCGGGATGCCCTTGCCGGAAAGATCGACCTGATCGTGACCAAATCCGTCAGCCGTTTCGCCAGAAACACCGTGGACAGTCTGACCACCATCCGCAAGCTGAAGGAGGCTGGCTGTGAGTGCTTCTTCCAGAAAGAGAATATCATGACCTTCGACTCCAAAGGGGAACTGCTCATCACCATCATGTCGAGTCTTGCTCAGGAGGAAAGCCGCAGCATCTCCGAAAATGTTACCTGGGGGCAGCGAAAGCGCTTCGCCGACGGGAAAGTCAGTATCCCGTACGGCCAATTTCTGGGCTATCGCAAAGGCGCGGATGGTCTGCCGGAAATCGTGCCGGAGGAGGCGGAGATCGTCAGGCGTATCTACTGCGAATTTCTTCAGGGGAAATCCACCAACGCCATTGCCACCATGCTGACGGAGGAGGGAGTCCCCACTCCCGGCAAGAGAACCGTTTGGCAGAGAGCCACCGTGGAGAGTATCCTGCGGAACGAGAAATACAAAGGCTCCGCACTGCTTCAGAAATCCTTTACGGTAGATTTCCTCACCAAGAAAACCAAGGTCAACGAAGGGGAGGTTCCTCAGTATTATGTGGAGGACAGCCATCCTGCCATCATCGAGCCTTGGGAATGGGAACAGGTTCAGACAGAGTTGGAGCGACGTAAAAACAGCCGCAATCGGCACCGTCAGACCAGCCCCTTCTCCGGGAAGATTCTCTGTGCCGACTGCGGCGGGATTTTCGGTGCCAAGACCTGGCACTCCACCGACCGTTACCGCCGGGTCGTCTGGCAGTGTAACGATAAATTTAAGAGGGAACACAAATGCGAAGCGCCCCATTTGACCGAGGAACGGTTGAAAGAACTGTTTCTGTCGGCCCTTGGGGCATATCTTTCCGACCGGGAGATCGTCATTGCCCGGCTGCGTGATACCCAGCGGATGCTCACGGATACGGATTTCATCGACGAAGACATTCGGTCTTTGGAAGAGGAATTGACTGCCGTTACCGAAATGCTGCGCCTTTGCATCGAAGAAAACGCGGCCAATACCATGACCGAAGAAACCTACCGCGCCACACACGCTGACCTGTGCCGCCGCTTCGAAGAAACCGAAGCCAGACTGACGTCGCTGCAAAAGCAGCGGGACAGAATGAAAGCAGATGTCATCGCCATCGGCGGCATGATGTTTGAACTGGGCGAACTGGACACCCTGCCCATTGACTTTGACGAAAAACTCTGGAACGGCACCATCGACCATGTCACTGTCCACGCCGACGAAAGGGTCATGTTTTGCTTCAAGGACGGGAAGGAAATCACAACGAGGTTATGAAAATGCAAAAGAAGACTCAGGTTGCAGATTGGATTCTGCTGACCTGAGCCTTATTTTATGTATTTAGCAACGGCAGTGGGGGCATCTGGGAACACATCCCAAAACTAACCCACCATTTCCGTACTGACGCCACTGATGTCCGCAATATTCGCAGGTATAGTCTCTATAGTCATTAGGGTCACATCCCGAGTCGCCGCATATCGGACAAGGCGGTACTCCGTATCCATTAAACAGGCCATCTTCATCCTCGGCCATAGACCAAGTATAGCCACATCCTCTGCAAATAAAGTCTTTCATTACGGGGCCTCCTTTGCACCATCGCCGTTCTCAGCCACTTCATCCGTCGACGCTTCTTCACCGGGCCGATCTGCAACTTCTTCGCTAAACGCCGCATGGATTTTCTCTCCCAGTGCATCATGCGCTTTACTTTCAGCCGCTTTTGTCTTTACATACTTCACACCCTTAGGGATGAGATACAGTGCACCACAGGCTGCAAGTGTAATCATGCTACCCTTGGCTAATCCTCTTTTTTCCCCTGTAGCAAGGCCTGTCTTTTCCCCTTCTGCAAGTGCATAGTTAAAGATTTTCCTGACACCATCCAACATATTTCCGTCCCCGATGGACTTAAGCGGTTTCGTGATGTCAGGGGCTGCTGCACCCGACGTATTCAGCAGTTCGCCAATTTCTTTTCCTGTAGTGTTCATTTTTTCTCCTTTTTACTTCACGAATAAGCTATTACAGAATTCCAGAATTAAGATGCAATAATGCTCTGTGCCATCCAGAGTATGGACTTTAAGCTCAGCCTCAATTTGCCTGTTTTGGGGGCTTGCTTTTGCATGTTCTTTTGGGAATGGTGCTTAGATTACAGTGTTTCAAAGTTCCTATCCTTATAATTGCCCATCGTTTTTCTTTCATGGGGTTCCTTTAATACCGCCCTACACTCCACCAACTCCGCAGAAATTCCGAGTTCCTCAGCAATCTCCGGGTGTTTCGAAATTGCTTCTGCGATCCGTATCGCCAGGATCCGTTCACGCACACTCATTTTCATCTCCTCCTTCTGTCGTGTTCTGCGTTTACATCTATATAATACAGATTCCATACCAAGAAAAACATGACGGGTCCTGCAAAATAAGCATCCTATATTATGCAAATAGCGAAAAATAGCAGCGCTCCTCAAATCAGAAGCGCTGCTATGTCTTATTTGTTCGCCAGTTCACTATACCGTTTCATATCGATTTTGCCGTCTGCCATCATTTGCTCTGCCCAAAGCTGGAGCGTTTCCACCGCAACAGACATTTTTTCCAACTCTCTTTGGATTCGAATAAAATCCGGCAATTCGTCATTGTCGATCATTCCATCGGCAGAAATGTCGATCAGACGATCCTTTTCCCGCTGCATGGAGTTAAGCGATGATAGCATTCCGAGAACGATCTGAGACAGATCGTTGATTTTTATCTCCGGAACATACTGCCGACCAATGGGACACTGTTGTGAGCAGAAATAGTTACACAGGGCCGGTTTTTTATAGCCTTTTGCCATCTCCAGCACTTCTTCCGGGTGCGGCAAATATGAATCGCCCTCAATGCGAACCAGTCTTTCCGGAGAAATGGTTTCCATCAGCTCACTGGCTGCCTCACGGGAAAGCACAAGTTCTTCTCTGGTAGTCTGATATATGTTTTTATTTTCTTTCGTTGAGATACGAGGCACGGCAATCCCTCCCGAATAACAATGTTAAAATTATACTGCACTCGGTGCCAAAAATCCAGTATTTATATAAGGAACAGAACCAAATCAGTAAGGATTATACTGGCCCGGTTCTGCCCTTTTTGTCCTTCCTGTCCCACGGTTATAAAAGAAAATTCATCTAAGGCTCAGAGCGGCATCCCAGCCTTAGGCGGGTTTCTATATGGAAAATAATAATTTATCGTTTCTACTCTTATAACGATTGCCGTTTTGCTAAGCACAGGGTTTTCTCATCATACCCGCAGCAAATCCGGGCGTGCATTCCGCTTATGGCCGGGAATGTTCGGAATTCTCCCTGTTTTTCACAAAAATCCTCCCTCGGACGGCAGAAAATAAAAAAGTTACCGTTGTTGACTTGTATCAACAACGGTAACTGATATGGTTGCGGGAGGAGGACTTGAACCTCCGACCTCCGGGTTATGAGCCCGACGAGCTACCGACTGCTCTACCCCGCGATATCCAAGCAAACCGACCGCGCCACTTTCCGGACGGAACGGCGGCCGTTTAGGGAAGCTGACGCCGCCCCCTCTCGGTTGCCTGTATAGGATAACACACTCGCGCGGCTTTGTCAAGAAAAACTTTTTGACATTTTGCGACTTTTTTATGCCGTCGCGCCCTGCTGCGCTTATGCGGGGCGGGACGGGGCTGCTCAGCGGCGGTTGAGGTATTCCTGCACCGCGTGTTGAATGTAGCTTGCGGCTTCCCCTGCGCTGCCTATAAGCAGCTCGCCGTTTTCCTGACGCTCCTCGTTCAGATAGTCGGCGGCGGTCTGCACGATCACGTCGATCAGGTCATCCGCGCCGTAGAGCACATAGTCCTGCGCGGTGGTCATGCGCTGCAGAGTTGCAAACAGCGTTTCCTCCACGGACTTTGCCCACTCGCCGTAAGACTTCCAGCTTCCGGCCAGCTTCTCCGCGTGCTCGCGCATCAGCTTTTCGGCAAGCGGCTGGTACATCGGCGTTGCCGAGCCGGTGGCGACCCGATCCATACTGCGCGCCAGCGCCTCGTTCGTCATGAGATAGTTCAGGAACACGGCGGCGGCCTCGCCGCAGCGGCTGCCCGCGGAGAGGGCGAAGTAGCCTGCCGGCTCTACGGCATAGCCGCTATGGCCGCCGAGCGCAAAGCAGTAAGGCGCGCGGCGGCTGCCCAGCTCCTCCTGCCGCCAGAAGGGCGATACGCGCGTGAGCATATCCCGGACGGCGCTTTTCTCCACCCACCGGCTGATGCGCTGTTCGGTGGGCTTCTTGGGGTCGTAGGCGGCGGCCTCGGGGTCGTACTCCGTGGGGAAATTCATGGCATAATCCAGCACCGCGCGGAATTCCTTCCCGGAGAAATCACATTGCAGCGTATCAAAATCGACCCACAGGCCGATATGCAGCTGCAAAATCTCGCGCAGCTCCGTCAGACGGTCGGACGAGCGCGTGGAGCGCTCCCCGTCCGCTTCGAGCAGGTCGAACAGATCGTCGAGCGTGGGGTTGGCGGCCAGCGTCGCGCCGGGGGCGCCCATCGCACTGACGGCGCGGCAATAGGGTGCGGTAAAATAGGCCGTACCGTCGATGCGCATGAGCTGCGCCATCGGTTCGGAATAGACGCCCTTGACAGTCAGCTCCGGCGCATATTTGTCCAGGGGGGCGAGCCGGTTTGTAAGGGCAAGCTGCGAAAGAAGCGCATAGTCGCCCAGATAGATCAAATCGGCCTTCTCTGCGCTGCCCATGACCTGCGAGGGCGTATCGCGCACGTCGAGCAGGACCTCGACGCCGGAGGCGAACAGCGAATAATGCTCCAGCCAGCGTTCCAGCTCGGGCGCGTGCTTCCGGTCGGTCAGGATCGTCATCGTGCAGCGCGCAAAGCTGCGCGTCGGTTCAAAGTGTACCGTTTCGATCGCGCCCTCGTCGCTCAGCATGATGCCCTCGGTGGAGCTCGTGACGATCAGAGCGCGGGGATGCCTCTGCTCGGAAACCAGCTCCGGACAGCTCAGAAATTCGACCGTCTCGCCGTTGCTGCGCTGGAAGCCGTAAAAGGGATTGATGTAATAAAACCAGTCGCCGCTGTGCGCGCAGAGGTCATACAGCCCCCAGAACGGCTGCTTTCTTTCCGTATCCGGCTGCCCGTCTGCGCCGATGGGGTACAGGCCGCGTTCGCCGCTCTCTATGCTGGAGAGGCAGAGCTCGCCGTTGCTCCATGCGAGATCATACGGCCGAACGGTCGTCGGGACAAGCACGCCGTTGCGGTAAAGCGCCTGATAGTCGTCGTCGCGCACGAGCACATAGATTGCGCCGTCGTACTCCTCAATGCGTGCAAAGGTGCCGTAAGACGTGGTTTTTTGCGCGGAAAGGTAAACCTCGCCGTTGCGATAGACCGTCTGGTTTGCCGAGCAGTAGAAGAATACGCCCTGCGAGGTAACGCGAAGCTGCGAGAATACGCCCGGCTCGGCGTCCGGCTCCAGCCGCAGGCGGCTGAAGATCTCCCCGCGGTCCTCCGTGGCAAACAGCCGCTCATACGCTTCTCCGGCGCTTTTCAGCCGCGTTCCGTCGGCGCTGCGCTGATAGAGGCCCTTATGCGTCAGCAGCAGGAGACCGTCGTCCGTTTGGGCGATGTCGCAGATCGTGCCGAGCTTCGTCAGATCCGCCGGTTCCCCGCCGTTTTGTGTCGGCGGCGTTGTCGGTGCGCTGGGAAGGACGTCCGTCGCACAGGCGCAGAGCAATACCGTGAGCGCGAGCGTCAGCAGCAGGCAGAGCCGTTTCATAGCAGTTCCTCCTTCGTTTTAACGGACCGGATTTGGTTTACAATAACATTCTATCACAGACCGTTTGCCTTGGCAATAGCGGCTGCCGGAAAAACTTACGCGGATTTTACATTTCTCTGCTTTTGGATTTTACCTGCGGGCGGTATGATGAGGCCGTAACAGAGAAAATCCAAAATCAAACAATCGAAAGGAAAAAACAAAATGAAAAAGATTCTTGCAGTTCTTTGCGCCGTCGCGCTGTGCGCGGCGCTCTTTGCCGGCTGCTCCGGCAAGACCGACGCTGCCGTGTCTACCGACGGCTCGACCTCCATGCAGAAGGTCATCAGCACCCTCGGCGAGTCCTTCATGCAGAAGTACAGCGGCACGAAGTTCACCTACAACCCCACCGGCTCCGGCTCCGGCATCCAGGCCGTGCAGAACGGCACCTGCGACATCGGCCTTTCCTCCCGTGCGCTGAAGGACGAGGAAAAGAAGGCCGGCCTGAAGCAGACCGTCCTGGCCTATGACGGCATCGCCATGATCGTCCATCCTGACAATCCCGTGCAGGATCTGACGCTGGAGCAGATTGCGCAGATCTACACCGGCGAGATCACCAACTGGAAGGATGTCGGCGGCAGCGACGCCGAGATCGTTCTCATCGGCCGCGAGGCCGGCAGCGGCACGCGCGACGGCTTTGAAAGCATCACCAAGACCGAGCAGAAATGCAAGTACCGTCAGGAGCTGACCTCCACGGGCGACGTTATCACCGCCGTCAGCCAGAACCCGAACGCCATCGGCTACGCCTCCCTTGCCTCCGTGAAGGACACCGTGCGTGCGCTGAAGGTCGCGGGCATTACGCCGAGCGAGCAGACCGTCAAGGACGGCAGCTATGTGTTGCAGCGTCCGTTCGTGCTCGTGACCGTCGAGGGCAAGGCATTGAGCGAAACCGCACAGAAGTTCTTTGATTACATTACCTCCAAGGAGGTCGCCGAGCTCATCGCCCAGGCAGGCGCCGTCAGCGCCGCCTGACGCGGAAGCGGCAAAGCGATCGAAATCATTTTGCAACAGGGCGGGGACAAGTCCCCGCCCACTGCCGCACGGAGCGTATGTCATTGTGAAGCCGCGCCGGTGGTGCGGCGGTCTGCCGGTATGCGAGCCCCGAAGGGGTCGGTGGCAATCTTGTGTACCGACAACTGTCATTGCGAGGCTACGTCAGTAGCCGTGGCAATCTCTTGTAAAACCCTGCATCAGATTGCCGCGTCGGGCTGCGCCCTCCTCGCAATGACACGGGGGAAGGACGCCGCGCCGCTTCGCTCCCCGCAATGACATACGCTCCGTGCAGCGGGGCGACAAAAAACCATGAGAGGTGATAGGATGAAATCGACAATGGCACGCAGTGCAAAAACGAAGCTGATCGAGCCCGTGATGCACGGGATTTTTCTGCTGCTCGGTCTGGTAACGGTCGGGTTTGTGCTTTTGATCACGGTCTATCTGATCGTTGCGGGGCTTCCCGCCATCGGCAAGATCGGTTTGCTGGAATTCCTGTTCGGAACCGAATGGGCATCGACCGCCGCAGAACCGAGGTTCGGCATCCTGCCGTTTATGCTCACAAGCATCTACGGTACGGCCGGCGCGATTGTTCTCGGTGTGCCGATCGGCTTTTTCGCTGCCGTTTACATTGCAAAGTGCGCCCCCGCGCCCGTGCGCCGGGGACTTCAGGCGGCGGTGAGTATGCTCGCGGGCATTCCCTCGGTGGTCTACGGTCTGGTGGGTATGCTTGTGCTGGTGCCCGGGATTCGCAAGGTTTTCGGCGTGCCGGACGGCGCAAGCCTGCTGGCGGCCGTGATCGTACTGGCAATTATGATCCTGCCGTCGATCATCAAGGTTTCGGTCACGGCGCTGGAGGCCGTACCGAAGGAATATGAGGACGCCTCGCTCGCGCTGGGCGCCACGCCTACGGAGACGTGGTTCCGCGTGTCCGTTCCGGCTGCCAGAAGCGGCATTGCCGCGGCGGTCGTTTTGGGCGTCGGCCGTGCCATCGGCGAGGCCATGGCCGTGATGATGGTCAGCGGCAACGTGCCGAATATGCCGTCGCTGTTTGAAAGCGTTCGCTTTTTGACGACGGCCGTGGCCAGCGAGATGTCCTACTCCGCCGGCCTGCAGCGGCAGGCGCTGTTTTCCATCGCACTGGTGCTGTTCCTGTTCATTCTGCTGATCAATGCGACGCTGAACTTCTTCCTGAAGCGCAGCAAGGAGGGCAAAGCATGAAGCGTTCCTTTTCTCTGCGTCGCCGGCTGTTCGGCGGCGCGTGCCGCACGGCGATGCTGCTGTGCGCCGGACTGACGGCTGCGCTGGTCATATTCCTGATTGCCTTTGTGCTCATGGAAGGTCTGCCGGAGATCTCGTGGGAGTTTCTGACGACCGCGCCGAGCTACCTGAACGGCACCGTCGGCATTCTGCCGGACATTCTGAACACGCTTTACATCGTTCTGGCGACCATCGTCCTCGTCGTCCCGCTGGGCGTGGGCGCGGCGGTCTACCTGACGGAATACGCGTCGAACAGGCGCGTCGTCACGGTGATCGAATACGCCGCCGAGACGCTCTCGGGCATTCCGTCGATCATTTACGGCCTGGTGGGTATGCTCGTGTTCTGCGAGCTGTTCGGGCTGGGCAAGTCCATGCTCGCCGGTGCGCTGACGCTGGTCATCATGAACCTGCCGACCGTGCTGCGCACGACGCAGGAGAGCCTCAAGACCGTTCCGCAGAGCTACCGCGAGGGCGCCTTCGGCCTCGGCGCGGGCAAATGGCGTGTTATTCGCACCGTGGTGCTGCCCGGATGCGTGGACGGCGTGGTGACGGGCTGCATCCTCTCCGTCGGCCGTATCCTCGGCGAATCGGCGGCGCTGCTGTTTACGGCGGGCTTTGCGCACGTGCTGTTCGGCCTGTTTGACGGGCTGATGAATTCCGGCGCGACGCTGACCGTGGCACTGTATTTCTACGCAAAGGAGGACGCCGAGTTCGGCGTTGCCTTCGCCATTGCGGCCATTCTCATGCTGCTGACTTTGGCCATCAATCTGACCGCAGATCTGGTCTCGGCGTATTTCCGCCGGAGAAAGGAGAGATAACATGGCAGAAACCATCCTCTCGGCGCAGGCGCTCGACCTCTGGTACGGCGAGCATCAGGCGCTGCGGCACATCGATCTGGACGTGCCGGAACACAGCATTACCGCACTCATCGGCCCTTCGGGCTGCGGAAAATCCACATTTCTGAAAACGCTCAACCGTATGAACGACCTGATTCCCTCCGTGCGTATCGAGGGCAAGGTGACGTTTCACGGACAGGATATCTACGCCCCGCAGACGGATGTCAGCGCTCTGCGCAAGCGCATCGGTATGGTATTCCAGAAGCCGAATCCCTTCCCGATGAGCATCTATGACAACGTGGCCTACGGCCCGCGCACCCACGGCGTCCGTTCCCGCGCCAAGCTCGACGAGCTGGTGGAGCGTTCACTGCGCGGTGCGGCCATCTGGGACGAGGTGAAGGATCGTCTCCGGAAAAACGCGCTCGGTCTCTCCGGCGGACAGCAGCAGCGGCTTTGCATCGCCCGCGCGCTGGCCGTGGAGCCGGAGGTGCTGCTCATGGACGAGCCGACCAGCGCCCTGGATCCCATTTCGACCATGAAGATCGAGGAGCTGGCGTCCGATCTGAAGCAAAAGTACACCATCGTCATCGTCACGCATAATATGCAGCAGGCCGTGCGTATTTCGGATAAGACGGCCTTCTTCCTGCTCGGCGAGCTGGTCGAGTATGACGATACGGAAAAGATTTTCTCCGATCCCGCCGACAAGCGGACGGAGGACTACATCACGGGGAGGTTCGGTTAATATGCGCAGCCGGTTTGACGAACAGTTGGCACAGCTCAACCGCGAGCTGATCGAAATGGGCGGCCTGTGCGAGGAGGTCATCGCGCTGGCGGCCAAATCGCTCACCGAGGGGCAGGAATACGCCCGCCGCGTGACGCCGCTTGACGCGGAGATCGACCGCAAGGAGCGCTCCATCGAATCGCTCTGTCTGAAGCTGCTTTTACAGCAGCAGCCCGTCGCGCGCGATCTGCGGCAGATTTCCGCCGCGCTGAAAATGATCACGGACATGGAGCGCATCGGCGATCAGGCTGAGGACATTGCGGAGATTTCCGGTTTTCTGCAGGGCCACAGCGCCGAAACAAACGCACTTTTGCGCGAAATGGCGCTTGCAACCATCCATATGGTCACGGAAAGTGTTGACGCCTTCGTAAAACGTGATATACTATTGGCAGAGAAGGTCATCAAGGATGACGATATCGTGGACGATTGCTTCGATCGTGTGCGCAGGGCGCTCATCTCCCGCATCGCCGCCGATCCCGACGAGGGCGAATACGCCGTCGATCTTCTCATGATTGCCAAGTATTTTGAGCGCATCGGAGACCACGCGACAAACATCGCCGAATGGGTGATCTTCTCCGTGACCGGTGTGCATAAGGAGGGTCAGGGATGATCTGGTGCGTCGAGGATGACGCAGGCACACTGGACGTGGAGCTGTACGCGCTGCGCTCGGTGGGCTTTGAAGCGCAGGGCTTTGCCGACGGCGCGCAGTTCTGGCAGGCCGTGCAGGGGCAGTCCCCGGAGCTTGTGGTGCTGGATGTGATGCTTCCGGGCATCGACGGCATCGAGCTGCTCCGGCGGCTGCGCGCCGCGCCTGCGCTGCGCGACGTTCCCGTCGTGATGGCGACGGCGAAGGGTGCGGAGTACGATAAAATACAGGGGCTGGAGCTTGGTGCGGATTATTATCTGACCAAGCCCTTCGGCGTTATGGAGTTTGTTTCCTGCGTGAAGGCCGTGCTGCGCCGCTGCCGTCCGGCGGCGGAAAAGCCGCTGCAATACGGCGCGCTTGTATTGCGGCCGGAGGCGCGCAGCGTCGCCGTCGGCGGCGTGCCCGTCGCGCTGACGCGTAAGGAATATGATCTGCTGCATCTGTTTTTGCTGCACCCGGGCGTTGCGTTTTCGCGCGAACGCCTGTTTTCCGAGATCTGGGGCGAGGATTATCTCGGCGAGACGCGCACGCTGGATATGCACATCCGCACGCTGCGCCAGAAGCTCGGTGCGTGGGGCGAGCACATCGAGACCGTGCGCGGCGTGGGCTACCGAATGGAGCCGGGGGAAAAATGACTCGTAAAATTTTCCGTTCCTGTTTTCTGGTAACGGCCATTGTTTTGCCGCTGTGCCTGCTGATCGCCTCTTTGTCGCTTTATGGATATTTCGACGGCGCCCAGCGCGAGCAGCTCCGCGATGCGCTGCGGCTGGCCGCCATTGCCACGACGCGCGACGGCGAGGATTTTCTGCTGGAAGCGCGCTCCGACCGTTATCGCCTGACGTGGATTGCCACCGACGGCTCGGTGTTATACGATACCGAGACGGGCGCGGCTGCTCTGGAGAATCATGCCGACCGCGAGGAGATACGGCAGGCGCTGGAAACCGGCGAAGGCGAGAGCGTCCGCGACTCTGCAACACTGCTGCAAAAGACGCGCTACATAGCCTGCCGCCTCTCCGACGGGACGGTTTTGCGCATCGCGGCGGATCATGCGAGCGTCTGGCGGCTGTTGCTGCGGCTGCTTGCGCCGACGCTGGCGGTCGCGGTACTGGCGCTGGTGCTTTCGGCGGTGCTTGCAGGCCGCCTTGCGCGGCGCATCGTCGCGCCGATCAACGCGCTCGATCTGGAGCACCCGCTGGACAACGACACCTATGAGGAGCTTTCGCCCCTGCTGGAGCGCATCGACCGCCAGCGCGGCGAGATCGACCGCCGTCTGGCGGATCTCCGGCGGCGGCGCGACGAATTTGCGCAGATCACCGCCAGCATGAACGAGGCGCTGGTGCTGCTGGACAAAAACGACCGCGTTCTGAGCCTGAACCCGGCCGCGCAGCGTCTGTTTGACGCGGCGCAGGTTGCGCCGGGAACGGATTTTATCCTGCTTGACCGCTCGCACGAGCTGACGCGGGCGCTGGCGCAGGCGCAGAAAAACGGCCATGCCGGGCTGCGCCTTGAGCGCGGCGGACGTATTTGGCGGACGGAGCTGAGCCGCATCGAATCCGGCGGGGAACGCGTCGGCTGCGTGCTTCTGGCGTATGACATTACGGAGCGCGAGCTGGCGGAGCAGAGCCGCCGCGAATTTACCGCGAACGTGTCGCACGAGCTGAAAACGCCGCTTCAGGGGATCATCGGCAGCGCCGAGCTGATCGAAAACAACATGGTGCGCGCCGAGGATCTGCCGCGCTTCGCCGGGCACATCCGCCGCGAGAGCAAGCGCCTGCTGGCGCTCATTGAGGACATTCTGCGCCTGTCCGAGCTGGACGAGGGCTGCCCGCTGCCCCGGCAGACGGTTGACTGCCTTGCGCTGGCGCAGGAGGTCTGCGATAATCTGCAAAGCGCTGCCGACGCGCAGAGCGTTACCCTGAGCGTCGGCGGGACGGCCGTAACGGCTCTGACCGTGCGCCGTCTGGTCTATGAGATTCTGCAAAACCTCTGTGAAAACGCCGTCAAATACAACCGCCCCGGCGGTTTTGTACGCGTCAGCGTGCAGCCGGACGGGGAAAACGTGCTGCTGCAGGTCGAGGATAACGGCATCGGCATCGCGCCGCGCGACTGCGGGCGCGTATTTGAGCGCTTTTATCGCGTCGATAAGAGCCACAGCAAGGCTACCGGCGGTACGGGACTGGGGCTTTCGATTGTCAAGCACGCCGTCGCCTGTCTCGGCGGTACGGTGGCGCTTGAAAGCGCCCTCGATCAGGGAACGCGCATTACGGTGACGCTGCCGTGCAGGGCGGCGCAGCCGGACGACAGTAACTCAGCGCGGTAAGCCGCGCAGATATAGAAAGGAATTACCACCATGAAGATCTCCCTCGGCTGTGACCACGGCGCGCTGGCGCTGAAGGAAAGCGTCAAGGCGCATCTGACCGCACGCGGCTTCGAGGTCGCGGATTTCGGCACGCATTCGACCGAGAGCTGCGATTACCCCGATTTTGCCCGCCCGGCGGCGGAGGCCGTTGCAAACGGCGACTGTGAGCGCGGTATCGTGCTCTGTACGACCGGCATCGGCGTCTGCATTACGGCCAATAAGGTGCGCGGCGTCCGCTGCGCGCTGCTGTCCGATCTGATGTCGGCGCGGCTGACGCGGCAGCACAACGATACAAACATGATGGCGCTCGGCGCAGGCGTCGTCGGTGAAAAGCTGGCGTTGGAGATCGTTGACACCTGGCTCGACACCGGGTTTGAAGGCGGCCGCCACCAGCGCCGTATCGACAAAATGATGTCGATCGAACAGGCCTGAAATGCAGAAAACGGACGCTTCGGCGTCCATTTTTTGCACGGCATATGCCACTTCTTTTGCCCCGCTGCGCTCGGCGCCTTCCCTTCAAGGAGACGGCTTTGCGTGCGATGCAATTGGCGGGTCATTACGAAGGATGCGGCTTTTTGTATGTCATTGCGAGGAGGGCGCAAGCCCATTTATCTGTCATTGCGAGGAGCGAAGCGACGCGGCAATCTAATGCAGGGTCTTACACGAGATTGCCACGGCCACTGACGTGGCCTCGCAATGACAAGTGTCGGTGCAGGAGATTGCCACGGCTTGCTGACGCAAGTCTCGCAATGACAGAACCGCCGCGCAGCGGCGGCAGGGAAGGCTTTGGAGTGCGCGTCTCTGCGGGGAACGGGCGTTATTCTCCGAAGCGGCAGCGGAAGCTCTCCGAGCCGTCGGGACGGCTGATGCGCACAAAGCCGTCTGCCGCCTCCACCGTCAGGCATTCCCCGGCGAAGCACTCGCGATCGTACATCGCCGCCACGGACAGACAGCCCTTCGGCGCGAATTCCTGTGCGTGGCGGACATAGGCGACGTTGTTCAAATGTCCGTTCTTGTCGATTTCCTCCGGCGCGACCGTCCAGGAGCCTGCGGGCGAAAGCGGCGGCAGCGACAGCCGGCGCGGCGGTACGGTCTCCCGCTCGGGCTGCGGCGCGGGCAGCGCCCAAAGCGGCTCGATGCGGCGCATATCCGTCAGCCGGCGCTTTTCCGCATCGACAAGGACCCAAAGCTCCGTCGCCTCGCCCAGCTCGCCCAACGCATCCGCAACGGAAAAATCGCGCGTACTGGCGACGGCGGTGGGACGGCGCAGCCAGGTTGTGACACGCAGCTCACCCTGCGGCTGCCGCCTGAGCCTTACGGCGGAGCGGACGATCATCCACAGGCAGGAAAAGTCGCGGTACATCCGGTCGAAATCAATGTTCAGCGCATGGGCGTGCGCGTCGGCGGCGCGTTCCAGTACATACAGAATATCGGCGAGCGTCCAGCCGCCGTCGGGCATTTTTTGCGTAACGGTGCAGTATTCCTCCATGCTTCCCGCCCTCCTTTTTCGCCCATGATACCACCCGGCGGGGGAAAAGTCAATCCGCGCGGCCCGTCTGGCCTGCCAGCAGCTCCGTCAAAAGCTCCGCCAGCAGCTCCGCCGAGCGCAGCGCTTCGTCGAGCGAATTGCCGATGGCGCCGACCTCCACGAGCAGGGAATTGGGTGTAAGCTCCTGATTATAGGACGAGCGCCGCATGGAGATATGTCGAAACAGTCCCGGCGCACGCGCCTCGCCGAGCGCCTGGAGCTGCATGGCGCAGGCAAAATTATCCAGCCAGCCGGGGTGGTCGTTCTCGCCCAGATCACTGCCCACAACAAACATCAGCTTTGCCGTCTGTTCGCCGTCCACGGTCGTGCGCAGCGCGACCTGCCTGCCCCGGGAATCCTCGGCGGCATCGCGATGCAGGTCGATGACCATCTGAATGGAGGGGTAGCGGCGCAGGTAGCTGCGGATCGTTTCGGCTGCGCGGCCGTAGGCGCCGTTGTATTCCGGACAGTCGTGCAGGGTGGTGTCGTGCAGCGCGGAAAGCCCGGCGGCGTTGAGCCGGTCGCACAGCGCCTGCCCGACGCGCATAACGCCGGTGTCCGGGTCGGTGCTGCGATAGGGCTCGACCTGCGTATAGTCGTCGGTCGGCGAGGGCGTATAGGCCTCGCAGCTATGGGTATGGACAATGAGGATCAGCGGGCCGCTTTTGCGCGCGTCGAAGTTCAGCGTGCGCGTGATGACCGCCGCCTTATCGAACAGCAAGGTGTTCGGATACATATTATAAATATCCACACGGTCGGCGTCGGCTGCCGTAAAGCGCGGGACGGCGGCCGGCGGGTCATAGATCAGTGTGGGATAGGCCGTGGGCTCCGGAAGCTCCGGCGCAGGACGGGTTTCCGCCCGGGTCTGTACGGGCGGCTCGAAATAAAACTCCGCCGCCTGCGCCGTCTGCGTGCAGGCGAAAAGCCCGATGCGGAAAATTGCCGCCGACGCAAGAAGCGCCGCGCAGAAGCGCCGCAGGGCGGCACGGTCAAAGAACGACTGCTGACTCATCGGATCATCTCCCGTAAAAACTACGGACGGCAGGACGCCTGTCCGCGATGTTATCCTATGCCGTTTTTTTCCGTTTCAGACGCCGGAAAAATAAAAAACGGTTTTCCCGCAAATTCGGGTGGACAAACCGAAAACTTCTGTTATAATGGATATGATTTCAAAGAGAGAAGGCCGCTTTGCGGCCCCAGGAGGAGCATGACATGATCGCACACGGTAACAAAATCAAAATCTTTGCGGCAAACTCGAATATGCCGCTGGCCAGGGGCATCTGCACCGAGCTGGGCCTGGAGCTGGGCGACAGCTCCGTGACCGCCTTTGCCGACGGCGAGGTCTCCGTTTCCATCAATGAAACGGTGCGCGGCTGCGACGTTTTCGTCGTTCAGTCCACCTGCGCGCCCGTCAACAACAACCTGATGGAGCTGCTGGTCATGATCGACGCGATGCGCCGCGCCAGCGCGGGCCGTATCACCGCCGTTATCCCCTATTTCGGTTATGCCCGTCAGGATCGCAAGGCCAAGGGCCGCGACCCCATTTCCGCAAAGCTTGTCGCCAACATGATCACCTGCGCAGGCGCCGACCGCGTGCTGACGATGGACCTGCACGCCGCCCAGATTCAGGGCTTCTTCGACATCCCCGTGGACGTTATGCTCGGCAATCCGCTCTTCACCCGCTACTATATGTCGAAATTCGACGAGGAGACTTACGATCATAACGAGTTTGTCGTCGTCTCGCCGGACGTCGGCTCCGTCGCGCGCTCCCGCGCCTTCGCTGCGAAGGTACATATGGGCCTGGCCATCGTCGATAAGCGCCGCCAGCGTGCCAACGAGTGCGAGGTCATGAATATTATCGGCGACGTTGAGGGCAAGACCTGCATCCTCTTTGACGATATGGTCGATACCGCCGGTTCGCTGTGCAACGCCGCGAATGCCATTAAGACCGTCGGCAAGGCCAAGGCCGTCTATGCCTGCGCCAGCCACGGCGTGCTCTCCAGAAACGCCACGCAGCGCATCGAGGATAGCTGCATCGAGGAAATGATGCTCCTGAACACCATTCCGCTGCCCGCAAATTACACCGGCTCGAAGATCCGCCAGCTTGACGCCGCTCCCACCTTCGCCAAGGCGATCACCCGCATTTACAACGAGACGTCTATCTCGAACCTGTTCTGATGCTGTTTTCCAAGCCTGCCTGCGACTGGATGATCGTCGGTCTCGGAAACCCCGGCGAGAACTACGCCCGCACGCGGCATAACGCGGGCTTCCGTGCCGTCGATGCGCTGGCGGCGGATCTCGGCGTAAGGATCGACCGCGCGAAATTCCGCGGCCTTTATGCGCAGGCGAGCCGGCAGGGGCAGAAGCTCGTGCTGCTCAAGCCGCAGACCTTTATGAACGAGTCCGGCCTGTCCGTTATGGATGCGGCGCGGTTCTACAAGCTGCCGCCGGAGCGGATTATTGTCCTGTTTGACGACATTTCTCTGGATGTCGGCCGATTGCGCGTCCGCGCGGACGGCTCCGCCGGAGGCCACAACGGCATCAAATCCATCATCGGCTGTCTGAACAGCCAGAGCTTTCCGCGGGTGAAAATCGGCGTGGGCGCAAAGCCCCACCCGGACTATGACCTTGCGGACTGGGTGCTGTCAAATTTCACCAAGCCGGAGGAGACGCTGCTTGCCCCCGCGCTGGAGCGCGCCGGGCAGGCGGCGCTGGCGCTGATTGACGGCGGCGTTGAAGCGGCGGCAAACCGTTTCAACGGGGCAAAATAATGCAATATAGCTATGCAATCGACGGAAAACGGGGCGCTTCCCCGTTTTCCGCATTGCTGCGTGGGGCAAAGTCCGGACGATGTCATTGCGAGGCCACGTCAGTGGCCGTGGCAATCTACTGTAAACACCTGCGTCAGATTGCCGCGTCGCTCCGCTCCTCGCAATGACACGTTATGGGATTGCCACGTCGTTCCGCTCCTCGCAATGACACATACCCCCTGCGATTGTGAGACTCACGCCGGGCGCGCCCCAAAAACGTGACAAAACTTATCCTATCTATCCACCGGAGGCAATTATGGAACAGTTACTCAAGCTGCTGCGGCGGCTGCCGGAATACGAAACGCTGCGCAAAACCGTCGATGCCGGCCGTGCGGCGGGCGTTTCCGGCGCGGCGCAGATCAACCGCTCCCACCTGATCGCTTCGCTTGCAAGCGATACGCAGCGGCCCGTGGTGGTCGTGTGCCAGGATGAGCTGGCCGCGCGGCGCACGCAGATGGAGCTTGCCGCCTTCCTCGGCACGCAGGCGCCCATTCTTCCCACTCGCGATCTGACGTTTTACGATGCTTCCGCCATCTCGCGCAGTTGGGAACAGAAACGGCTGCGCCAGCTCTACGATCTTGCATTGGGCAAAACGCCGCTGCAAATCGTCACATGGGAGGCGCTGGCACTGCGCACGGTACCGCGCGACGTGCTGTTTTCCTGCGCGATCACGCTCCGCCCCGGCGCGCAGCTTGCGCCGGAGGCACTGTGCGAGCGGCTCGTCCGAGCGGGCTATACCCGGGGCACGCTGGTTGAGGGCGTCGGCCAGTTCTCCGTGCGCGGCGGCATTCTCGATCTGTTCTCCCCGGCGCACGACGCGCCCCTGCGCGTGGAGTTTTTCGGCGACGAGATCGATACCATGGGCTTTTTTGATCCCGCGACGCAGCGGCGCACCGAAAACGCCGACAGCGCGGTCGTTCTGCCCGTGGCGGAAACCCTGCCCGGCCTCCACCCCGGCGGCGCGGAGGGCCTTGCCGAGGCGCTGCGCACGCTCCGCGAGAAGCAAAAGCGCCGCCGCGTGGTCAACGAGGCGCTCTGCACGACGCTGGAAAAGGATGAAAAGACCGTTGCGGACGGCCTGAGCTTTTCCGCCGCCGATCGCTATATGGCGCTGATCTATCCCGAATTTGCCACCGCCGCCGACTATTTCCCCGCCGACGCGCTGGTTTTCTTCTGCGACCACGGCAATTTGCGCCGCGCCGCCGCGCGGCAGCTTGAGGAGCAGGGCATGATGCTCGACAGCCTGCTGCAAAGCGGCCTTCTGTGCGGCGAGCTGTGCGATTTTTCGGCCGACTGGGAGCGCCTGTGCGATACACTGCGCGGCCGGCCGGCGGTGTTCCTCGATTCCTTCCTCGCCTCGTCCTACCCGCAGAGCCTGCAGCCGGCGGCGCTGGTGAGTATTGCCGCCAAGCAGCTTCCGAGCTACGGCGGCAGCCTCGATGCGGCGATCACCGACCTTGCCTATTATCAGAAGAATAACTTTGCCTCGCTTGTGCTTTGCGGCAACCGGCGGCGCGGCGAGATTCTGGCGCAGCAGCTGCGCGAAAAGAACCTCTCGGCCATGCTAGCCTTCCCGCTCGGCAAGCTGCCCGAGCCGGGGCAGATTCTGCTTGCCGAGGGCGCGCTGCCGAGCGGTATGGAGTACCCGGAGCTTGCCTTTGCCGTTCTGACGGAGGGACAGCTCCTGTCTCAGCCGCAGAAAACCCCGCGCAAGCGGAAAGCGCCTGCCACAAATCGTCAGAAGCTCAGCTCCTTTGCCGATCTTTCGCCGGGCGACCTGGTGGTGCATGAGTACCACGGCATCGGGCGCTATGTGTGCATGGAGCAGATTCGCGTAGACGGTGCGGTGAAGGATTATGTAAAGATCGCCTATCAGGGCACGGACACGCTCTACGTCCCCGCAACGCAGCTCGATCTTGTGTCCAAGTACATCGGCGCGGGCGAGGATGCGGCCGTCAAGCTCAATAAGCTCGGCGGCGACCAGTGGCAGAAAACCAAGGCGCGCACGAAGGCCGCCGTCAAGGATCTGGCCGAGGGGCTCATCAAGCTCTATGCCGAGCGTAAGCGCCGCATGGGCTACGCCTTTGCCGCCGACAGCCCGTGGCAGACGGAGTTTGAACAGAATTTTCCCTACACCGAGACGGACGACCAGCTCCGCTCCATCGCGGAGATCAAAAACGATATGGAATCGCCGCAACCGATGGATCGGCTTCTGTGCGGCGACGTCGGCTTCGGTAAGACCGAGGTTGCGCTGCGTGCGGCGATGAAGGCCATGCTCGACGGCAAGCAGGTCGCCGTTCTGGTGCCGACGACCGTGCTGGCGCAGCAGCATTATACGACCGCGCTCAACCGCTTCCAGGGCTTCCCGATCCATATCGGGATGCTCTCGCGTTTCTGCACGCCCGCACAGCAGAAGAAAAATCTGGCCGATCTGCGCGCGGGAAATCTGGATATGATCGTCGGCACGCACAAGCTGCTGCAGAAGGAGGTCGAATTTAAGAATCTCGGCCTGCTCATCGTCGATGAGGAGCAGCGCTTCGGCGTGACGCACAAGGAAAAGCTCAAGGAGCTGGCGCGCGGCGTGGATGTCCTGACGCTTTCGGCCACGCCCATTCCGCGCACGCTGAATATGGCGCTGTCCGGGCTGCGCGATATGTCCACCATCGAGGAGCCGCCGCACGACCGCTACCCCGTGCAGACCTTTGTGCTGGAATACGCCGAGCCGGTGCTCATTGACGCGATGCGCCGTGAGCTGGAGCGCGGCGGGCAGGTGTACTATCTGCACAACCGCGTGGAGACCATCGCCCAGTGTGCCGCGCGCATCCGTCAGGCGCTGCCGGATGCCGAGGTGGGCATTGCCCACGGCAAAATGACCGAGGACGAGCTGAGCGACGTGATGCAGCGCATGGCCGACGGGGACATCCGTATCCTGGTCTGCACGACCATCATCGAGACGGGCATCGATATCCCGAACGTCAACACCCTGATTATCGAGGACGCCGACAAGCTCGGCCTTGCTCAGCTTCATCAGATCCGCGGCCGTGTCGGCCGCAGCAGCCGTCACGCTTTTGCCTATCTGACCTTCCGCAAGGGCAAGGTGCTTACGGAGGTGGCGGAAAAGCGGCTCAACGCCATCCGCGACTATGCGGAGTTCGGCTCCGGCTTCAAGATCGCCATGCGCGACCTGGAGATCCGCGGCGCAGGCAACCTGCTCGGTGCGGCGCAGTCCGGCCATATGGTCAGCGTCGGCTATGACCTCTATCTGAAGCTGCTGGAGGACGCCGTGCTGGAGGAGCGCGGCGAGAAGCCCGTCTGCGAGTCGTCCTGTACCGCCGATCTGGATGTGACGGCGAATATTGACAAGCAGTATGTTCCCTCCGGCGAGCAGCGCATGGATCTGTACCGCCGTATGGCGGCCGTCCGCTCGCAGGAGGACGCCGACGAGCTGCTCGACGAGATCGTTGACCGTTACGGCGACCCGCCCAAGGGCGTGCTGAATCTGATCGACATTGCGCTTCTGCGCGCCGAGGCGGCGGCGGTAAACGTGTGCGATCTGAGCCAGAAGGGGCGCACGCTGCGCCTGACGCTGACGTCCTTCGAGTTTGAGCCGGTGGCGGCGCTGTGCGGTATGGCACGCTATCAGAAGCGCCTGTTCCTTGCGCCGAACAGCGAAAAGCCCCTGCTGACGCTGAACCTTGCGGCCAGTGAGGATCCGCTGCGCGCGGCGCAGCAGCTCGTGCGCGACTATGCGGCCGTCACACAAAAAATGACAAAAGAATAACATTTGGTTTCAGCCTCGTAGTTGCATTTTGTTGACAATGCGCTTATAATGGAGGAAAAACCCTGCGTTTTCGCAG
Organism: uncultured Oscillospiraceae bacterium; assembly: GCA_934645175.1. Classification (GTDB taxonomy): domain Bacteria; phylum Bacillota; class Clostridia; order Oscillospirales; family Oscillospiraceae; genus JAZOXB01. The sequence continues at coordinate 45,619 of CAKUDE010000001.1, forward strand.
ATCGGAGGCTGCCTATGGGAGCTTATGAACGTAAAAAACCGGCAAAGCGGCGCAAAAAACGCCGCGTCTGGCCGTTTGTTCTGGCCGGTGCGCTGCTGCTTGCGCTTGTGTGCGCCGGTGTTGCCGGTGCGCTGCTGCTGCGTGACGACGGCAGGATCGTAAATAATGTCTATATCGCCGGCATTCCCGTCGGCGGTATGACGATGGACGAGGCGCGCGCCGCGCTCAAGGTCGGCATCGCCTACGATCAGGATGTCACCGTCCGGCTGCTCACCGCCTACCCGGAGTATTCGTCCTATACGACGACTTACGACCTCAAAAAAGACGAACCCGTGGACGAGTTCGGCGCGCCGTACCTGTCGAACAGCGTGAACAAAGAACCGACGTCGGACGGCATCCAGGTCATTACGGTGCGGCCGGAGGAGGTCATCGACGGCAAAACCTTCTGGCTCGACCGCAGTGTCGTGTTCTCCGCGCAGGAGGCCGAAATAGAGTTTGACGTGGACGCCGTTTTGCAGCGGGTCTATGCGATGGGCCGCAGCGGCAGCATTTTCTCGCGCGTGCGCAGCAATATGTATCTGTCGCGCTACGACGTGGACGTTTCGGAGGATCTTCATGTGAACGAGACCGCGCTTCGCAGCCGGATTGAGACGCTGCGCGCGGAGGTGCTGCAGACCGGCGCTCAGACGCTTGTGCGCAAGGAGCCGGAGGCGCTGCACCTGACCCTCGGCGCGCTCAGCCGCAGCCTGGATGACGACGCGCTGTATGATGCCGTGCTTCAGGCCTTTCTGACCGGTACGCGGAGCGTTACGGCGATCTATCAGGAGGTTGCGCCGGAGCCCATCGACCTCGACGCGCTCTATGCGCAATACTGCACCGCGCCGGTCAACGCCGTTTGCGATCCGAAAACCTATGAAATCACGGAGGAAACGGTCGGCTTCGGCTTCCGTATGACCGAAGCGGTCGCCGCGCTGGATGCGGCGAAGCCCGGCGACAGTCTGACGCTGCCGCTGACGGAGCTTGCGCCGCAGCACACGCGGGCGTCGATCGAAGCCCACCTGTTCGGCGACGTTCTGGCCGCATTCGACAGCCCGCACGTCTATCATCCCCGCCGCACAACCAATCTGGAGCTGGTGTGCAGGGAAATTGACGGATATGTGGTAAAGCCCGGCGAGACCTTCTCGTTCAACGAGGTTGTCGGCGAGCGCACGGCCGAAAAGGGCTACCAGAAGGCGGGCGTCTATGTCGGCGGTGCGACGGTCGATCAGCTCGGCGGCGGCATCTGTCAGGTTGCTTCCGTGCTCTACTGGTGTACGCTCAAGAGCGAGCTGGAGGTCGTTGAGCGCGCGGAGCACGCCTATGTGCCCGACTATGTCCCCTGGGGCATGGACGCGACAATCTACTGGGGCATTTTTGATTACCGCTTCCGCAATCAGACGGAATATCCCGTTAAGATCGAGGCGAGCGTCTCCGGCGGCTACGTCCATATGCGCTTTCTCGGTACCGAAACGCGCGATTATACCGTCGTTCTGAGCTACAAGGCCAGCAATAAAAACGCGCATACGACGAAAACCGTCGATATTTCACCCGATATGAAGAACTACGACGCCTATAAGAGCTACAAGGAGGGCGACGTGATTCAGGTCGGCTACGACGGCTGGTTTGTGCGCACCTACCGTGAGCGTTATCGCAACGGAACCCTGCTGAGCTCGGAGCAGGTCAACACGTCGAGCTATGCCCGCCGCGATAAGCTTGTGGCGCACCTGGTCAGCGCGGCCGATCCGACGCCGGAACCGACTCCCGAACCTACGCCCGCGCCGACCGAGCCTGCCCCGGAGCCGACTCCCGAGCCTACCCCGGAACCGACGCCGGAGCCGACCGAGGCTCCGCCGGAGGAATAGACCCGCAGCCCTGCTTTGGTGTGGCTGTCCCCGTTTCATATTTATGCCATTGCCGCAGGCGGCTCAGCCGCCTGCGGCAATTTTGCACCCCATTGTCATTGCGAGGGCGGCTTTGCCGCCCGTGGCAATCTCGTGCAAGACCCTGCATCAGATTGCCGCGTCGCTTCGCTCCTCGCAATGACAAGTTGGAGCGTGCCGCGCCGCTTCGCCTGCCGTAAATGGCATAACGACAAAAAAGCCGCCCTCGGGCGGCTTTTTTTACTCTTTTTTCAGACGGGCGGCGCTGGATTCCTCGGCAAACTGACGGCTGTAAAGCTCGTGATAGTAGCCATGGCGCAGCAGCAGCTCGCGGTGTGTGCCCCGTTCCACGATACGTCCGTCGCGCACGACCAGAATCAGATCCGCTTTGCGGATGGTGGACAGACGGTGGGCGATCAGGAAGGAGGTGCGGTCACGCAGCAGATGATCAATTGCGTCCTGAATGAGCTGCTCGGTCTGCGTGTCGATGGAGGAGGTCGCCTCGTCGAGCACAAAGATGCGCGGATCGGCCAGCACGGCACGGGCAAAGGAGATAAGCTGCTTTTCGCCGGTGGAGAGCTTATCGCCGCCCTCGCCAACCTCGCTGTCCCAGCCCTTTTCGAGCTTCGCGGCGACGGTATCGGCGCTGACGGCGCGGGCCGCTGCTTCCACCTCGGCGTCCGTCGCGTCCAGACGGCCGTAGCGGATGTTCTCGCGCACCGTGCCGGAGAACAGATGGGGACTTTGCAGCACATAGCCGATGCTGCTGTGCAGCCAGAGCTGGCTGCGCTCGCGGTAGTCCACGCCGTCGATGAGAATTTTTCCCTCGGTCGGCTCAAAGAAGCGACAGGCCAGATTGACGAGCGTCGATTTCCCCGCGCCCGTTTCGCCGACAAGCGCGACGGTCGTGCCGTGCGGGATTTTCAGGGAGAAATGCTCCAGCACGTTTTCACCGCCGTCGGGATAGCGGAACGTTACGTCGCAGAACTCGATGTCGCCGATGATCGGCTCCCAGTTTTCACGCTTCGGGTGGAAAACATCGCCGTATTTCTCGATGACCTCCGGCGTGTCGCAGACCTGCGGCTCATGATCGATCAGATCGGTCACACGCTCGATGGAGGCCTGAAGGGAGATAAACTCGGCAATGTTCGACGCGGCGGTGTCGATCGGGTCGAAGATGCCCACGGCGTAGGTCAGGAAGGCCGAGAGCGTCGCCAGCTCCATCGCCTGTTCGGCGACGAGCCAACCGCCGCGTACCAGCACGATGGCGACGGCCAGCGTGCTCGACAGCAGCACCAGCGGGATGAATACGGCGTTGAGCTTTGCCGCGCGGATACCGGCGTGCTGCATATCGTTTGTCAGGCTGCGGAAGCCGCCGGTCATTTTGTCTTCCATGACAAGCGTTTTACTGGTTTTTGCGCCGGTGATGCCCTCGTTGAAGGCGCCGGTGATGCGCGAGCCGAGCTTGCGCACCTTGCGGTTCCAGTGCAGGATGCGGTTCTGGAAATGTCCCGTCAGGAAGGCCATGGCAGGCACGATCAGCAAAATGATGAGCGCGAGCTTCCAGTCGAGCAGCAGCATGACCGCAAACGCACCGCCGACATAGAACAGCGACCACAGCACGTCCGTGAAGTTCCAGGCGATCATGCCTGCAATGCGATTCGTGTCGTTCATCACGCGGCTGAGCAGATAGCCGACCGGCGTGACGTTGTAGAACGACAGGGAGAGCGTTTGCAGATGATGGAAGAGCTTTGCGCGCAGGTCGCGGCCGAGAGACATCTCAATCTTCATCGAGTTGCGTCCGAAGGCGACTACGCTTGCCGATTGCATCAGGATAAAGGCAAGATAGGCCAGCACAAAAGCCCACAGCCCGCTGAGCGTGTTTTTCTCGATATAGTTCGCGATGGCATAGCGCTGAAACAGCGGCAGCGCCACGTCAACAAGACCGCACAGTCCGTTGAAGGCAATCATGCCGATAAAGTCGCGGCGGTATTGCCGCATATACGGAAACAGCCGCTTCCAGATACGCCAGTCGAAGGATTTGGTATATTCCTGTTCGTCAAACAATCGGCTCGCCCCCTTCCTCCAGCAGCGCGCGGTCGTCGCTGCTCATCTGAATGTCGTAAATGTCGCGATAGATGCCCTTGCGGGAGATCAGCTCGGCGTGCGTGCCGAAATCGGAGCGCATTCCGTCCTCCAGAACGAGAATGTGATCGGCCTGCATGAGCGTGGTAATGCGGTGCGAGACGAGGATGACCGTTGTGTCGCCGAGGCTTTTATGCAGCGCGGCACGGATCTTTGCGTCCGTTTCGGCGTCTACGGCGGACAGAGAATCGTCGAAGATAATGACGGGCGTTTTTTGCAGCAGCATCCGCGCGATGGCGATACGCTGCTTCTGGCCGCCGGAGAGCGTCACGCCGCGTTCGCCGATCACGGTGTCGTAGCCCTGCGGGAAGCTCTCGATGGCGTCGTCAACACAGGCGATGCGGGCCGCTTCGCGGATGCGTTCGTCCGTTGCGTCCGGGCAGGCGGCGGCAATATTCTCGCGTATGGTCTGCGAGAACAGGAACGGCTCCTGAAGCACCAGTCCGATGCCGCGCCGGAGCGACTGCCGCGAAATCTCGCGCAGATCAACGCCGCCGACGGTGATTTTTCCCTCCTGTACGTCGTACAGCCGCGCCAGAAGCTGCACCAGCGTGCTTTTGCCCGAGCCGGTGCCGCCGAGAATGGCAAAGGTCTCGCCCCTGCGAACGGTGAAGCTCAGATCGCGCAGCACCTCCTGCCCTTCATAAGCGAAGGTCACATGGTCAAATACGATGTCGCCCTCGGGCAGCGGCTTGGCATCGGGCGCGTCCTGCTCCTCCTGCGCCTGCAAAATGTAGCCCACGCGATCCATGGATACGCCTGCCTTGCTCATTTCCGAAAGCACGCGGCCGAGCGAACGCACCGGCCAGGTCAGCGCTTCGTTATACGACACGAACGCAAGAAAGCCGCCCAGCTTCAGATTGCCGTTGACGCACTCGACGATGCCCAGCGTAACGATGACAAGCACCTGAAGTGCGGTCAGAAGCGTACCGGACGCCCAGTAGACGGACAAAACCTTGCCCAACCGGATCCAGAGCTCCGAAAACAGGGCGTTCTTTTTCTGAAACTTGTCGTCCTCATAGCGCTCCCGGCCGAAGGCGCGTACCACGCGCACGCCCGTCAGGTTTTCCTGCGCACAGGTCGTCAGGTCGCCCTCGGCCTCGTCTGCGGCTTCAAAACGGGAGGAGATCTTTCCGTAGAAAATGCCGGAGCTGACGGCCGTAACGGGAATGAACAGCACCGCCGCCAGCGCAAGATGCCAGTTCATGCGGAACATGATCACAAGATACACGACGAGCAGAAACACGGTGCGCAGCACTTCCACGAGCTGATTACACACGAACGAGCGAATGACGTCTACGTCCGAGGTGCAGCGCTGGATGATATCGCCGGTCGGATTGGCCTTGTGCCAGGCAAAGCTCAGGCGTTGGATATGACGGTACAGCCCGTCGCGCAGGCTTTTGACATAGCGCTCGGAGCCGCGCGAGAGGGTGACGCGCTGACCGTAGGTACACAGACTGCGCGCCGCCGCGGCCAGAAGCACTGCCGCTGCCGCAAGGATCAGCGCACGCAGCGTGCTTTGCCGCAGCGTGTCCCAGTGCAGCAGCTCCGACAGCCATGCGGGCAGCTCCGGCGGCTCCGAGCCGAGGATGGAATCGACCGTCAGCCGCACGATCTGCGGTGTCAGGGCATTAAAAACCGTGCCGAGGCACGACAGCGCCAGCGCTGCGGCGAAGAAGCCGTAGCAGCCGCGAAGGTATTTGCCGATCAGCCGAAGCTTCTGCCCGGCCGACAGGCGGAATTTCTCTTCCATGACATAGGTTCCTTTCCAAATACAAAGATGCGGTATATACGGTCGCATCGCCCCGTCCCACCACCACGACGGCTCGATGCGGGCGCTTAAAAATGCAGGCGCTCCGTAATGAGCGAAGAAGTCTCCCTGCTTCGCGATAAAATTGAAAAAAGACATATAAAAAGCGCCCTCTGCAAGACGCAGAGGGCGCGGGTTCCGCCTGTTACGCGGTCAGGCGGCGATGGGCGCAGGACCCCCTGTGATACTCTCTCCAACGATCACGTCCCTTTTCGATCATCCGGCGCACATCCTTTCCGACACATTTGTTAACAATATACTAAGGAATGCGCCGTTTGTCAAGTCCGAATCCGCAATTTGTCCGATAAAACCTTGCGAATTTGGGAAAAATGTGCTATATTATCGTTTACAAACCGCCTGAAGAGGCGTTTTACCCGCCCCGACAGGAAGTATTTCCCCAATGCCGCTTCCTGTCGGAAGCGCTCCTTTATGGGACGGTTTTTGCACAGGGGCGCGCCGAATGTCAATTAAAAACTCATATTACGGGCGCCAATATCACACTTCTGGTGGATCGGAGGCAGCTATGCTGGAGCTACGCGACCTGTCCTTCCGTGCGGGACAGAATGAAATTTTACACGATATTTCACTTACCATACCGGAGCGCCGCTTCGTGGTTGTTACCGGGCCGAACGGCGGCGGGAAGACCACGCTTGCGCGCCTTATCATGGGCATTGACCCGCCCTCCGGCGGTCGGATCCTGCTCGACGGCGAGGATATTACGGCGCTGTCCGTGACCGAGCGCGCGCAGCGGGGCATTTCCTACGGCTTTCAGCAGCCGCCGCGCTTCAAGGGTCTGACCGTGCGCGACCTTCTGAATATTGCATCGGGCAGCCCCATGAGCCACGACGCCGCCTGCGAGTATCTGACGAAGGTCGGCCTGTGCGCACGCGACTATATCGACCGGGATGTGGATGCCGGCCTTTCCGGCGGCGAGGTCAAGCGCATCGAAATTGCCACCGTGCTGGCGCGCAAAGGGCGCGTAATGATCTTTGACGAGCCGGAAGCGGGGATCGATCTCTGGTCCTTCGCGCGGCTCACGGAGACCTTCCGCGAGCTGCACGCCCGGCGCGATGCGACGATCATCGTCATTTCCCATCAGGAGCGCATCATCCGTCTGGCCGACGAGATTGTGCTCATTGCCGGCGGGCGGCTGGCCGAACGCGGCAGTGTAGAGGAGCTGTTCCCCAAGATCATGGCGCAGACCGTAGCGGGCTGCCGGAAGCTGGAGGCGGACGGACAATGCTGAACGACATTCAGAAAAAAATCCTTGCGATCGTCGCCGATATGAGGGGCACGGGCGACGGCGCGGTGAATATCCGCTCGGACGGTCAGAAGGCCTATCGCCATAATACCGAGCACATCACCATCGAATCCAAGACCGATCGCGACGGCATCGATATTCACATTGCCCCCGGAACACACGCCGAGTCGGTGCATATTCCCGTTGTACTGACGAAGCCGGGCTTTCAGGACCTGGTTTACAACGACTTTTTCGTCGGCGAGGGCGCGGACGTGACCATAGTCGCCGGCTGCGGCATCCACAACGGCGGCGACTGCGACAGCCGGCACGAGGGAATTCATACCTTCCATGTCGGTAAAAATGCCCGCGTGAAGTATATCGAGAAGCACTACGGTGAGGGCGACGGGACGGGAAAGCGCATTTTGAATCCGCAGACCATTCTCTATCTGGAGGAGGGCGCATCCGTTACGCTGGAAACGAGCCAGATTCGCGGCGTGGACGATACGAAGCGCTATACCAAAGCCGAATGCAACGGCGCGGGAAGCGAGATCGTTATCCGCGAGAGCCTGCTTACGCACGGCGCGCAGCACGCGGTCAGCGAGATGGACGTGCTGCTCAACGGCGAGAATACCCGCGCACGGGTCATCTCGCGCTCCGTTGCGCAGGATACCTCGACACAGGTGTTCTACCCGCGTGTGCAGGGCAATGCGCCCTGCTTCGGCCATGTGCAGTGCGATTCCATCCTGATGGGCGGCGCCCGTGTGCGCTCCATTCCGGAGATCGCCTGCAATCACATTGATGCAAGCCTCATCCACGAGGCGGCCATCGGCCGCATCGCGGGCGACCAGATTCTCAAGCTGCTTACGCTCGGACTCACGCCCGAGCAGGCCGAGGAGAAGATTCTGGAGGGCTTCCTGCGCTGAGCGGAGGAAGTGACGGTGCGCACGGCAATCTGCCGATGTGTCATTGCGAGGAGGGCGCAGCCCGACGCGGCAATCTGATGCAGATTCTTACACGAGATTGCCACGACCCCTGCGGGGTCTCGCAATGACAGTAAACACACGAGATTGCCGCGCAGCGGCGGCAGGGCTTCCCCTTGAGGGGAAGCTGGCTGCGGAGTGAAACAACGCAGACTGATGAGGTGTAGCCCACGGATGTGGGCGTGTCAAAATCAGGCCGCCTTCGGCGGACACCTCATCCGCCTCGCTGCACTCGGCACCTTCCCCTCAAGGGGAAGGCTTTGGGTGCGGCGCTTGAGATTGCCACGGGCGGCAGAGCCGCCCTCGCAATGACAGAAGAAGGCTCCCCTTGTGACAGGGGGAGCCTTTTGGATTTGCTGTCTTTGCCCAAGGCAAGTTGCCCCGCAGGAGCGGGAGGAGGCGACCGGCTTGTTATTTTTTCAGAAACGCGGCCTCGATGCGGTCGGCTGCGGTTTGCACGCCGTGCTCGTTGCGCAGTCCTGCGGCCAGTGCGGCCGCGTTGCTCCGGTACTCCGGCGTACCGGTTAGCTCGGCCAGCGCGTGTGTCAACCGCTCTGCGCTCAGCGTGTTGCGCCGCAAAGGCTTTGGGCCGAGTCGAAGCGCGGCGATACGCCCGCCCCAGAAGGGCTGGTCGCCGCCGAAGGGGATCACCAACGTCGGACAGCCGGCGTAAAGTCCTGCCGCCGTCGTACCTGCGCCGCCGTGATGCACGACCGCGCAGCAGCGCGGAAACAGCGCGTCGTGGCTTAAAAAGCCCTCTGCATAATATACATTATGCGGCATTTTCCCGGCGTCAGCACCGCTCCAGCCGCGTGCAAGGATGGCGCGCAGATGGGTTCGTGAAAGCGCGTCGAGGACGGTGCGCAGCGTCTTGCCCATGTCGCCGGAGCCCATCGAGCCGAAACCGATGTAGACCGGCGGGTCGCCCGCGTCGAGGAAAGCGCGGAGCGATTCCGGAAGCGTTTGATCGTCCCCGGGCGGCTCGCGCCAGAAGCCTGTCATGGTAATGTTGCTCTCCCAGCCCTCCGGGCGCGGGAATACCAGCGGACTGATGGCATAAAGCTCCGGTACTGGCGCGCCGTTCAGGGTAAAATACGCCTCCGGCCGCAGCGAACGGTGCGATACGCCCTGCTCGCTGCGCCAGCCGTTGAGCAGGCGGCGCTCGACGAGTCCGAGCAGCAGGTAGGCAACATGATATGTAAGCTGATTATACCCCGCCTTTCCGCCGACGGGAAGCTGCGGCGTAACCGGTATGGGCGCCTCGCTGTTCGCGTCCATCGGGTAGTAGTGCGTCTGCACGAAGGGGATGCCGTATTTTTCGGCGACGGTCAGCGGGACGGAGCCGAAGAAGGTCGAAACCAGTCCCTCCGCGTCCGCGCAGGAGGCGGTCATCGCCTCAAGCAGCGGCCCGGCATAGGGCAGAATCTCCTTTTCCAGATTCGGAAGATAGTTGAACACGTTCAGCTCCGGCTGCATCAGGCTGTCAACAAAGCGGCTCGCATCGCCGGGGAGCGGGAAAAAGCCCAGGCCTGCGGCCTTTACGGCCTTTTCAAAGTGGGAAAATGCGGCGATGGTCACATCGTGTCCGCGCCGCCGCAGCTCGCCTCCGAGGATGGTGTAGGGATACACGTCGCCGGTTGAGCCGATTGCCATCATGGTAATGCGCATGGAAATCCTCCCGTCTGTCGGTACTCGGCCGCATGGGCGGCCGTTCAGAAACACTCCGACCCGACGGTCAGAGCTTTCGTAATGCCTTGCCGATCCGCTGCCCCATGCATACGGCGACCTCGTCGCCTCTCTGCGAAGCGGCAAGCAGCTCCGGCTCGGGTGCGGCCGCATCCTTTTGCAGCAGCAGCACCACCGTGCTTCCGCCGTAGAGGAAGCGCCCCTTTTCCTCGCCGCGGCGGACGTCGCCTTCGGGATGGCGGTTTGCGATCCGTCCGACGAGCATCGCGCCGACCTCGATCTGCGCAACCGTGCCGAGGTGCTCGGTGTCGAGCAGCGTGACCTCGCGGCAGTTTTCCGTGAAAACCGGCACGCGCTCCAGCGCAATGGGCCGGACGGTGTGCAGCTTTCCCGGCAGGAAGCGATGCATCCGCTCGCGGCCGCTGTCCGGGTAGCAGTAACGGTGATAATGCTCCGGGCAAAGCCGAAATACAAGGCAAAGCCCGCCGGTAAACAGTGCGGCATCCTCCGCGCTGCCGAGCAGCGCGGACAGCGTGTAGCGGCTCTGCTTCACGGGGAAAACGCTGTCCGCTTCGATGGGCCGGACGCTGAGCCAGCCGTCGCAGGGGGAGATCAGCGCATCCGGCGACGGATCGATCGGCCGCAGCTCCGCGCGGATCCGGCGCGTAAAGAAATCGTTAAAGCTGACATATTCCGCCGCCTCGTACAGGGAAAGGTCAATGCCCTTCCTTCGCACAAAGGGCGCGATCAGCACGCGCGAGGCGCGGCCGTCCATAAACCGTCCGACCACGCGCGAAAACCCGCGCCCGACCAGCGGGCGCAGGAGCAGCCGTCCGACGGCCGTATGATAAAGAAAGCGCAGAGCTGCGCTTTCTTTTCCGGGTTTCCTTACCTCAAAAACCATAGACTGAACAAAAACAGGAGCGCTTCGGCCAGACCGACGCAGATCATGCAGAAAATCCCCTTCAGGCCGGGTTTTTTGATCTGGAAGCGGAGCAGGAAGCACAGCCCCGTGACAAGAAGCGTCAGAAAATAGCAGGGCGTCAGATCGACGGGAATCGCGTAATCAAGCAGCAGCACCGTCGGCACGATGAGCGAGGCGGAGGTGACGGGCAGGCCGACGTAATACTTCCGCTTGCCGCCCTCCGCGGACTGCCGCTCCTCCTCGGTGACGTTGAAATACGCCAGCCGGATCAGCGCCGCAAGGACATACAGCGCCAGAATCGCATGGACGCCAAAAACGAGCAGCGACTTTCCGAAGCGCGGCCAGCCGGTCATAAAGCTCTGCATCAGCGGCGAAACGCGGATCAGCGCTGCGCCGATGCACGCAGGCAGCACGCCGAACGCAACCAGATCGGACAGGGAATCGATCTGGATACCGAATTTCTGTTCCTGCTCGGTGCGGTCTTTCTTGCGGCGGGCGACCATGCCGTCAAACGCATCGCAAAGTCCGCAGGCAAGCAGGCAGAGCATTCCCCAATAGGGGTGCCCGGAGCCGCTTAACGAGGCAAAAATGCCGCAGCAGGCGGACAGCAGGGAAAGATACGTCAGGATAACGGTATAGTCGAACACTCCGATCATTTCTTTTTTCTCCTCATATGCACGAAGTGATCCACGAGGACAAGCGTCCCGCAGAGAATAACAATAAAGTAGAAGGACAGCGAGCGCGAAAGCAGCTCCAGATTGACCGCGGCGCTTTCGTCGAGATACAGGCGGAAGCCGTTGAGCATCAGGAAATCGGCCACGCCCATCGAGCCGGGGATCGGCAGGCAGTTTGCGCCGACCATCGAATAGATCTGCACGGCCCACAGGTGGATGGACTGCGAGAGACTTGCGCCCGTTGCCAGCGCCACAAAGAAAGGCACAAGCGACGACGCCAGCCGCTGCAGCAGGTTATAACCCAGAATGCCGATCATCATGCGCTTATGCGAGCGCAGAATGGCAACGCTTTCGCCGTACTCGTTCATGGAGCGGTCGAGTCGTTCCAGTGTCCGCTCCGGCCTGCGCAGCAGGTGCAGCTTCGCCGCGAAGCGCACCGCCGCGGTGCAGATGCGCCGCAGCATTGCCTCGTTTTTCAGAAGCAGCAGGAAAAAGCTCGTCAGGCAGACGAACACAAGGAAGCCGATCACGATCAGGATCCTCGCGGTCACGCCCACGGCGATGAAGATTCCCGGGAACACCAGCAGGACAATCACGCCCATCACAAGCAGCGACAGGGTATACATCGACAGCGTTGCCAGCAACGCGGCGGTCGAAACGGCGGCGGGAATGCCGTCGCGGATCATCAGCGCGGCGCAGAGCGGCTGGCCGCCGCTGGCGGAGGGCGTAATGGCCGAGAAATAAAGGTCCGCCGCGCTGTAGACCACGCTCCGGTGGTAGCGGCAGGGATAGCCGAGCAGACGACAGGAGGCGCTCAGCGCCTTTGCCTCGGCGAGACCGATGCAGAGCGCGCAGGCCACGGCGGCGGACATATACCATATGTTGGCATTTTCAATGGAATGCCAGAGCGATTTGAAGCTGAACTCTTTATTTTGCGACAGCACGACCCAGATGGTCACAGCCGCCAGAACAAGCGCAACAAGCGTCCAGCCAAGGCGCGAGCGGCGCGTAGCGAGGGCTCCGCCCTCCTTTTTGGGAAATTCCCGGTTCGCCGCCAAGGGCGCACCTCCTCAGAAAACTATTTTACCCTGCAAAGCCGCCGATTTGCGGCTGCAAGCAGACGATCCGCGCGCAAGGGCTTCGCCAGAAGCTGTCCCAGCTCTGCGACAAGAATCCCCGCGAACACGTCCGCAATGACATGCTGCTTGACCAGCAGCGTCGAGGCGAAGATCGCCAGCGAAAGGGCCAGCATCGCCCACTTGTACCAACGCGGCGGCTTTTTCAGCCGCAGCGCGCCGCGGAATACGAGCCAGCTCTCCAGACAGTGGATAGAGGGGAACAGGTTCGTCGGCGAGTCGATCCAATACACAAAGCGCAGCCAAAAATTCCAAAAGCCGCCCTGCGGCACCTCCGGCCGCTGCATGGTCATCGGTACGGCCAGAAACAGCACCAGACATATCAGCTTGGCGATCATTTCGCCGCCGAGTATGCGGTAGCAGGTATCCTCGTCCTCGCGGGCAATGACGGTATAGCCGATCACCCACTGCGGAAACGCAAGACAGTAGATCAGAACGAAGAAGGGAACGAGCGGGATGGCACGGTCAAGCGAGGTTGTCAGATCCAGCATCGTCCGCCCGTCAAGCAGAAATTTTGTTCCGGTGAAGGTAACGGTATTCAGCGCCAGCATGGCCAGCAGCGGAAGGACCGCATAGCGCGGCCAGATGTGTCGCAGCCGTTGTTTCATATCGTTGCTCCTGCCTCTGCGGTGAAGTCTACACCGAATATCATATCATATTCTTCTGTCGGATGCAAGCACGAAACGTCGCAAATACACGTTCCACCGTAAATTCCCGCCGAAAATCGCCGGCGCACAGAGCCGCCCTCGCAATGACAGTAGGCACGCAGGATTACCACGACCCCTACGGGGTCTCGCAATGACGGGCGTATCGGTTTTTGGGAAAGAAGCAGCCTCCGTCCCGTATATCGACAGGACGGAGGCTTCGTTTTACTTCTGCTCCTTGAGAAGGTCACGGATTTCCGTGAGCAGTTTTTCTTCCGTCGTAGGCTCGGGCGGCGCCTTGGGGGCTTCCGGCTCCTTTTTCTTGCCTGCGTCGCGCAGCCTGTTGATGCCCTTCACCATCAGGAACACGACAAACGCCATGATCAGGAAGTTCAGCAGACCGGAAATGAAGTCGCCGAGCATCAGATAATTGACGATCTCGTTGCCAGCTTCGTCCACGGGCAGCTCGCCGAACAGATGCGGCAGCGGAATTTTCCACTCCTCAAAGTTCAGCCCGCCGGTGAAGATGGAGATCACGGGCATGAGCACCTTATCCGTCAGCGCCTTGACGAGCGACTGGAATGCGCCGCCGATGATCACGCCGACGGCAAGGTCAAACATATTGCCCTTGATCGCGAACTCCTTGAATTCCTTCATGAGTCCCTTTTTTGCCATGATAGTCCCTCCGTTTTTGTAATATTACTACTCGTTTCTGTATGGAGCCGCAGCTCATTTTGCCTCAATGATCTCGAGTCCGCCGAGATATTTGCGCAGCACCTCGGGTACGACGACGGAGCCGTCGGCACGCTGGTTCTGCTCGACCATTGCCGGGAAAATCCGTGAGGTTGCAAGGCCGGAGCCGTTGAGCGTGTGGACAAATTCCGTCTTGCCCGTCGCTTCGCGGCGGAAGCGGATGTTGCCGCGGCGTGCCTGATAGTCGCGGGCATTGGAGACGGAGCTGACCTCCTTATAGCCGTTCATCGAGGGGATCTGGATCTCGATGTCGTAGGTTCGCGCCATGGACGCGGAGCAGTCGCCCGCCGCCAGCTTGACGGTGCGGAAATGGAAGCCCAGACCCTTGACCAGCGCTTCGGCCTTGCCGACCAGCTCCTCGAAGGCCTCGTCGGACTTTTCGGGCAGGGTGTACTGGAACATCTCCACCTTATTGAACTGGTGGCCGCGTACCATGCCGCGTTCGTCGGCGCGGTGGGAGCCCGCCTCACGGCGGAAGCAGGGCGTGTAGGCGAAGAGCTTGTGCGGCAGCTCGGCCTCGGTCAGAATCTCGCCGCGGTGCAGCGAGGCCAGCGCGGTCTCGGCCGTCGGGAGCATAAAGTGCATCCGGTCGTCGGTCGGGTTTTCGATTTTGTATACTTCGTCGGCAAATTTCGGGAACTGGCCGGCGGTTTCGCCGCACTGATACTCCAGCATGTGCGGAAGGATGACCATTTCATAGCCGTCGGCAAGGTGCGTGTCGATGAAATAGTTGAGCAGCGCCCATTCCAGCCGGGCGCCGAGGCCGCGATACATCCAGAAGCCGGAGCCGGCCAGCTTTGTGCCGCGCTCGTAGTCGATCAGCCCCAGTGCAGTGCAAAGATCGACGTGATGCTTCGGCTCAAAGTCGAAGTGATGCGGCTCGCCGTAGTAGCGCAGCGGTTGGTTGTTTTCCTTACCGCCGGGGACGAGATCGGGGTCGGGTAGGTTCGGAAGCGACAGCATCAGCGTGCGGTACTCCGCCTCCACGTCCGACAGCGCCTTGTCGTTTTCCGCGATCTGCGCCTTCAGCTCCGCCATCCGTGCAAACACCGGCGCAACGTCCTCGCCCGCCTTTTTCAGACGCGGAATGTCCTTTGACACGCGGTTCTGCTCGGCCTTGTCGTTTTCCGTGGACATGATCAGCGCGCGGCGCTTCGCGTCCAGATCGAGAATCCGGTCGATCTGCTCGTCGCAATCGACCTCCTTTGCACGCAGTCCGGCCTTGACGGCCTCGGGATTGTCCTTGATTCGTTTAATATCCAGCATGGTCTCACCTCATAAGTGCATTATAAATTGAAAATCGTTCAGATTCGCCCGCTCCGGGCAAGCAGGACAATCGCCGCCGTCAGCGCGGCCACGAACAGTCCTGCCAGATATCGCACGGTCGCGCGGCGCTGCTTTGCGTCCAGCGCCGCCGGCTGCTGTATCTCAGTTTTCATGCTCCTCCTCCGGGGTCATGGCGCAGAGCGCGTCGTAAAGGCGCTGAAGGTCCTCCGCCCCGTAGAATTCCAGGATGAATTGTCCTTTTTTCTTCCCGTCCGTGATCCTGACCCTTCGCCCGAGCCGGCGGGTCAACGTTTTCTCGCACTCGGCAAGGTAATTCACGACGGGCGGCTGCTTTGCCTCGGCCTTCTGCTCGCCTGCCGCCATGCGCTTGCACATCGCCTCCGCCTGCCGGACCGACAGGCGCAGCGCAATGATCCGCTGCGCCGCATCGCGCTGGAGCTTCTCGCTCGGCAGCGACAGCACGGCGCGGGCATGTCCGGGGGAAAGCGTCCCCTCGCAGACCGCCGCGCGCACCTCCTCCGGCAGCGCCAGCAAGCGCAGCGCATTGGCGACCGCCGGGCGCGATTTTCCGACGCGTGCGGCGACTTTTTCCTGCGTCAGCCCGTAGTCGTCAATGAGCTTCTGATAGCCCTCGGCTTCCTCCATCGGGTTCAGATCCTGACGCTGGAGATTTTCGACCAGCGCCAGCTCCATGACCTCGCGGTCGTCCACCTCCAGAACAACGACCGGAACCTCGTGCAGCCCCGCCAGACGCGCGGCGCGCCAGCGGCGTTCCCCTGCGATGATTTGATAATATCCGTTTCCCGTCTCGCGGACGGCAAGCGGCTGAAGAATGCCGTGCTCCCGGATGGAGTCCGCCAATGCGGCCAGCTCCTCCTCGTCAAACGTACTTCGCGGCTGGTCGGGATTTGGCTCGACCTTTTGCAGCGGGAGTCTTGTAACGGGCTGCCTGGTCTCCGGCTCGTTTATCTCGCCGATCAGTGCACCCAGTCCGCGGCCCAGCCCGCGTTCCTTTGGACTCATAGCTTACCCCTTTCGCATGATTTCCTCGGCGACCGCCAGATAAGCCTGTGCGCCGCGCGAAGCGCGGTCGTAGACCGTAACCGGCACGCCGTGACTCGGCGCCTCGGCAAGACGGACGTTCCGCGGAATGGCGTTTGCAAACACCTTTCCCGGGAAATGCCGCCGTACCTCCTGCGCCACCTGGTTGGAAAAATTCGTCCGTCCGTCATACATCGTCAGCAGTACGCCGAAGATGTCAAGCGTCGGATTCAGTCTTTTTTTGATGGCGCGCAGCGTTGCCATCAGATCGCTCAGCCCCTCCAGAGCGTAGTATTCGCACTGTACGGGGATGAGAATGCTGTCCGCGGCGCACAGCGCGTTGAGCGTCAGCAGCTCCAGCGACGGCGGGCAGTCGATGAAAATGTATTCATAGCTTCCGCGCAGCGTGTCCAGCGCTGATTTCAGCTTGTATTCTCGACGCTCCTCACCGATCAGCTCGACCGTTGCGCCGGCCAGATCGGCGCCGGAGGCGATCAGATCCCCGTATTTTGTGCGAATTACGCATTTTTCCGGGTCGGCCTCGTTGAGCAGCATATCGTATGTATTGTGCGTCACATTTCGCTTGTCCACGCCCATGCCGGAGGTCGCATTTGCCTGCGGATCAAAATCACATAGCAGGACGCGCGCACCCGCGGCGTGCAGTGCCGCCGTCAGGCTGACCGCTGAGGTCGTTTTGCCGACGCCGCCTTTCTGGTTGACCACTGCGATGACCTTTCCCATGTTGCGCCTCCTTTTTGAAGTGTTTCACGTGAAACATTCGCTCCGCGTTTAAGTATAGCAGATGCCGCACGGTTTGTAAACCGTTTTTGTATGTTTTCAAAGCCCTTCCAGATCAAATTCCGGCAGCAGCTCATCCTTTGCGGCGCAAAGGTCCTGCGTGAAGCCGTTTGTCACGCCGCAAAGCTCCGCCCACGACATGACGGCGGCGTATTCGTCCGCCGTGACGCGCCGGTCGAGCGGCGGCTGCATCCCCGGCATGGGCAGATACTGCGCCATAAGGGAAAAAAGAACGTCCCGCTTTGGAAACAGCTCTGCAAAACGCTCAACAACCTTCAGAGAATTTTCAACGCAGCCGGGCAGCACAAGGTGGCGCACGATCATCCCGCGCTGCATAACTCCCTCTTCGTCCACGACGGCCGCGCCGACCTGCCGATACATTTCCCTCAGGGACTCCTCGCAGATGATCGGGTAGTTTGGCGCGTCGGACAGGCGCCTTGCCAGCGTTTCATCCGCATATTTATAGTCAGGCAGATAAATATCGATCAGCCCGTCGAGCTCGCGAAGCGTTTCGACGCTTTCATACCCACCGGAGTTATAGACAACCGGGACGGGCAGCTTCGGCGTCAGCGCGGGCAGAATCGACGGTAAAAACTGCGTCGGCGTGTTCAGCTCGACGCACTGTGCGCCTTCGTCGATCAGTGCCTCAAAAACCTCACGCAGACGTGCGGCGGACAGCTCCTTTCCAAAGTTTTTCAGAGAGATGGCCGCGTTCTGGCAGTAGCGGCAGTGCAGCGTGCAGCCGGAAAAAAACACGATTCCGGTGCCGTACGCACCGGAGATCGGCGGCTCCTCTCCGTAATGGAGCATCGCCTTCGCCGCGCGCAGGGACGCGCTTTGGCCGCAGTAGCCCGTCTCTCCGCGCGTGCGGTCAACGCCGCAGCGGCGAGGGCAGAGGGCGCAGGCAGAATAGTTCAGCATGGGAATCAGACCTTTACAAATATGTCATTCCATATTATAATGAGTGTGCCGGTAACGGCGGAATGTTTCACGTGAAACAAAGGAGAAAACGATGCTTCAGAAGAATCAAATTGTCCGCGCCGAGGTGACGGGCTTCACAAGCGACGGGCTGGGCGTGTGCCGCGCCGAGGGCTGTGCGATATTTGTGCCGAACGCAGCGCCCGGAGAGGTTTATGACCTACGCATCGTCCATATCGGGAAGACGGCCGCACACGGGCGGATCGAGCATATTATAACAAAATCGCCGCATCGCGTCAACCGTCTCTGCGCGGATGCGAAGCGCTGCGGCGGCTGTAATTTCTGGCATATCGACTATGAGGCGGAGTGCGAGATCAAGCGGCAGCGCGTGCTTGATGCGCTCAATCGCATCGGGGGACAGCGCCTTGAAACGCTGACGCTGCACCCAGCGCCGCGTTGTGAAGGCTATCGAAACAAGGCGCAATATCCCGTCGCCTCCGGCAAAGGCGGCGTCTATGCGGGCTTTTTTGAAAAGGGTACGCACAATGTCGTGCCGATCGAACGCTGCCGCATCCAGCCGGAATGCGCCGACAAGGCGCGACGCGCCGTGGTCGAGTGGGCAAATCGCTTCCGTATCCCGGCCTATGACGAAACGGCGCACGCGGGGCTGCTGCGCCATATCTATGTGCGACTCGCCGAAAAAACCGGACAGGTACTGGTCTGCCTGGTTGCAAACGGAGAACGTCTGCCGCACGAGACCGAGCTGGTCGAGACGCTTCGCGCCGCCGTGCCCGGTCTGCGCTCCGTTCAGCTCAACACGAACACGCGGCGCGGGAATTCCGTTCTCGGAGAGAAGCAGCGCGTCCTCTGGGGCGGCGAAACGATCGAGGATGAGCTCTGCGGCCTGCGCTTTCGCATATCGCCCCGGAGCTTTTATCAGGTCAACCGCGAGCAGGCGGAACGGCTCTATGAAAAAGCACTGGAATTTGCCGGTCTGGACGGGCGCGAGACGGCGCTGGATCTTTACTGCGGCACGGGCACCATCACGCTTTGTCTTGCGAAACGCGCCGGAACGGCAATCGGCGTGGAGCTGGTTGAGGCCGCGATTGCCGACGCCGGAGAAAATGCCCGCAGAAACGGCGTTAATAACGCACGCTTTTTCTGCGCGGACGCCGGTCAGGCTGCAAAAACGCTCTCGGCCGAGGGCGTTCGTCCGGAGGTGATCGTCGTTGACCCGCCGCGTAAGGGCGTGAGCGCAGACGTAATTGAGGCCATTGACGCCATGGCTCCCGCGCGGGTCGTCTATGTCTCCTGCGACCCCGCAACGCTGGCACGCGACGTAAAGCTGCTGACACAGCGCGGTTATCGCCTCCAAACCGCCGAAGCGTTCGATATGTTCCCCCGATGCGCTCATGTGGAGACGGTGGTCTTGCTGTCCCGGGGCGCAGGAACGCCGCAGGTTGGGTAAGCAGCCGGTAAAACGGCGGACGCAACGGGACAAATGCAACGCGAAAATGTGAGAAAACTCACAATTCTAAAGAATAAAGTGCAGAGTGGACAACAAGGAGGAATTTTTTTGGACGCGTTGACAGGCTCATCAAGCAACCAACCGGAAGTGAATGAAATAATTAAAAACCTAGAAAAAGGGGTCTTGGACATACGCGATATTTCCGAGGAATACGCCTTGAATGCAAGCATTCTCAGGGCAGAGAGAAAGCTGGGAATTAGAAAGACCGGTAAGCGTGGATTTGATGTGATTAATCAATTATTTTTTGTTGAGGAGGAATGGCTCTGCAGGGGTTATTCCGAAGAACCAATTATAGTCCGCAAAACACAAACTTTTGACTCATTCTCGGAGTTCTACTTTTTCTTAGACGGGGAAATATCCGAGAATGCTTGCTATTACCAATACACATTTGAGGACGATTTCTTAAAAGACCTTCATATTGACATTGCAAAACTAACAGCAGCGAAAAGTTTTGTAAAAGAAACCATAGATGACTATACATATGAAAAAATGCTGCAAGAGGAAGTAGCAGAGTTTAACCACTTCAAAAGGACGAACAAAAAATCGGTTAAGCAATGGCTAAACAAGTTTACTGACTGCGAGACATACGACCAATTTCAGAGGGTATGCTGCAAATATAGGAATTCCAAATTAAATGATTATCTGAGTGTCGATTTCTTTATCTTCCGGTATGCTTTTAACTTAGCATTAAACAAAAAGAGTTTAGAAACGATCATGCAATACATCCTAGATGCCGAACCGATGAAAGATAAACTCGCACTGGAGCTGTGCCTAATTTATCCGCCCGAGTGCGTCCTTGATGCGTACGACACCTGGGCAACATCTGCCAGGGCAGAAAGGCAGCAGAAAAGGAGAATGAGGAGAAGCCTCGAAGCATTTATAGCAAAGCTCAACGGCCAAAGCGAAATATTAAAAGAGGTGCGGTGCCGCTTTGATAGAGAGGTACATGTTTACTATGAGGAAACGAACGTTTTCTGCTATACAAACCGCCAAGGGCAGTCTACGCTGGACCGCCGGAATGGCGTAAGCATTTGTCGTGCATTTGAATCCTTTGATGAATTCATCGAGTATAGAGCCGGCGATTTGAGAAACTGCGATTTGTCTGAAGCTTTAGAGTTGGATGTCGACTTCGCGAAGTATCGGACAGATGAGACGACCAAACTGCCGCGCAAAAAGAGCAAGAGCATAGACTATAGGGTGCAAAAACTATACACAGATGGAAAATACTACGTAAGACAATCCTGGTATGATGAAGCCGGGGCGTGTATCAGGCAACAGTTACACAAGTTTTCATACTTTTTTGATTTTGTGGCCTTTATGAGGGGCGATCTTTCTGATGCAGACTTAATCATGTGTGCAGGACTAAAAAATCTCCCCAATGCGGACGGAATCAACTTTAGCGGGGCCAGAATGACTAGCAATTTATGTGATCGATTCTGCATTCCATATCAGACTATTTGTTATGATGAGCGCCTCCTCCTAACGTTTCCGACGATTGCGGAAAATGAAGCGGAAACTTCGCTGGTGTTACAAGCAGTCAGAGAGGATGAGTGCTGTTTTAACTGTGGAAAAAGAATCAGTTATGTTTCTGACCTACACCTCCTACACAGAATAACGAATGCAGGATGCCGGTCAACAGAGGACGTCATATATGTGCTAAAAGGGATTGCCGATGAAATGGTTAAAAAAAGCAGCCTCCTGACGCTTATCGGGGGAGACGTGTCCTCGGAATACTCGTTGTTTGCACTGTTTGTAAAGCTGCTCGCCCAGACAAATCGGCGATATGGAATCCGGCGAGAATTTGTGTTTGTCCTCGGAAATCACGAACTATGGAGTTTTCCAAATCTATCTCTTGAGCAAATTGTGGAGAAGTATAGGACACTGCTGAAGGAAAACGGAATGCATTTGCTGCACAACGAGCTGCTCTATAAAAATGCGGTATATGAAACAAAAATCATTTCATATACCGAGTTGACTGAAGCCAAACCGGAAACCATCTCAGAACGACTGGAAAAATCCAGGTTGGTCATTTTCGGCGGTCTGGGCTTTTCGGCTTACAACCTTAGCTTTAATGCAAATTACGGCATCTATAGAGAAACCATTGACAGAAAGACGGAACTTTTAGAGGGAAAAAGAATTGAGACCCTTTATGAAAAACTGACGGAAATCCTTTCCGGTAAAAACACAATAATTCTCACACATATGCCAAAAAGGGAATGGTGTGCCGATGAGTCGTATCACAACGGATTTGTATATGTAAGTGGCCATACGCACAGAAACGAATTCTACGATGACGGTGTAATAAGAGTCTATTCCGATAATCAGGTCGGATATAGAAGCATAAATCCCCATTTAAAAGAATTCCTGATGGACGATAGGTACGATTGCTTCGCCGACTACGAGGACGGCTTATACGAGATCACCGCACAGGGGTATGAAGACTTCGCACGTGGAAAAAATATTTTAATGACATTCAATCGTCAGGTAAATGTTTTGCATATGCTCAAAAGGAATGGGTATTACTGTTTTATTCATGAGAATAAATCAGGAGGTCTGTCAATTCTAAATGGCGGTTCCCTGAAAAGATTGGAAATCACAGATGTGCAATACTATTACGAGAACATGGAAAACGTGATTGCGTCGATCAACGCACCCTTGGCAAAATACTCTGCCTATCAGGAAAAAATAGCAAGGGAAATAAAGAAGATCGGGGGGAGCGGACGAATTCACGGATGTATCGTAGATATTGATTTCTACAATCATGTATACGTCAATCCGTTTGACGGGACCACAACGGGCTATTGGGCTGAGAATATAATCAACAAGTTGGTTTATCCAGATGTACCTACACTATTGGAAGCGGAGTGCCCACGACTGTATTTGAACTATTCAAAACTACTCGAAAGCGGGAAATCAAGCTTTCCGGCAATACACAAAGGTTCCGAGAGCGTATCGGTACTGCCGCAAAAGTACTTGGAAACGGACATTTACAAAGCATCCCGCGAGATAAAAAAGATGCAAAAGCTAACTGCAAATATTTTGACAACGTGGTACGAGCTTCCTTTGGAAAGAAACGAACTACCCTGCAAAATCAGAGGAAGCGGCATTTTGCCTTCCCTTCCGTCAGAATAACCGACGACCGCCGTTCGTGGTTCCGAACGGCGGTCGATTTTTGGAATTCGGTTTAGAGGTTCATTCCTCGCTGAGCTCCAGGCCGGGGTTGCGGCGAAGCGTGAAATCGATGGCCCACGGGCTGGTGAACACAAGCAGCCGGCGGCCGCGATAGTTTTCCAGCAGCTCGACGTCCGACGAGAGGTTCAGCTCCTTTTCATCGACCGGCGATTTCTGAATAAAGCGCAGCACCTCATACGGCAGTCCCTCCATGCGCAGCTCCACGCCGTATTCGCTCTGCATCCGATAGCGGAACACGTCGAACTGCAGCGTGCCGACGACGCCGACAATGACCTCCTCCATGCCGGTATTCGGCAGCCGGAAGATCTGGATGGCGCCCTCCTGTGCGATCTGCTCCGTGCCCTTGACGAACTGCTTGCGCTTCATCGTATCCTTCGGGCTGACGCGCGCGAAGTGCTCCGGCGCGAAGGTCGGGATACCCGCGAAGCGGAAAACCTTGCCGGGTACGGTGACGGTATCGCCGATGGAGAAAATACCGGGATCAAACACGCCGATGATGTCGCCCGCATAGGCCTCGTCGATGATCTCGCGCTCCTGCGCCATAAGCTGCTGCGGCTGCGACAGGCGCAGCTTTTTGCCGCCCTGCACATGGTAAACCTCGGCTTCACGCTCGTATTTTCCCGAGCAGATGCGCAGAAAGGCCAGCCGGTCGCGGTGCGCCTTATTCATGTTTGCCTGAATTTTAAAGACAAAGGCGGAAAAATCGGGGCTGAAAGCGTCGATCACGCCGCAGTCCGCCACACGCGACAGCGGCGGCGGCGTCATGCGCAGAAATGCCTCCAAAAACGGCTCTACGCCGAAATTCGTCAGCGCCGAGCCGAAGAACACGGGGCTGAGCGTGCCTGCACGCACCTCGTCCATGTCGAATTCGCGGCCTGCGCCAAGCAGCTCCACGTCGTCGCGAAGCTGTGCCCAGCGCGAAGCGCCGATCAGCTCGCCGACCTTTTCATCGTCAAGCGAAACGGTCTGTTTTTCGGCGCGCTTTTTGCCGGAAACGCCGGAGAAAAAGTCGATGGAGCCACTCTGGCGGTCATAAACGCCCTGAAATTCCTTGCCGCAGCCAATGGGCCAGTTGACGGCATAGGTTTCGATCCCAAGCTCCTTTTCCAGCTCGTCGAGCAGATCGAAGGGATCCTTTGTCTCGCGGTCCATTTTATTGACAAAGGTGAAGATCGGGATATGGCGCATGGCGCAGACCTTGAAGAGCTTGCGCGTCTGCGCCTCGACGCCCTTCGCGCCGTCGATAACCATGACGGCCGAGTCCGCCGCCATGAGCGTGCGATAGGTGTCCTCCGAGAAGTCCTGATGACCGGGCGTATCGAGAATATTGATGCAGAAGCCTTCATACTGGAACTGCATGACCGAGGAAGTGACGGAAATGCCGCGCTGCTTTTCGATCTCCATCCAGTCGGACACCGCCGCGCGGGAATTCTTCTTGCCTTTGACCGCGCCCGCCTGCGCGATGGCGCCGCCGTAGAGCAGGAATTTCTCGGTCAGTGTGGTCTTGCCGGCGTCCGGGTGGGAAATGATGGCAAAGGTCCGCCGGCGGCGGATCTCCTCCTGTAAAGCTGACATAATATAACCCTCCATAGAATCAGTTCAAACGGTTCGTCTGGAGAGCGCTAATGCGGGATCCTCCGTAGAAACATGGAAATATCCTCCGAGCATCTTGAATATCCGATCTATTTTAGCACGCGCGGAAGAAAATTACAAGCACCGCTTGCAAATCCGGCAAAAAAATGATAGAATCGCCGCAGAACCTGCGAGGAGGTTTTCCGAATGAATCTGGTTTTTGCCGCAGAAGCGGCGCAGCAGGACGGCGGCATCGATATGCTCAGCCTGATGATGATCGCCATGCTTGTCGGCTTTGGCGTTTACAGCCTCTACGCCGCCGTGCGTCTGCGCATCGGCGGGCAGCTTTTTGCCAACAAGCTGCTGTATCCGGGCAACTGCACGCCCGAGGAGTGCACCGACCCGTCGGGCTATGTACGTTATATTTTCCCGCGGCTGTTCGTGTTTGGCCTTGTGCTGACGCTCAGCGGCGGTGTGAGCATTGCGGCGCAGCTTGTGCCGTCGCTCGGCCTGTGGGCCGTGCGAATGGCGCAGCTTGCGGTGACGATCGGGATAATGATCTGGTATCTTCTTGCGCAAAGAAAGGCGGCGACGTTATTTTGGTAAAAATCGTAATTCTGGACGGCCATACGGCCAATCCCGGCGACCTGAGCTGGGAGGAGTTTGAATCGCTGGGCGACTTCCGCGTGTACGACCGCACGGAGCCGGAGCAGATCGTCGAGCGCATCGGCGATGCGCAGATCGTTCTGGTCAACAAGGTGCCGCTGACGGCGGCGACCTTCGACGCCTGCCCCTCCATCCGTATGGCGGGCGTGCTCGCCACGGGCTATAATGTGATTGATCTGAACGCGGCGCGGCGGCACGGCGTGGTCGTGTGCAACGTGCCGGACTATTCCACGCACGCGGTCGCGCAGATGACCGTTGCGCTGCTGCTGGAGATCTGCCAGCGCGTCGGAGAACACGCCGAGGCCGTGCGCGAGGGGCAATGGTGCGAATGCCGCGACTTCTGCTTCTGGAATCACTCGCTCACCGAGCTGAGCGGTAAGACCCTCGGCATCATCGGCTACGGTGCGATCGGCCGCGCCGTCGGCAGGATCGCGCAGGCGCTCGATATGAAGCTGCTCGTCACCGCACGGCACGAAAAGCCCGTCCCCGAGGGCGCACGATTCGTTTCGATGGAGGAGCTGCTGGCACAGTCGGACGTGGTTTCGCTGCACTGTCCGCAGACGGCGGAGAACCTGCATTTTATCAACGACGCGACGCTGGCAAAGATGAAGCACGGTGCGATCCTCATCAATACCGCCCGCGGCGGACTGGTCGATGAGCAGGCCGTCGCCGCCGCCCTGCGGAGCGGTAAGCTGCGCGGCTACGGCGCGGATGTGGCGGGCTGCGAGCCGATGCTTGCGGATAATCCGCTGCGCAGCGCGCCGAACTGTTTTATTACGCCGCATATCGCCTGGGCGCCGGAGGAGACCCGCCGCCGCCTGCTGCGCATCCTTGCACAGAATGTCCGCGCGTTCCTCAACGGAACGCCGCAGAATGTTGTAAGCTGAATCCGAAGGCTTGCTTCGATTGGAAAAGCGCCCGTGCCGACTTATGCGGCACGGGCGCTTTATGCCGCCGCTTGTCATTGCGAGGCCACGTCGCAGGCCGTGGCAATCTCGCGCATCGACGACTGTCATTGCGAGACTTGCGTCAGCAAGTCGTGGCAATCTCCTGTAAAATCTGGCATCAGATTGCCGCGTCGGGCTTACGCCCTCCTCGCAATGACAAATAGCAGACGCGTCGCTCCGCTCCCCGCAATGACAGATACGCCCCCTGTCATTGCGGGTGCGGCGGAGGCGGCGGGGGGCAAGCGCAATTTTTGCCTTTTCAAACGCTGCGGCTTGTGCTATAATTCATAATGACCCGAAAGGAGTGTTTTTGATGGGATTTCTGTATCTTCTGGAGCAGATCCGCAACCCGGTGCTTGACGTGGTGATGGAGATTATCACCCGCTTCGGCAGCGAGCTTCTGTTCTATGTGTTTGCAATGTTCCTGCTCTGGTGTGTGGATAAGCGCGAGGGCGCTTACGTTCTGTTCGTCGGCTTCTTCGGAACCGTCGTCAATCAGGTGCTCAAGCTGGCCTGCCGCGTCGAGCGGCCGTGGGT
This sequence comes from uncultured Oscillospiraceae bacterium, assembly GCA_934645175.1. Lineage (GTDB taxonomy): Bacteria > Bacillota > Clostridia > Oscillospirales > Oscillospiraceae > JAZOXB01. The sequence goes on from CAKUDE010000001.1 coordinate 72,017, forward strand.
CCGCGACCCGAATTTCTCTATCGTCGAAAGTGCGCGCGCAGAGGCGACGGGCTACTCCTTCCCCTCCGGTCACAGCCAGAACGTCACCGCGACCTTCGGCGCCGTCGCGCGCTGGAATCGCGTCAGGTGGCTGCGCATCGTCAGCACGGTCATGATCGCGCTTGTCTGCTTCTCACGGATGTACCTGGGCGTTCATACGCCGGCGGACGTTCTGACCGGGCTTGCTCTTTCGATTGTGATTGTTTTTGCATTTTATCCGCTCGTGCGCCGAGCCTTCGACAGTGAGAAACGGATGGCGGTCCTGCTGGGCGCAATGCTGCTGTGCGCCGTCGGCTATGTGGGATACACCTGCATCGGCGCGCTGCACACGCAGACAGACCCCGCGCAGCTTATTACCTCGCGCAAGCTCGCCTTCGACATCACCGGCGCATTGCTCGGCTATATTGCGGGCTTCTTTCTGGAGCGGCGCTTTGTCAACTATGAAACAAAGGGCGTGTGGTATGTGCAGGCGCTCAAGCTGATCTTCGGCCTCGGTCTGCTGTTGGCGATCAAATCCGGACTGAAGGAGCTTTTCGCGCTGGCGGGACTGATAAGCCCTGCCTTTGAGCTGCTGCGCTATTTCGTTATGGTCCTATTTGCCACGGCGCTCTGGCCGATGACCTTCCGGCCGCTGACGCGGCTTCTTACAAAGGAGAAAGTGAAATGAGCCCGCTTTGGATCGTCCTGATTGTTCTCGGCGCGCTGGCCGTGCTGCTGTTTGCCGCGGCCTATCTCGGGATGTGTCTGGCCTGTCTGCACTGCCGCACATTCGTTTCCAACATCGACCGCTTTCTCGACCGATCTGCCTACCGCCCCTATGCCGAGCGCATCCGCGCCGGGCGCGCGTGGATCGACGCGCAGGAGAGCCATCTGATGACCTGCCTGTCCTATGACGGACTGACGCTGGCCGCACGGTTTTTTCCCTGCGAAAATGCCCGCGCAACGCTGCTTTTGTTCCACGGCTGGCGCAGCGAGGGGGCAATGGACTTTTCCTGTGCCTGCGAATTTTACCGGTCGCTGGGGCTGAACCTGCTGCTCGTCGATCAGCGCGCGCAGGGCGCCAGCGCCGGGCGGTATATGACCTACGGCGTCCGCGAGCGCCACGACGTTCACAGCTGGGCGCGCACGGTCAACGAGCGGCTCGGCGCGGAGCTGCCGGTGCTGCTCGGCGGACTGTCGATGGGTGCGACGACCGTGCTGATGGCCACGGGCGAGCCGTTGCCGGAAAACGTCTGCGGCGTCATCGCCGACTGCGGCTTCACCTCGCCGAAGGCAATCCTGACCAAGGTTTTGCGCGATAAGCATCTGCCGCCGAGGCTCATTCTGCCGTTTGTCGGCGTGCAGATGCGTCTGTTTGCGGGCTTCTCGCCGGACGAGTATTCCGCGCCGGAAGCGCTGCGGCAGTGCCGGCTGCCGGTGTTCTTTGTCCACGGCGAGGCCGACGCCTTTGTCCCCTGCGAAATGTCGCGCGAAAACTTCTCCGCCTGCGCATCGAGCGATAAAACGCTGCTGCTGGTGCCGGACGCGGGCCACGGCAAAAGCTTCCTGCTGGCGCAGGAGGAATACTCGCGCCAGGTGTCGCAGTTTGTCGATCGTGCGCTTGCAAAGCACAATAAGTTGTGATACAATTCGTCTACTGACACAATATCCGGAGGTGTTCTCCATGAATTATGCGGCAATCAAGACATATGACATTGCCAACGGGCCGGGGGTGCGCACGTCGGTCTTTGTCTCCGGCTGCACGCGCCACTGCAAGGACTGCTTCCAGCCGCAGACCTGGGATTTCGACTACGGCGAGCCCCTCACCCCGGAGGTTACGGCCGGGATTCTGCGCACGCTGGAGCCGCCGCATATCGCGGGGCTGACGGTTCTGGGCGGCGAGCCCTTCGAGCCGAAAAACCAGGCGGGCGTGCGCGCTCTGGTCGAGGCCGTCCGCGCGGCTTATCCGCAAAAAAGCATCTGGGCCTTTACCGGCTACACGCTCGATACGGAGCTGCTGGCGGGCCGCGTCGGCGCGCCGAATGATGTTTCGGGCATTCTGCGCTGTCTGGACGTGCTGGTGGACGGGCCGTTTGTCGCGGCGCTGAAGGATTTGGCGCTGCGCTTCCGAGGCTCGTCGAATCAGCGGCTCATTGATGTTCCCAATACACTGAAGCGCGGCGAGGTCGTCCTCTGGGACGATGGCTTCCGCAGAGGAGGACGGCAAAATGCGTGAGGTCAAAGTAAAAAAGCTGCGTCCGGAGGCGCGGCTGCCGGTCTACGGCACCGAGTTTTCCGCCGGTGCGGATCTTTGCGCCTGCCTGGATTATGCGGTAACATTGCAGCCCGGAGAGACACGGCTGATCTCCATCGGCATTGCGATGGAAATTCCCGAGGGCTACGCCGGTCTGGTCTATGCACGAAGCGGCATGGCCTCCAAACGCGGCCTCGCGCCCGCCAACAAGGTCGGCGTGATCGACTCGGATTATCGGGGCGAATTCTTCGTGCCGATGCATAACCACAGCGCCGTGCCGCAGACCATCGAGCCGGGAGAACGCATCGCACAGATGATCCTGACGCCCTATCTGACGGCAAGGTTCATAGAAGCGGATGAGCTGAGCGACACTCTGCGCGGCACGGGCGGTTTCGGCTCCACGGGGGCGCGCTGATGGGCTTTTTACCGACGACGCGGCGCGAAATGGACGCGCTGGGCTGGCAGCAGGCGGACTTCGTTTATATCATCGGCGACGCCTATGTTGACCACCCCTCCTTCGGCCACGCGATCATCAGCCGCGTGCTGGAGCGCGCGGGCTACCGCGTCGGGATCGTCTCGCAGCCGGACTGGCGCGATCCGCAGTCCGTCAACCGCCTCGGCGCGCCGAGATTGGGCTTCCTTGTCTCCGGCGGCAATATGGACTCGATGGTCAACCACTATTCCGTCGGTAAGCACCGCCGCAAGACCGACGCCTACACACCCGGCGGCGTGACCGGGAAGCGCCCGGACTATGCAACGGTCGTTTATTGCAATCTCATCCGTCAGACGAATCCGCACGCCGCAATCATCATCGGCGGCATCGAAGCCAGCCTTCGCAGGCTGGCGCACTACGATTACTGGTCGGACCGGCTCAAGCGGTCGATCCTTCTGGACTCGCAGGCGGATCTGCTGCTGTACGGCATGGGCGAAAAGGCCATTGTCGAGGTCGCCGACGCGCTGGCGAGCGGGCTTTCCGTCCGTGAGCTGACCTATCTGCGCGGTACGGCCTTCCGCACGACCGAGCCGGACACGGACGGGGCGATCGTCCTGCCTTCCTTCGATGCGCTCCGTGCTGACAAGCTTGCATATGCCCGCAGCTTTCTGACGCAGTACCGCAATACCGACCCCTTCTCCGCAAAGCGGCTCATCGAGCCGTACGGACGGGAATTCGTCGTGCAGAATCCCCCGCAGTTCCCACTGACGACGCAGGAGATGGACGACATTTACGACCTGCCTTACGAAAACACCTGGCATCCGAGCTACCGCGAGGGCGTGCCCGCACTGGCGGAGGTGCAGTTCAGTCTGGTGTCGAACCGCGGCTGCTTCGGCGGCTGCGCCTTCTGCGCACTGACGTTTCATCAGGGACGCATTGTGCAGACGCGCAGTCACAAATCGCTGCTGGCCGAGGCCGAACGTATGACGAAGCACCCCGACTTCAAGGGCTATCTGCACGACGTCGGCGGCCCGACGGCGAATTTTCGCCAGCCCGCCTGTGCAAAACAACTGGAAAAGGGCGTCTGCCCCGACCGGCAGTGCCTGTTCCCGCGTCCCTGCCCGAATCTGCGGGCGGATCATTCGGACTATGTGGCGCTGCTGCGCGAGCTGCGCGCCCTGCCGGGGGTAAAGAAGGTCTTTATCCGCAGCGGGATTCGCTTTGACTACTTACTTGCCGACCCGGACCCGACCTTCCTGCGCGAGCTGGCCGAGTTCCATGTATCCGGGCAGCTCAAGGTCGCGCCGGAGCACGTCTCCGACCGCGTCCTGCGCTGTATGGGCAAGCCGGAGCACCGTGTGTTCCGAACCTTCTGCCGAAAATATGCCGCCGTCAACGAAAAGCTCGGCAAAAAGCAGTACCTTGTGCCCTATCTGATGAGCTCGCATCCCGGCTCGACGCTGCAGGACGCCGTGGAGCTGGCGGAATACGTCCGCGATCTGGGCTATATGCCCGAGCAGGTGCAGGATTTTTATCCGACGCCCTCCACGCTCTCGACGGTGATGTTCTATACCGGCGTCGATCCGCGCACGATGCAGCCGGTGTATGTGCCGCGCGATCCGCACGAAAAGGCAATGCAGCGCGCGCTGATTCAATACCGCGACCCCAAAAACGACGCGCTCGTGCGCGAGGCGTTGGAAAAGGCCGGTCGGCTTGACCTGATCGGTACGGGGCCGAAGTGCCTGCTGCGCCCGCGCAGGGGCGAAAAGCCGGCTTCCGCGCCGAAGCCCGTGCCGCAGAAGCCCGCACGGGCGGCAAAGCCGCAGAAAAAGCAGCCGTCGCGCAGCGCCGCGGCAAAGCCGCGCAAAAATGAGCCGCCCAAGCCGACGGCGGCGCAGCTTGCCGCCGCCGAGCGTTATTTGCGCGGGAGGAAGAAAAAATGAGCGGAAACTATGATAAACAGCTTGCCGCCGCGCGGGAGAGCTTCGCCCGTCAGGGTCTGGCCGCTGCCGCGCCGCCGCTGCGCTTCCTGAATATGCCGCTGCGCATCGACCCGCACGACGGCGAAATCTTCCTGCCGGACGGGCAAAGCGCTCCGTTTGACATTGCAATGACGGTGTATGACTATCTGTTCCATCTGCAAAGCGCGCCCTGCCTCAGCGGGCAGTGGGTCGCGCATGAGCGCCTCAACGCCGTGCAGGGCGGAACGCTGCGCGGACAGCTCTTCATCTCGCGCGAAGCGGCAGGCGCACCCTTTTCCGGGCGGCTCCCCGCTCTGCGTGCGGCCTGCGCCCTGCTCGGCGGGCAGGAGAGAGAGGACGGCGACTTTGCCTCGGTGCTGCCGCTTGTCGGCGAGCTTCCCGTCTATTTGCGCTTTTACGATGCTGACGACGACTTCCCTGCCTCGCTTCAGCTCCTCTGGGACGCAAATACGGCACAATTTTTGACCTATGAAACGACATGGTTCGCCACCGGCGCACTTCTGGGGGCGCTGCGCGGCGAAAAGGAGGCGCGACGTTGAACATCACGCAATTTGTGATGGCCTACGGCGCGGAGCAGGATCGCCTTCGCGCCCTGCTGCCCGAGAGCTTCACTTCGCTCCGCCCCGTGCTGCGCATCAATGCGGAGCTGCGCGGCGGTTCTGTCATTGCGAGGCTGGCAATCTCGCGCCCCGTTGTCATTGCGAGACTTGCGATAGCAAGTCGTGGCAATCTCCTGTAAGACCTTGCGTCAGATTGCCACGTCGCTTCGCTCCTCGCAATGACATATCGGCAGATTGCCGTGTCGGGCTTGCGCCCTCCTCGCAATGACACAGAACGGGAGACGCCGCGCCTTCCCCACAATGACACGGGTATCCATTTGTCATTGCGAGACTTGCGATAGCAAGTCGTGGCAATCTCCTGTAAGACCTTGCGTCAGATTGCCGCGTCGCTTCGCTCCTCGCAATGACATGGGGGGCGGCGTGCCACGTTGCCTCGCTCCTCGCAATGACACGGGGCAGGAACGCCGCTTTGCTCCTCGCAATGCCATACCGGGCGTTTCCCAACCCATTTGACAAAAAAAGTTCTCCGGCTGCTGCCGGAGAACTTTTTTATTCCGGGATTGTGCGGTAGGCGCGTTCCGGGGAAAGCGTGACGGCGTAGCCGCCGCCGGGCGCAGGCTGCCAATCGTAGCGCGAGCGCCGCTCCTGCGGAAAGAGCGCCTCCATTGCGGCGGCGATCACGCCGCCGTGCGTCACAACAACGACATCATTCGGAAGAGCGGCCAGCTCGTGTAGCGCCTCGAGCACGCGGCGGCGCATTTCCGCGCCGCTTTCGCCTCCGGGCGGCGTATTGCGCTCATTGTCGCCGCTGATCCACGCCTGATAGTCGGCGCGGCGCTTCAGCTCCTCATAGCCGTGCATTTCGAAAACGCCGAAGTCAAGCTCACGCAGACGCGCATCTGTGCGGTGCGGCACCTCGCCGAAAAGCAGCCGCAGCGTTTCTTCGGTGCGGCTCAGCCCGCTGGTAAAAAACTGCGGCTCGTGCAGCGGCAGGTGCAACGGCGCAAGCGCCGCGCGTCCGGCAGGGCTCAGCGGCAGATCGGTCGCGCCGCAGTACAGGCGCCGCTCGTTTGCCTCCGTCCGCCCGTGGCGCAGCAGATACAGCGTCCTCATTTCAGCGTCTGCGGCAGGCCGCAGAAAATACGGGTCACATGCTGCGCATTTTTGCTCAGATAACGGCAGAATTGCCCTGTGACCTGTCTCCATTCGCGCGTTTCCGCGCCGAGCGGCACAACGCCGCAGAAAATATCGCGGCAGATCAGCACGCTGCTCTGCCATGCCTCGCGGTGCGTCTCAAACAGCTTGACCGGATCCTTTCCGGCGCGCACGCAGGCAAGGCAGAATTCCTCCAACCGGTCGATCGCCGGCGCGGAATAATCAATGTCAAGCGACGATTCGTTGCAGGTGAAAAAATGCTCGACGCCGTAGGCCGTCCGCGCAAAATCGCGCTTGCCCTGATAGGCGCCGCCGAGAATCAGCTCCATACTGCCTCCTTATACAAAGCACAGTGCCGCGTAGCCCGCCAGCTCCGCAAGCGTCAGACTGTATCCTGAAATGTCGCCGTTCATCCCGCGAAGCGAGCGGTACGCGCGCAGCAGCGCCGCGCCGTAACCCGCCGTGCAGACCAGCGCGGCAAAGCCGCCGCGCCCGCAAAGGGCAAAGCAGCCGCTGAGCAGCGCCGCAAGCAGGACGGATAACGCAACGATATGGCTGCGCGGGGCGCGCTCCGCCGCGTATTGGCTCGTGTGCATCGGCGGGAGCACATCGACTGCAAGCGCGGAGCAGCAGCGGCTGACGGCGGGCAGAAAAATCAGCTCATACCGCAGCTTTGAGCCATCCAGCGTGAAAAATACCGCAAACTGGCAAAGCATCAGGAGCACCACGCCGATGACGGCGAACGAGCCGACGTGCGAGTCCTTGAGAATCTCCCGACGGCGCTCCAACGGGCGGTAAGAGCGCACGGCGTCGGTCACGTCCATAAAGCCGTCGAGGTGAATGAAGCCGGTCAGCAGAAAGGGCGCGGCGCACAGAAGAACCCCCTTCAGCGCAGCCGGGACGGAAAGCCACACGCATACGCGTGTCAGAAGCAGCTGCAGTGCGCCGAGCTCCGCGCCGATCAGCGGCAAAAACAGCAGCATTCGGTGCCGTGCGCGGTCGTCCCAGAGACGCAGCGGGCACGGAAGCGCACAGAACATCGTCTGACACATCGAAAACGCGGTCAAAATGCTCTTCACAGCGGCAGCGCCCCCTTGTGTACCGTGATATTCCCTCCGCAAAGCTCCGCGACCACGTCGCAGCGGTGTGCGAGCGCCCGGTCTACGGCGGCAAGACTCCGCCGGAAGCACTCGGTCAGCCCGTCGTAGCGCTCCGCATCCGAGAAAATATAATCGCTGACAAGAATCACATCCGAGAACCAATCACACAGCGCGATCAGTTGTGCGGCAACCCGCTGCGCAGCCGTTTCGTCCGCTGCGGCGAAGGCGGGGTCGGCGAACAGCTCATTGAGCAGAAGCGCGGTTACGCTGTCCAATAAAACGACGGAATCCCGCCCGGCCATCTCCGTCACGGACGCAACATTACGCCCGCACTCAATCGTTTCAAAGCCCATCCCGGCGCGATCTGCAATATGGCGCTCGATCCGACGGCGATCCTCGCCGTCGGAGGGGATCATTGTTGCCACATAATAGTGCGGACGGCCGTTTGCCAGACGAACGGCAAGCTCCTGCGCCAGAGAGGATTTACCGTTTTTGGCGCCGCCGCTGAGGTAGATCTTCATCGCGTTCCCTCCCCGGTCGGGTTTGCGCCAGCGCGCAGCTCGTCGAGATAGCCGTCGTTGATGTCCGCTTCGGCAAAGGTTGCCATGCTGCGGAAAACCGCACAGGCGGCACGCAGAACCTGGAAGGCCAGCGGGCAGCCGCTGCCCTCGCCGAGCCGCATCTCCAGCAGCAGGAAGGGCCTGAGCCGCATCTGCTCCATCGCAAGGCGGTAGCCGATCTCGTAGGAGGCATGGCTCGGAATAAAGTACTGCACCGCTTCGGGGCAGAGACGACAGGCGCACAGAGCCGCGACTGCGGAAATAAAGCCGTCGATCACGACCGGCCGCCGTGTGGCGGCTGCGCCGAGAAATGCGCCGCACATGGCGCAAAGATCCAATCCGCCGACCTTGGCCAGCACGTCGATCACATCCGCGCCGTCCGGACGGTTGACTTCGATTGCCCGGCGGATAACGGCCTTTTTCTTTTCAAAGGCGCCGTCGGTGATGCCGCCGCCGCGCCCCGTGACCGCTTCGACGGGCGCATCGAGCAGCACCGCCAGCACGGCCGACGAGGTCGTCGTGTTGCCGATGCCCATTTCGCCGACGCCAAGCACATCCGCATCCGTTTCCGCAGCAAGCGAAATGCCGATCTCCATCGCGCGGATTGCCGTTTCGCGCGACATAGCGGGCCCCTTGGCGATGTTATCCGTGCCGTAGGCCAGCTTTCGGTTCAGCACGGCCGGTTCGGAAATGTCGGCATTGACGCCGACGTCGCAGACGGTAATCCCGTCGCCGAAAAAGCGGCAGAGCGTTGACGCGCCGGTTTTGGCGCGGGTCAGATTGATCGTCTGCTGCAGGGTGACGCTCTGCGGCGCGCTGGAAACGCCCTCGCAGACCACGCCGTTGTCGGCGGCAAATACGAGCAGATGCCCGCGCTCGGCGGAAATATCCGTTCCGCCGCGGATGCCCGCAAGCTGAACGGAAAGCGCCTCCAGCCGTCCGAGCGAGCCGGGCGGCTTGGCAAGCTGCGCCTGACGCGCCAGCGCACGGTCCATCGCCGCGCGGTCGAGCGGCCGGATTGCCGCAATACATTGCTTCAGATCCATGGCGTCCCCTCCGAGTCCGTCTGTTCGGCCAGCCAGCGCAGCGAAGGCGCGGCGTCGCACAGCTCCAGCGTCAGCGTCGCCGACGGGAAGCGGTGCAGAATGTCGGCAAGCAGCACCCGCATCGGCATCGTGCCGTCGGGCAGGGCGCTGTGGCTGTCACACGAGCCGTCGTTATTGTGAATGTGAAAGTGCGAAATCAGTCCCTCTCCCGCGTCGAGCCAGCGCTCGACGGGGACGGGGGAATAGGCGTGGACGTGGCCGACGTCAAGACACAGGCGCAGCCGCGCGTCGTCCACTTCGCGAACGATCTGTGCAAGCCACGCCGGCTCGGTCTCCAGCACGTTTTCCACGCAGACGGTCATTCCCTGCGGGATCTGCGGCAAAAACTCGCGCCAGAAGACGACGGACTGTTCGACATACCACTCCGGATAGTAAATATAAGGGTGATATCCGCCGTGAATTACGACCTTTTCCGCGCCGTAGCGCCGTGCCATGGCAATGCTCTGCGCATAACGCCGCGCGGCAAGCGCACGCGCCTGCGGGTCAATGGCGCAGGGGAACAGCTCGTTGAAGGGCCCGTGCAGCACGCGCGCGGGCGCAAGGCGCAGGGCGGCTTCAAGTCGCGGCGCGACTTCGTCGAAGCGTTCGTCGAGATTCCACGCGGTGCAGAATTCGGAAAGCTCCAGCCCGAGGCCGTATTGCCGCGCGAGCTGCGCCGCATTCGGGTCAAGCGTGGACAGAAGGAAGGGCTTCATGACGTCTCCTTGTCAGATAAAAAGTCAGATCGCTGTAAAGCTCCAGTCCGAGCGGAAGGAGGCAGAACAGGAAATACGCCGCGTAGAAGGTGCAGGAAAGCGGTGTAATGGGGTTGATCGTAATGCGCGGGTCAAAGCTCACCGACGTCTGCTGCAGTAAAATGCCCATCAGGATCACGGTCAGAAACGCAAACAGGACGACGACGATGCCGCGGTCGCGGTTGTCGAAGCGGTAAACGGAGAAGGCCGTGCGGCCGCGGCGGCCGTAGCCCCGGCTGCGCATGGAGTCGGACGTGGTCGCAAGCGACTCCAGCAGCCAGGTCAGCGTCATGGACGCGACGGCGAACGCGTTTCTCAGCCGCCGCAGAGCGTGCCCCTGCCGCGTACCCCGGCCGATGCCGCTGCGCGCGCAGGCAATGCGCCGCGCCTGCGCCTTTACGCGGGGAACGGTGCGCAGTAAGATGGCGACGAACAGCGAGAGCCTCGGGCTGACCCGGCCAAGCAGAAAGACGATCTTGTCCGCAGTGAATACGGAATGGACGCAGCTCATCCACATAGCCCAGGCGGCGACGCAGGCCGCGAGCACCGCGCCGTACACAAAGGATTCCAGCGTGACGCGGTTGCCGATGAAGTTTGTCCAGAGCTGTGTAACGCCGAAATGATGATAGCCGCCGTAAAAGGCTGCGAACAGCAGCACGCAGGGAATCATCGCCAGATCGAAGACCAGCGCGCGCAGACCGTTGCGGCGGACGGAATAGGCAAAGGCGCAGACCCAGCTCAGCGCGAGAAAGACCGGCTGCCGAAGGAACAGCGAAAGCAGTGTGACCGCCAGAAAGTAGATCAGGTTAATGGCGGGGTGGTAGGACTCAAACCCCATCGTCCGCCTCCATCATGCCGTATTTGATCTGCAGGCGGCGCAGCTTGCCGAGCATCGGCCTGCCCGCAAGCAGCAGCGTCAGACCGGCGCCCAGACCGTGAATGGCGTTGACCGGAATGCCGGAGACATAATACGGCCAGATCGTCGCCCACTTCAGCGCGGGCGCGGCGAGAAAGACCGAGCTGGTGTCGAGCAGCGGCCCGACGATCAGCTGAATGGTCAGGTAGCCGAACACGCCCATCACGACCGGATGCTGCCGCTTCGGCCGCCTGTAGAAGAGAAGTCCGGCGAGGAAGCCGCCGAAGCCGTAGGCCATCATCTGCCATGGCGTGTAGGCGCCCTGTCCGAAATAGAGATTGCTGGCAAAGGCGGCGACGGCGCCGGTCAGAAAGCCGGCCTCCGCGCCGAAGGCGATGCCGGTGATCATAATGACGCCGGTAATGGGGCTGAAATGCGGAACAAAGCCGAAGGCGACGCGAGACACGGCGGCAATGGCTGCCATGACCGCCAGCGTAACCAGCTCCCGCGCCTGCGGCCTGCGCCGCTCAAAGGAGAGGAAGAAGGGCACCATCAGCTCGATGACAATCAGGGTGGAGGTCAGGTAAAACCAGCGGCCGCGAAGCCGGCTGCCCAGCACGAGCGTTGCGCCGACGGCCAGCAGCGTAAGGATCCAGGTAAGGATGCGCGAGCGTTTCATATCAGCCCTCCGTGTTCTTTCTGTATAGCGTTACGACGTCCGACGCCGTAACCGCGCCGGTAAAGACGCAACGGCTCATGCGGTTGGCCGCGGTGGTGTAGAAGCTGTTCGCGCCGAAGAAGGCGTGCGGCGTTTCGGTCGTCAGAACCTGGCCGTCAAAGAACATACTGACCCGGTCCGCGTATTCGGCGCAGAATTCAACGTCGTGCGAAACCATCACGACCGTGATGCCCCGCTGCTTCAGCCGGGCAAGGATTGCGGCAAGCTTCTGCTTGAAAAAGGCGTCGAGCCCCTTCGTCGGCTCGTCGAGCAGCAGGAGTCGCGGCTCGGTGAGCAGCACCTTGGCCAGCGCCGCACGCTGCTGCTCTCCGCCGGAAAGATCGTAGGGATGTGCGTCAAGAAGCGCGGTGATCTCGCACAGCTCCGCGATCCGCTCCCGCTTTGCCTTGTCGCCGGACATCTCCTCCAGCTCCTCGCGGACGGTTTTCTTCACAAACAGGCTCTTGGGATCCTGCGGGAGCATGGACAGGCAGCCGGAAAACAGCTCGCCGGACCGATACTTTTTCAGCGGCTTTCCGAGAATTTCGATATTGCCGCGATAGATCCTGCAAATTCCGCAAATCGCCTTCAGCGTTGTGGACTTACCCGCACCGTTGCTGCCGACGATGGCGTGCAGGCTGCCGGTCTGTACGTCCAGACTCACGCCGCGCAGAATGTCCGGCGCGTCCTTTTCGTAGCGGAACCACGCCTCGCGGATGCGCAGCGCGGGCTTTTCGCCGCTCTGCGCCGGCTCCGGACGCTCCGGGGCGGGAAAACGCGGCGGCGCTTCGGAAAATACGCCGGTCAGCCATGTGCGGCCCTCGCGCACGGTCAGCGGACACTGCCCCGCCGCACCGGCTTCGTAAAACACGCGCACGGGCGTGGGCAGCGCGGCAAACATTTCGCTTTTCCGCGCGTAGAGCGCCGCGCCGACCTCACGGGGCGTGCCCTCGGCGGCGATCGCACCGTTTTCCATCACGACCACACGGTCGGCGGCGTGGTAAATATCCTCCAGCCGGTGCTCGGTGATGATCACGGTCGTACCCAGCTCGCGGTTGATCTTGCGCACGGTGTTGAGAAAATCCGAGGCGGCAATGGGGTCAAGCTGGCTCGTCGGCTCGTCGAGAATCAACACCTCCGGCTGCATGGCCATGATGGACGCCAGATTCAGAAGCTGCTTCTGACCGCCTGACAGCTCCGCCACATTGCGGTGGAACCAGCCTGCGATGCCGAAGTAGCTCGCCATCTCCGCCACGCGCAGACGCATGGTCTTCTGATCGCAGCCGAGGCTCTCCAGACCGAAGGCCAGCTCGTGCCAGACCTTGTCCGTGACGATCTGATCGTCCGGATTCTGCATGACGAAGCCGATTTTTGCCGCCTGCTCACGCGCATCGATCCGGTCGAGCGGCACGCCGCCGAAGCGCACCGTACCGGTCTTTTTGCCGTGCGGCGCAAGGACGGACTTGAGCTGACGCAGCAGCGTTGTTTTGCCGCTGCCGCTTTTGCCGCATAGAACGAGATATTCGCCCGGTTCGACCTTCAGAGAGACCTCGCGCAGCGAGGGCGTTTTGGCCGAGGGGTAGGTGAAGCTCAGAGCTTCGATCTCAAAATGTGCCATTGCACAGCCTCCTTGATGTGAAGTGCGCTCGGAAGAAGCAGATAGGCGCAGTAGAGGGCAAAGGCCCAGTTCGGCCGCGCCAGCGTGAGCGTGGGGAAGTATTCCGCATCGCTTGCGCCGAACAGGACCGCCGCCGTCAGAAGCAGCAGCTCCAGCGCAAGCAGCAGCCCGTCGCGGCCGGTCATGCGGTAGATTTGAAACGAGCTGCGCCGCGCCGTACCGTAGCCGCGGGCGCGCATGGAATCGCCGGTAACGACGCTGTCCTCCAGCGCGCGGTCGGTCAGTGCGGAGAGCACGGCGACGCCGTCGGAAAGGCGGACGCGGAGCGTGTCGCCGCGGTCGGCGCCCTTGCCGATGCAGCGGCGTGCGCCGCGAAGCTGCGCCGTGCGCCGCGTCAGCTCCGGGATCAGCCGCAGCACCATGACCAGCAGAAGCGAGAGCGAGGGGATCAGATTGCCGAACAGCGTCGTAAACTTATCGCTTGTCAGTACGCGGTTATAGCAGTTGAACCAGAACAGCATCGAAACGAATATGCCGCCGATGACTACGCCGTAGGTCAGGGCTTCCAGCGTAAAATTGCGTCCCAGCCAGACAAACAGGACGTGCTCTCCCGCCGGATTGAAGATCGGATTCAGAACGCACAGCAGTAAAAACAGCGGCAGCGCAAGAAGCATCCGTCTGCCCGCGCGGCGGCCGCACAGCAGCAGATCATACAGAGCCGCGCACAGCAGCGAGGCGATGAGATACGCCGGGTGCTGATAGACGGCGGAGCAGGCAATCGCGCCGAGAAAAAACGTAAAGCACACTGCCGGATGGCAGCGGGAAAAAGCGTCGCCGCGCATTGCGTCACCAGTCCTGACCGGTGCGGCCGACGTCCTCACCGAGACCCTGACAGGTGTAGCACCAGACGATCACGTCGCCGTCCTCCAGAGTATAGTCGGAGCAGCCGTAGTTCGGGAACCACTCGTTGACCTTATACATCCAGCCGGACTGCTGTCCGCAGTCAAATTCGTAGAGATGATTGATGCCCTCAATATAATAGCTTCCGTAAAGCGGCGTCCAGCTATACTCGATCTGAATGTTTGCCGTCTCACAGACGCGCTTCAGAACGTCGAACACCGTCTCACCCTCCTCAAACCAGACAAGCACCGGCGCAAGAATCTCGCCGTCGTCCGGCACGAACTCCATCTTGCCCGGCTTCAGGTCGCCGAGATTATTGAGAATCGTATCGCAGCGGATGGTAATGACGCAGCTCTTGAGCGAGCCGGACGGCTCCGTGGGGGCGGGCGTCGAGGGCTCGGTCGGCTTCGTGGGACTTGTCGGGCTCGTCGGGTTGGTGGGGCTTGTCGGATTCGTGGGACTCGTGGGCTTGGTGGGGTCTGTCGGATTCGTGGGATTGGTGGGGCCCGTCGGGTTCGTGGGATTGGTAGGGCCTGTCGGATCTGTAGGATTCGTCGGGCTTGTGGGATTGGTCGGACCCGTCGGAGAGACGGATTCCGACGGCTGTGTCGGCGTATCCGGCTCGGTCGGCTCCGTGGGGGCGGCGCCGTTCGTCGTATTCCGTTTCGCCTGATCGATCAGCTCCTGGAGCTTTGCCAGGCGTTCGGCCTCCAGCTTATCCAGGTCGGCGGCGGTGAAGCAGAGCGTCGTCTGTGCGCTGCGGATCTGGGCAACGACGAAGGAATTGAGCGCGGCAAGCTCCATCGGGTTGACGCTGCGCTCGTTGCCGACCCAGTTGATGCGCTGCCCGGCGGCTTCTCCCTCCAGCGTACCGGAGAAGATCCCCGCGCTTTGCGCGCCCTGGCGCATACTCAGATGTATCACGGCGTTTTCGATTTGCAGGGTCTGCGCGTCCATGCGCATGGTCAGCACGCCCGCACCCTGCGTTACAAAGGCTTCGCCGGAGGTCAGGTCGAACACGCCGTCCGTCAGAACGACGGTCGAGTTACGGTTGAGCACAATGGTGCCGTCCTTCGATTGCAGCGTAACCGAGCCGCTCGGTTCGGTGTGCAGCTCGTCGCCCTCACGCAGCGCCGAGCCGGTTTCCGGGGTGAAGGCAAGTCCGTTTCGGGTGAGCGTTACAACGCCTGTCTGCCCGGCGAGGACGAAGCCGTCCTCCTGCGGACGGTCGAACCAGCCCTTCAGGCTGCCGACCCAGACAAGGCCGCCTGCGGCGATGCAGACGATCAGAACAATCATTACGATGTTCGCAAGGGTTTTCCGTTTCATAGATTACCTCCGTTTAAAATAAAAAATCCCCCGGATGGGGGAACAGCAACGCTCGGCAGGCGCCCCCAAGAGCCTGCGCGGTGCCGTCGGGCGTTCGTATTCCGACTCCGGACGCCATAGTGCCGCGGTCTTCTCGGCCTTGCGCCAATGACCTGCGGCGGCATCTGTCCGTCTACGGCGGCTTGGTACCGTTGGGATATCCCCATTCCGACCCGGCCCGACGATGCATAGGATTCATACCCGTGTATCATACCACGATTTTCACCGCGTTGCAATCTTTTTTCCGCGGACGCTGCCGGCTGTCGGAAAAAGTCGAGAAAATTTTAAAAATAGCTCTTGACTTTCGGAAAGAAATGGGTATTATATAGGGTGTTAGCACTCGGGAGAACTGAGTGCTAAACGAGAACCGTAAATAATCCTTTGATGGAGGTAATCATTATGAAGCTTACACCCCTTGCAGACCGCGTTCTGCTCAAGCCCGTTGAGGCGGTTGAGACGACCGCTTCCGGCATCATCCTGTCCACCGCGAATAAGGAAAAGCCCGTGATCTCCGAGGTCGTGGCAGTCGGCCCCGGCGGCATGGTTGACGGCAACGAGGTCAAGATGGTCGTCAAGGTCGGCGACAGAGTCGTCGTCGGCAAATACGCAGGCACCGAGATCAAGCTCGACGAGAAGGAGTATTCCATCGTCAAGCAGTCCGAGATCCTTGCGATCGTAGAATAATCAGGAGGCACGAAAATCATGGCAAAAATGATCGAATTCGGCGAAGACGCCCGCAAGAAGCTGCAATCCGGCATTGACCAGCTTGCAAATACCGTAAAGGTAACGCTCGGCCCGAAGGGCCGCAACGTCGTGCTCGGCAAGAAGTACGGCGCTCCGCTCATCACCAACGACGGTGTGACCATCGCCAAGGAAGTGGAGCTGGAGGATCCGTTTGAGAATATGGGCGCGCAGCTCGTGCGCGAAGTCGCCACCAAGACGAACGACGTCGCGGGCGACGGCACCACCACCGCCACGCTGCTGGCGCAGGCCATTGTTCGCGAGGGCCTGAAGAACGTTTCCGCCGGTGCAAACCCGATGGTTATGCGCAAGGGTATGCAGAAGGCCGTCGACGCCGCCA
The DNA here is from genome assembly GCA_934645175.1 of uncultured Oscillospiraceae bacterium. Lineage (GTDB taxonomy): Bacteria > Bacillota > Clostridia > Oscillospirales > Oscillospiraceae > JAZOXB01. The sequence continues at coordinate 88,460 of CAKUDE010000001.1, forward strand.
TCGAGGCCATCAAGGCCAACTCCCAGGCGGTCAACGGCAGCGCCGACATCGCCAGAGTCGGCACCGTTTCCTCCGGCGACGAGGAGATCGGCAAGCTTATCGCCGAGGCGATGGAGAAGGTCACGGCCGCAGGCGTCATTACCATCGAGGAATCCAAGACCGCCGAAACCGGTCTGGACGTCGTCGAGGGTATGCAGTTCGACCGCGGCTATATCTCCCCCTACATGGTTACGGACACCGATAAGATGGAGGCCGTCATCGACGATCCCTACATTCTCATCACCGACAAGAAAATCTCCACCATTCAGGACATCCTGCCCGTTCTGGAGCAGATCGTCAAGGGCGGTCAGAAGCTTGTTATCATCGCCGAGGACGTCGAGGGCGACGCGCTGAGCACCCTGCTGGTCAACCGCCTGCGCGGCAGCTTCAACTGCGTCTGCGTGAAGGCGCCCGGCTTCGGCGACCGCCGCAAGGAAATGCTGCGCGACATCGCCATTCTCACCGGCGGCACCTATATCGCCTCCGAGCTGAATATGAACCTGCCCGACGTGACCATCGCCGATCTGGGCCGTGCACGTCAGATGAAGGTCAATAAGGACAACACCGTAATTGTCGACGGCTGCGGCGACCCCGAGGCCATCAAGAGCCGTATCCACGAGATCAAGGCTGCCATCAAGGTCACGACCTCCGAGTATGACAAGGAGAAGCTCCAGGAGCGTCTGGCGAAGCTCTCCGGCGGCGTTGCGGTTATCCGCGTCGGCGCGCAGACCGAGGTTGCGATGAAGGAGCAGAAGCTCCGCGTCGAGGATGCACTCAACGCGACCCGCGCGGCCGTTGAGGAGGGCATCGTCGCCGGCGGCGGCACCGCTTTCGTCAACGCCATCCCCGCCGTCGAGAAGCTTGTTGCGAAGCTCTCCGGCGACGAAAAGACCGGCGCCGAGATCATCGCCAAGGCGCTGCAGGCGCCGATCCGCCAGATCGCCGAGAACGCCGGCGTTGACGGCTCCGTCGTCTTTGAGAAGATCAAGAACAGCCGCAAGGTCGGCTACGGCTACGACGCCTATACCGCCACCTATTGCGATATGATCCCCAGCGGCATCGTTGACCCGACGAAGGTCACGAGAACCGCGCTGGAGAACGCCGCTTCCATCGGCGCCTGCGTGCTGACCACCGAATCCCTGGTCGCCGACAAGCCCGATCCCGCCGCAGATGCAGCCGCTGCCTCCGCAGCCGCCGCCGGCGGCATGGGCGGTATGTACTAAGCCACGCCGCAAGGCCTTGAAATTGCTTGATTTTTTGGATGCGCAAAAGCGGATTTACGCCAAGCTTACGCCACTTACGCCGAAAATTCAAGCGCATGATAGGGTGATAGAAATTGGCACCTGCCTCAAAAGCAGGTGCCGATTTTTATGCCCTCCGGCAGCACGGCGATGGTCTAAAGCGTAATCGAGAGGGACAAAAACCCTCAAAAAACATTTGAAATCTCCGTCCGAATCCGCTATAATAAACCTACAACGTGTGGCACTTCTGCGTAAATCCGGTTGCAGAAATGCCACATATTTCTTTGCAAAAGCAGGTGAGAGATGGAAGATGGCAGAAAATTTCATAAGAAAGTCGTGTTGCAGAAATGCGTAAATCCAGATTGTTCTGAATTTACGCATTATTTTTTTGAGAAAGAAGGATTAAATTTTATGGAAACCGAAAATCAGTTTTTGGGGACGGAGCGCATCGGTAAGCTCATGAGCAAGTATGCCGTTCCCTGCATCATCTCGCTGCTGGTAGGCGCACTGTATAACATCGTTGACCAGCTCTTTATTGCCAATGCAAGTTACCTTGGCTCTTACGGCAATGCTGCAAACACCGTCGTGTTTCCGCTTACGGTGGTTGCCCTTGGCATTGCCGTGTTCATCGGAGACGGCTGCTGTGCGTTCGTGAGCATTGCCCTCGGACGCAAAGACCGGGAGGATGCGCATAAGTCCGTCGGCAACGCCGTGGTGCTTTGCGTAGTAAGCAGCCTTGTGCTGACGGCTGTTTACCTCATTTTCAGCGAGCCGATCCTTGCCATGTTCGGCGGAACGGTCAATGAGGAGACCCACGCATTTGCAAAGGAATACTTTTTCTATATCACGCTGGGCGTTCCTTTCTATATGTTCGGGCAGGCGATGAATCCCGTGATCCGAAGCGACGGAAGTCCGAAATTCGCCATGGTCGCCACTGTTTCCGGTGCGATCACGAATGTGATCCTTGACCCGATTTTCATTTATGGATTCCACTGGGGCATGATGGGTGCGGCAGTGGCTACCGTGATCGGTCAGGTGCTGACGGCGGCGCTTTCCATCTGGTATCTGCGGCGCATGAAGGTCGTGAAGCTCAAAAAGAGCAGTTTCCGTTTGAACGGGAAGCTGATCCCCAAGTTCCTCGTGCTGGGTCTTACCAGCTTCCTCGCGCAGAGCTCGCTTGTCATTTCGATGGCGGCTGTGCAGAATATGTGCATGAAATACGGCGCAATGGACCCCATTTTCGGACAGCCGGAGTATGCACAGATCCCGCTTGCCGTCCTCGGCATCGTCATGAAGTTCTTCCAGATCGCTATCTCCATCGCCATCGGCATGGCGGCCGGATGTATCCCGATCGCAGGCTACAATATCGGCGCAAAGAAGAAGGATCGTGCCAAAGCGCTGTTTTCCCGTCTGTTGCTGGCGGAGTTTATCGTCGGTGCCGTTGCGCTGGTGATCGTAGAGGTATTCCCGCTGCAAATTGCCACGCTCTTCGGCGCGGCTAACGAGAGCGCCTATTATGCGGACTTTACCGTGAAATGCTTCCGCACCTATCTCTGCCTGATGCCGCTGGCGACACTGAACAAGGGCACCTTCATCTACCTGCAGGCGCTGGGCAAGGCCTTTGCGTCTACCGCCGTTTCCATGACCCGTGAAATTATTTTCGGCGTGTCGCTGCCCATTATCCTCCCGATCTTCTTCGGGCTGGACGGTCTTTTATGGTCGTTCCCGGCAGCGGATATCCTGACGTTTATCATTGCCGCTTTCTTTATCCGGAAAACCTATCGTGAGCTTTCTGTTCCCAATGAGCACACCTTGTGAATGAAAAACAGAGTCATTACCATCAGCCGTGAATTTGGCAGCGGCGGACGCACCATCGGCAAAAAGGGTCGCAGCAAACTTGCAGGATTGCTTTGAAATTCCGAAGCGCTACGGAAAAATCAAAACGTGTTGCACAAGGCTTCCCGCGCCACGTCGCTCCTCGGAATAACACGGGGGGGGAAGCCTTTTCGACAGACCAAGCCGCCCGCTTCCGTTCGGAAGCGGGCGGCTTTTCTGTTTTCGGCAGGAGCCCGGCGGCTCCTTATTGATAATACTGCGCCTGCGCGTTCCAGAGCGCATGGTACTTCCCGGCCTCGTCTGACAGGAGCGCCGCGTGGCTTCCCTTCTGCACCACGCGGCCGTGGTCGAACACGGCGATTTCGTCGCAGAATTTGCAGCTTGAGAGACGGTGGCTGATATAGACCGCCGTTTTGTCCCCGGCGATGTCGCTGAATTTCTCGTAGATCTCCGCCTCGGCAATGGGATCCAGCGCGGCGGTCGGTTCGTCAAGGATAATGAACGGCGCATCCTTATACAGCGCGCGGGCAATGGCAACCTTTTGCGCCTCGCCGCCGGAAAGCTCCACGCCGTCCGGACTGAGCGAGTGATACAGCATCGTGTCCAGTCCGTCCGGAAGCGCGGCCAGCCGTTCGCCGAAGCCGGCCTTGCTCAGGCAGTCCTCCGCGCGGGCGCGGTCATAGCGCTGCCCGCCGCCGACGTTCTCGCCCAAAGGCAGCGCCAGCAGCCGGAAATCCTGAAAGACCACGGAGAAAATCCGCAGATACTCGTCATAGCGATACTTGCGGATATCGATGCCGTTGAGCAGGATCTCACCCTCCGTCGGATCGTAGAGGCGGCACAGCAGCTTGATGAACGTCGTTTTGCCGCTGCCGTTTTCGCCGACGATTGCCAGACGGCTGCCGATGCGGAATTTCATGTTCACATGGCGCAGCGCGTAGTCCTCGCGGTCGGGATAGCGGAAGGAAACGTCCCGAAATTCCACGTCATATTGCCGGTCGCTGCGCTTTTCCGTGGTCAGGCTGCCCTGATACATCCGATTCGGCCAGTCAAGGAAGCGGAAGACCTCTTCCAGGTATGCGCCGTTGTTGCGCATTTCGCTCAGCTCGGAGAGCACGGCAGACAGTCCCGCGAACAGGCTTGTAATCGCGCCGACATACTGCGTTACCGCGCCGATGTCATAGGCGCCCGCATAGGCCTTCAGGCAGACGAACAGATAGATCAGGCCCGTCATCATACAGGCGGACAGCTTTCCCAGCGCGTACCAGAGACCTTGCGGGCCGCGCAGATTCCTCGCCCAGAGCGAATCTCTTGTAAAGGAGGAGGTGGCAGCCAGCGACGGACTGCAAACGTTCTCCTGCTGGCGGTAGAGGCGAAAATCCAGTGCGCGCTCGCGTGCACTGCTCAGAAAGCCGAAGCAGGAAAACACACGGTTGCCGAAGCGCGATTCCTCGGCCACGCGCAGATCATAGCGGCTTGCTTTGCCGTCGCAGGCAGGAGCAAGCAGGGAGATGCCGAGCAGCAGGAGCGCCAGCACGACTGCGCTGAGCGGGTGGTTGAGCAGCGCAAACCGCGAGCCCTCCCGTACCGGCTGCGTCAGCAGCCCGGCGCAGAGCGCAAGCCCGCCCAGAAGCTGCAAAAGACCGGTGAGAAGCTGCCCGAAGCTCCGGGCTGCCGCCGGAAGGCCGCGTCCCGCCCAGCGTTCCCACTCGAAGATCTGCGTGTGCAGGTCGCGCACCTCGCGGCTTTCAAAATCCACATAGTCCAGCGACAGCATTTTATCCGTCGTATGACGCAGACGGATGGCCTCCAGATGTGCATCGTGGAAATTGCACCAGCGTTTCAAAAGCCCGCTGCCCAGCGCAAGGACCGCGCCGCTCAGGAGCGAGGCGGTCGCCCAGAACGTCAGCGCGTCGGGGCTGCGCGCCCCGGCAAGTTCGGAGACGAGCCGCGCCGAGAGCCAGACCGTCGCCAGCGGCGACAGCGCCGCAAATACCGCGTGCAGAGCGTGCGACCATAAAAGTCCGGGGCACAGTCCGGCATACAGCCTCCAGCTTCTGAACAGGAGCCTCCACCCACTGCGCAGGCTGACTCTGCGTTTTTCATTCATTTTCCGTACCCCCTTCCTGATAGTAGCGGCTTTGCACCGCAAACAGCTCCGCATAGGCGCCGCCGAGCGCCAGAAGCGATTCGTGCGTTCCCTCCTCGGCGATCCGCCCATGCTCCAGATACAGAATTCGGTCGCAGAAGCGCGTAGAGGCCAACCGGTGGGAGATAAACAGCGCCGTTTTTCCGGCGGTCATTTCATTGTATTTTTCGTAGATGTCGTTTTCCGCCAGCGGGTCCAGTGCGGCGGTCGGCTCGTCGAGCGCAAGGATCGCACCGTCCTTATACAACGCGCGCGCCAGCATGAGCCGCTGCGTTTCGCCGCCGGAGAGCTCGATACCGTCCTCGTAGATCTCACGGCCGATATGGGTGTCCGCCCCGGCGGGCAGGCTGCGGATTTTTTCCGACAGTCCCGCCTGCTCCAGGCAGCGCCACACGCGCGGAAGGTCGATCCGGCTGTCGTCTACGCTCTGCGCAACATTCTGTGCAACGGTCACGTCCAGCACGGAGAATTCCTGAAAGACCGCCGAGAACAGCGCGTAGTAATCGCGGCGGTCGTATTGCCGGATGTCCTCGCCGTCGAGCAGGACGCGGCCTACGGTCGGGTCGAGAAAGCCGCATAGCAGCTTCATCAGCGTGGTTTTTCCGGCGCCGTTCAGGCCGACAACGGCGAGCTTTTCGCCGGGGCTGACGGTCAGGTTCATCGCATGGATCGTGTCCGCCTCGGCCTCCGGGTAGCGGTAGCTGACATTTTCCAGCCGAAGCTCGTGCGCCTTGCCCGCCTCGCAGCGCAGCGGCTTGCCGTCGGCAAAGCGGAACGGCTCGGGCCACTCCAGAAACTCGCGCAGCGACGAAAGCTCGCGGCTCTGGGCGCCGAGCGTTGAGATGCCCTGCAGGATTGCGCCGATCCACTCGGAAAAGCCGCTGATCGCCGCAAAATACAGCACGAACTCCGCCGCCGTCAGTGTGCCGCCGATCGCCTGCGCGATCAGATAGGCATAGGCAACGCCGTTACGCAGCAGCACCGCGAGCAGATTTACGACGTCCGTCCACAGATACACGCGCTCGCGCCGCGCCAGAAAGTCGCACTCCAGACGCAGCGCCGCGTCCCAGACCGCACAGAGCCACGGCTTTAACCCGAAAATGCGCAGGTCCTTTCCGAAGGGCTTGCCGAGCGCCGTTTCAATGCAGTAATCCTGCTTGCGGATGATCTCGCGCGACTCGTCGCGGTGGCGGTACGACCAGCCGTTCAGCCGGTCGTTGACCAGAAAGGCCGCAGCCGATGTAACGAGCACAAAAACGACCGGCAGAAGGCTCAGGCGGCTCAGGAAGAACAGATATGCCGCAAAACAGAGCGTATTGATCAGCAGATCGGTCAGGGTATTCCAGATCGCCTCGGCCGATTCGCTGTTGGCGGAGCAGCCCCGGATCGCCCGCGACCGGCACTCGGCAAAGCGCTTGTTCATCAGATTCGGGTAGGAGGTCATGGCCTGCTTCTCGCCGATCCGGTTGAGCAGCCCCAGACGTACCTCGATACGCGCGGGCATCGTATTTCGGTCCACATATTCGCGCAGGCCGGCCAGCAGCATCAGTGCGGCGGTAAAGCTGCCGATCAGCGCCAGCAGCCTGCCGAGCGATACGCCGTTTTCCAGCGCCTCCAGCAGCGTCGGCGCAAGCAGAAGCTGTGTCACCAGCTGCGCGGCGATCAGCAGCGCCAGCACGACGCACAGAATCGGCACGCTTTTATGGCCGTGCCACGCCGTGCGCAGCATAAAGCCCGCATTCTGCCAGCGACTGTATTTCGGCTTTTCCCGTTTCATACGAAACACCGTCCTTTCGCGGCACATTCTATCACAAAAATATGCTCCCGTGGGGAAATCGGGGACGAATTGCCGGATTTCGGGGACGAATTGCGCATCGTCTCTCGCAGCGGCCACGTCTTGTGTCATTGCGGGGAGGGAGCAAGCCCGACGCGGCGCGTCCGTTATTTGTCATTGCGAGGAGCGAAGCGACGCGGCAATCTGATGCGGGGTCTTACACGAGATTGCCACGACTTGCTGACGCAAGTCTCGCAATGACAGGCATCTTGAGATTGCCACGACCCCTGTGGGGTCTCGCAATGACAGTGAGGTTCGCGTCACTGCATTGCGGAGTACCGGCGGAGAAGCGAACTGTCCGCCTGCGGCGGACAAATGTCCTGATTTCTTCCTTGTGACAACGACAAAAACGAAAAAACCGACCATTTTGGTTGGTAGCAAAACGCACAAAACGCCGTCGATATTCACAAACCATACCCCTTAAAAATTGTGAGTAATTCCAATTCTGCACGAGAAACATTGACTTTTTGCGTAAAAAGCATATGATAAGAAGCGGTGGGGAGGCTTCTGCCCCACAGGATTGCTGATTTTAAGGAGAATTTCCGATGATAAAATCCATCGAATCGCTGCGCGAAGCGGCAAAGGCGCAGGGCACGCGCTGCCTCGCCGTTGCCTGCGCACAGGACGACCACGTGCTGCTCGCCGTCGAGGACGCGCGCAGATTGGGCATTGCCGACGCCGTTCTGGTCGGCGATGAGGCGCAGATCCGCCGTGTCGCCGCCGAAAACGGCATTGACCCGGCCAATTACCGCATCATCGACGAGCCGGACAAGGTCGCGGCCTGCCGCACCGCCGTTTCGCTTGTGAGAAACGGCGAAGCCGACGCCGTGATGAAGGGCATCGTCGATACCGCCGTCATCCTCAAGGCGGTTCTGGATAAGGAGATCGGTCTGCGCGACGCGAAGGTTTTGTCCCATGTGGCGCTGTTTGAGGTGCCGGGCTTTGACCGTCTGCTCCTGCTGACCGACGCGGCGATGAACATTGCCCCCGATCTTGAGGCCAAGAAGGAGATCCTCCGCAATGCCGTCAAGGTCGCCCACGCCATCGGCAACGAAAACCCCGTCGTCGCCTGCCTGTGCGCCGTGGAGAAGGTCAACCCGAAAATGCCCGCCACGCTCGACGCTGCCGCGCTCGTGGAGGCGGCGCAGGCCGGTGAGCTGACCGGCTGCACCGTCGTCGGCCCGCTCGCACTGGACAACGCCGTCAGTGTCGAGGCCGCGAAGCACAAGGGCATCACCGACCCGAACGCCGGCCGCGCGGACGTGCTGCTCGTGCCGAACATCGAAACGGGTAACGTCTTCTATAAATCCCTCGTTTTCCTTGCCCACGCAAACAACGCCGGCCTGATCGTCGGCGCAAAGGCGCCCGTGATCGTCACCTCCCGTGCCGACAGCGAGCAGACCAAGCTCAATTCCATCGCGCTGGCGCTTGCGCTGGCGGCGAAGAAAGGCTGATCCCATGACCCAACACAAAGATTTCAAGATCCTTGCGATGAATTTCGGCTCCACCTCCACCAAAATCGCCGTCTACGAGGGCGAAAACATGGTGCTGGAGCACGCCTTCCGCCATTCTCCGGAGGAGATGAAGGGCGTCAACAGCATGGAGGAAAACGCCGCCATGCGCAAGCCCCTGATGCTCGACTACCTGACGCAGCACGGCCATGCGCTCGAGAGCTTCGACGCCGTGGTCGGCCGCGGCGGTCTGGTGCGCCCCATTCCCGGCGGTACCTACGCCGTGAACGACGAAATGCTGCGCGATCTGCGCGAGTGCCGCTTCGGCACGCACGTCTGCAATCTCGGCGGCATTCTTGCCGCGGAGATCGGCGAGCAGATCGGCAAGCCCGCCTTTATTGTCGATCCTCCCGTGGTCGATGAAATGCCCGAGATTGCACATCTGTCCGGCCATCCGGATTTCCCGCGCCGCTCGGTGTTCCATGCGCTCAACCAGAAGGCCATTGCCAAGCGTTTTGCGGAGGACACCGGCAGACCCTATACCTCTCTGAACCTCATCGTCGCCCACATGGGCGGCGGCGTCACCGTCGGCGCACATCGCGGCGGCAGGGTCGTGGACGTCAACAACGGTCTGGAGGGCGACGGCCCCTACACCGCCGAGCGTCCGGGCAGCCTGCCCGTATTGCAGGTGCTGCGCGCCGCCTTCGAGCACCGCTACGGCGATAACTTTGAGGAGCAGCGCCGCTTCTATATGGCAAAATGCGGCCTGATGGCCTATGCCGGCACGAATGACGGCCGCGTCATCGGCAAGCGTATCGCCGAGGGCGACAAGGAGGCCGAGCTGGCCTACCGCGGCATGGCCTACCAGATTTCCAAGGAAATCGGCGCGCTGAGCGTCGTGCTCGGCGGCAAGGTTGACGCTATCCTGCTCACCGGCGGCCTGGCCTACGACAAGCAGCTTATGAGCTGGATCGAGGCGCAGGTCGGCCATATCGCCCCCGTACATATCTATCCCGGCGAGGACGAGATGCTTGCCCTGACCATGGGCGCGCTGCGCGTGCTGCGCGGTCAGGAAGAGATTCTGGAGTATCACGCATGAAACGCCTTCAGATCATCACCGGTCACTACGGCACCGGAAAAACCGAATACGCGGTCAATCTGGCGCTCTCGCTTGCGGGCGAGGGAAAAAAGCTCGCGCTGGCCGATCTGGACATCGTAAACCCCTACTTCCGCTCCTATGAGCAGGCCGAGCGTCTGCGTGCGGCGGGGATCCGGGTGATCGTCAGCTCCTGCGGCGGCGCGGTGGATATGCCCGCGATCGACCCGGCGGTCCTGTCGCTGTTTCAGGATAAGAGCTGGTCGGGCGTCATCGACATCGGCGGCGACCCCGTCGGTGCACACGTCCTGGCACGCTTTGTCGATCAGCTCCACCCGGAGGATTTTGACCTCCTGTTTGTCGTAAACGCCAACCGTCCCGAGACGCATGATCTGGAGGGCGCTCTGCTGTATTTGCAGGCCATCGAGATCGCCTGCGGCCAGAAGGTAACGGGTCTGGTCAACAACACCCATCTGTGCGCGCAGACCACCGCCCGGGAAATTCTCAAGGGCGCCGAGCTGGCGCGCGCGTTATCCGAGGCGACGGGGCTGCCCGTCGTGCAGCACGCAGTGCAGCGGCGCTTCGTGCCGGAGGTCCGCGATCAGTTGGCAGAGCCGATTCTGCCGATTGACATATACATGAAAAAACCATGGGAAATCACAATGGAGGAGGATATCTAACATGGCTGGAAAAGTGTCGTTCCGTCAGGATCGGTGTAAGGGCTGCGAGCTTTGCATGACCGTCTGCCCCAAAAACATCATCGTCATGGACGAAACCACCACAAACCGCAAGGGCTATCATCCCGCAACCGTTCGCCCCGAGGACATGGATAAATGTGTCGGCTGTGCGAGCTGTGCGAAGATCTGCCCCGATTCCATCATCACCGTGGAACGGTCCTAAGGAGGAGACTATGGAGAAAGAACTCTGGAAAGGCAATGAGGCGGTCGCCGAGGCCGCAATCCGGGCGGGCTGTAAGTATTTCTTCGGCTACCCGATCACCCCGCAGAACGAGATCCCCGAATACCTGTCGCTGCATCTGCCGAAGATCGGCGGCTGCTTCCTTCAGGCGGAGTCCGAGGTCGCAGCGATCAACATGGTCTACGGCGCTGCCGGCTGCGGCAAGCGCGTTATGACCTCCTCCTCTTCGCCCGGAATTTCGCTGAAGCAGGAAGGCATCACCTATCTGTGCGGCGCCGAGCTGCCCTGCGTCATCGTCAACATGATGCGCGGCGGCCCCGGCCTGGGCACCATTCAGCCCGCGCAGGGCGACTACTATCAGGCCACCCGCGGCGGCGGCAACGGCGACTACCGTCACCTGGTTTACGCCCCCGCGACCATTCAGGAGGCCGCAGACTATGTCCGCATGGCCTTTGACGTGGCCGACCTCTACCGCAACCCCGTTATGGTGCTTGCCGACGGCATGATCGGCCAGATGATGGAGGCCATCGAATGGCACGACGTGCCCAAGCGCGAGCTGCCTGAAAAGCCCTGGGCTACCACCGGTACCCACGGCGAGCGCAAGCCTAATATCATCAACTCTCTGTATATCGATCCGAATGTCTGCGCGGATCACAACATCCGCCTCGCCGAGAAGTATCGCGCGATGGAGGAGAACGAGACCCGCTGGGAAGAGACGGACATCGAGGACTGCGAGGTTCTGTTCGTTGCCTACGGCACGCCGTCGCGTATCGCGAAGGCCGCCATCCGCCAGCTTGCCAGGGAAGGCATCCGCGCCGGTCTCTTCCGCCCGATTACCCTCTGGCCCTTCCCCGGCAAGGCGCTCAAGCAGGCCGCCATGCAGCCGAAGTGCAAGGTCGTCGTGGACGTGGAGCTGAGCATGGGTCAGATGATCGACGACGTAAAAATCGCGCTTGAGGGCTGCCGCCCCGTCGCGTTCATCGGCAAGGCCGGCGGCGTGGTGCCCACGCCCGCAGAGGTCGCAGCCGCGGCAAAACAGGCTTTGGGGAGGTAACAAAAGATGGCTATCGTATATCAGAAATCCAAGGGCTTGACGGATGCCGAGCTGCATTACTGCCCCGGCTGTACCCACGGTATCGTCCATAAGCTCGTCGCCGAGACGCTCGAGGAAATGGGCGTGCTGGATCACACCATCGGCGTCGCGCCGGTCGGCTGCGCCGTCTTTGCCTATAACTACTTCAACTGCGATATGCACGAGGCTGCCCACGGCAGAGCTCCCGCTGTCGCCACCGGTATCCGCCGCGTGTCCGATCCCGGCACCATCGTCTTTACTTATCAGGGCGACGGCGACCTGGCCGCCATCGGCACTGCCGAGATCATTCACGCCGCCATGCGCGGTGAAAAGATCACCACCATCTTCATCAACAACGCCATTTACGGCATGACCGGCGGCCAGATGGCCCCCACCACACTTGTCGGCCAGAAGGCGACCACCGCCCCCCTCGGCCGTCAGAAGGACCACTACGGCAGCCCGATCCGGATGTCGGAGATCATCAGCACCCTCGAGGGCTGCGCCTACGCTTCCCGCGTCTGCGTGACCGATATTCCCAACCTGAACAAGGCGAAGAAGGCTATCCAGAAGGCCTTCCAGCTCCAGCAGGAGGGCGCCGGCTTCACCTTCGTCGAAGTGCTCGCCTGCTGCCCGACCAACTGGGGCAAGACCCCCGTTGCCGCCGTCGAATGGCTCAAGGAGAACATGATCCCCTACTACCCGCTCGGCGTATATAAGGACATTACTGCGGAGGGAAAGTAAAATGACAAACGAAATTACCATCTCCGGCTTTGGCGGTCAGGGCGTTATGGCCATCGGCAAGACCCTCTGCGAAGCGGGCATGAAGGAAGGCAAAAACGTTTCGTGGCTGCCCTCCTACGGTCCGGAAATGCGCGGCGGCACGGCCAACTGCTGCGTCGTCATCTCCGACGAGCCGATCGTCAGCCCCATCGTCCTCGAGCCGACGGAGCTGATCGCCATGAACCTGCCGTCCCTGCTCAAGTTTGAGCCGACCGTCGTTCCGAACGGCACCGTCTTTGTCAACAGCTCCATTATCTCCGATAAGGTGCAGCGCAGCGATCTGCGCGCCGTTTATGTTCCCTGTCTGGAGATTGCGCAGGAGCTGGGCAACCTCAAGGTGGCCAATATGGTCATGCTCGGCGCATATATCGAGGCCATGAAAAACCTCGGCACCGACACCATCAAGGAAATGCTCGTCCATATGTTCACCGGCCCGAAGGCCAAGCTCGTTGACCTCAATATCGAGGCGCTCAAGCGCGGCGCCGCCTGCGTCAAGTAAACGCCCCGACCGCACGTTTTCCCTCTCCCGCCGCGCGGGAGAGGGAACTCGCGCGCTTTTCCCCGCGAAAATAATAAGGAGGATCTCGCAATGATCGATTTGGAGATCAAGCTCGTCAAGACGACGACCCCCAAGCAGAAGCCCACAGACGAAGCCCACCTCGGCTTCGGCAAGGTCTTTACCGACCATATGTTCATCGCCGAATATACCGTCGGCGCCGGCTGGCACGATGCCCGCATCGTCCCCTACGGCCCGCTGAGCATCGACCCCGCTTCCCCCGTGCTGCATTACAGCCAGGAGATTTTTGAGGGTCTGAAGGTCTACCGCCGCAAGGACGGCGGCATCCAGATGTTCCGCCCGATGGAAAATGCGCTGCGTATGAACCGCAGCGCCGAGCGCATCTGTATGCCGCAGCTTGACCCGGAATTCCAGGTCAAGGCGATGAAGATGCTCGTCGAGCTGGAAAAGGACTGGATTCCCTCCTCCGAGGGCACCTCCCTCTATCTGCGTCCGATGATGATCGCCGACGGCGCCGAGCTGGGCGTCCATCCGGCGAAGCACTTCCTCTATATCATCATCTGCTCCCCCTCCGGCTCCTATTACAAGAACGGTATGCAGCCCATCCGCATCCACATTGAGGACCGCTATGTCCGTGCCGTCAAGGGCGGCACCGGCGCCGCCAAGACCGGCGGCAACTACGCCGCTTCGCTCAAGGCGACCTTCGACGCCTATGAAAACGGCTTCGATCAGGTTCTGTGGCTCGACGGCCGTGAGAACAAGTATGTGGAAGAGGTCGGCGCGATGAACATGATGTTCGTCATCGACGGCAAGATCGTCACCGCTCCGCTCGAGGGCAACATTCTCGCCGGCATCACCCGCAAGAGCATCCTTCAGCTCGCGCAGGACAAGGGCTACCGGACCGAGGAGCGCCGCATCAGCGTTCAGGAGCTGTTCGACGCCTATGCGCGCGGCGGCCTGACCGAGGCCTTCGGCACCGGTACGGCGGCCGTCATCTCGCCCGTCGGCGAGCTGGAGTATCAGGGCAAGTCCATGGTGCTCAACGACCGCAAGATCGGTAAGATTTCGCAGGAGATGTACGACACGCTTGTCGGCATCCAGCGCGGCGATCTGCCCGACACCCACGGCTGGACGGTCGAGGTGTAATTCCGCCGGCGGCGGATTGCATACGCCGTTTTGCGCAGCCGTATCCATTGCGGCCCGCTTCCGGCCGTAAAAACCGTATTCAGGACAGCACCCCATCTCTCGGACGAGTATGCCGTCATACTTGTACCGGGAGATGGGGTGAATTGAATTCCGGGTGTATCGGCGTCTGTCATTGCGAGGCCGCGTCAGCGGCCGTGGCAATCTCGCACTCCTGTGTCATTGCGAGGGCGGCTTTGCCGCCCGTGGCAATCTCTTGTAAAACCCTGCATCAGATTGCCGCGTCGGGCTGCGCCCTCCTCGCAATGACAAATTAGAGGTATATCGCGTCGCTCTACTCCTCGCAATGACACAAAACGGGGAGCGCCGTTCCGCCCTCCGGAACGGCATAACCGAAATTGTTTGACGCGCTTAAGCCATTGATCGGCAAAATAGCCAAAAGCCACCGCCGGTTTTTGGGAATACAGCCAAAATGCACAAGCACAGGATTTACATTTTCGCTCGGGTCTGCTATAATTTATCAGGTTGACCCTAAACTGATTTTGAGGTGGTTTCCGATGGACGATTCCAAAAAACGAAAGCCCGCACTGCCCCCCGCACTTGCAAACGTACTGAAGTTTTTGCCGCTCGTCGTCTTTGCGCTGCTCGTGATCGTGTTTAAGCTCGATCTGCTGCTGGCCGCGCCGATTGCGACCTTCTGCGCCGCCGTCGTTTATATGCTGCTCTATCGCAGCAGCTTTGAAAAAACCTTCGAGCACGGAATGCAGGCGGCGCGCAGCATTATGATCGTCCTGTTTATTCTGATGTTTGCCAACGGGCTGGCCGAGTGCTTTATGGCCACCGGCGTCGGCGCTTCCCTCATCAATCTCGCGCTCAGGCTCGGCGTCACCGCGCGTACCATCGCGGTCGTGGCGCTGCTTGTTACCTCCCTTCTGTCCGTGGCGACGGGCACCTCGTGGGGCACCTTCGCCGCCTGCGCGCCGATTTTTCTCTGGCTCAATCATATTGTCGGCGGTAACGTGCTGCTGACGATCTGCGCCATCGCTGGCGGCTCCTGCTTCGGCGACAACATCGGCATGATTTCCGACTGCACCGTGCTCAGCTGCGGCCTGCAAAGCGTGAAAATTATCGACCGGATGAAGCACCAGCTCTTCTGGGCGATCGGCTGCCTGCTGCTCGGCTGTGTCGCCTTCTTTGTCGCCAGCCTGCCGCTGCCCTCCACGCAAGGCGACGTGACCGCCGCCATTGCGCAGATCCCGCAGGAGGCATATGACAATCTGCTTGTCCAGCGCCCGTCGGCCGTGCAGCTTCTGGAGCAGGTCAAGACCGGCGTCCCCATCTACATGGTGATCCCGTTGATCGTTGTGATCGGCCTTGCCTTCAAGGGCGTCCACACCCTGCTCTGCCTCGGCGCGGGCATGGTCGCTTCACTGATCTGCGGTCTGATTGCAGGCACGACAAACATCGGCGCGTGGCTTACCGATCTGCTGCTTGAGGGCTTCGGCTCGGCGGGAAGCTGGTCCGTCGTTATGATGATGTGGGTCGCCGCCTTCGGCGGCATCATGAATGCAATGGACGCCTTTGCGCCGCTGGCGAAGCTGATTGCCAGGATCTCGCGCAACGTGCATCAGCTTATGGGCTGGTGCGGCGTACTGTGCCTGCTCGGCAACGTCGCCCTGGCGGACGAAACGGCGCAGATTGCCACGATGGGCCCGATCATCCGCGATATCACCGAGAAAAATGTCGAGTGCGACACCGAGGAGGACGCCTATCAGCTTCGCGTGCGCCTGGCGACCTTTACTTCGGCGATGGGTATCTACGGCTCGGAGCTGATCCCGTGGCACTGCTTCCCGGTGTTCTTTGCCGGCATTGCCAACGCGGTCTACCCGCTGCGGCAGTTTACCAGCATCGACATCATCGGCAATAATTTTATGAGCTATATCGTCATCGGTTCGATTCTGCTCCTGACCTTCACCGGCTGGGATCGCTTCATCCCGCGCTTCGGTCTTCCGAAGAATGTACGGCTGAAGAAAAACGCGCAGGCAGCCGTGAAGTGACCGAATATGCCAAAGCGGCGCCCCGTGCAACGGGGCGCCGCTTTTCATACATTTAAGATACCTCAGCAGAGGCGCGAGCCGGCGGGAATTGCGTCGTCGAGCATGAGCAGATGCAGCTTGTCGCCGCGCTCGGCCGACAGCAGCATTCCGCAGGACTCCTGCCCCATGAGCTTGCGCGGAGGCAGATTCGTCACGGCGACGAGCGTCTTGCCCAAAAGCTCTTCCGGCTTGTAGAATTTTGCGATGCCGGAGAGAATCTGGCGCGGCGTGCTGCTGCCGTCGTCGAGAGAGAATTTGAGCAGCTTGTCGGATTTTTTGACATTTTCACAGCTCAGAACCTTCACGACCGTCATCTCTACCTTGCAGAACTCGTCGAAGCTGACGGGCGGCAGAGGCTCGGGCAAAGGATCGGCCTTCGGCTCCTCATGGTGCGCCGTCAGCGCGTCCAGCTCGGCCAGCTCCTTCTGCGCGTCGATGCGCGGGAAGAGCGCGGGGCCGTTTTCCACGACCGCTTCGCGGTCAAGCAGGCCGAACCGTACCAGCGTGTCCCACTCGGCGGGCTTTGCGCCGATGCGCCGTTCGATCTCGCGCACGGATTCGGGCATGAAGGGCGTGAGCATACCGGCGCAGAGGCGCACGGTCTCCAGCAGATGATACATGACGCACGCCAGACGCGGGCGTTTGGCCTCGTCTTTTGCCAGAACCCACGGCGCGTTTTCGTCGATGTATTTGTTGGCGCGGGAAATGACGGCAAAAATCTCCGCCAGCGCATTCTGGAAGGCGTAGTGCTCCATCGCGTTTTCGTAGCGCTCGCGCAGACCGGAGGCCATCGCGACCAGCTCCGCGTCAAGCGCGTCGTCGGCCTGCTGCTCCGCCGGGAGCTTTCCGCCGAAGTATTTCTGCACCATCGCGACGGTGCGGCTGACGAGGTTGCCGAGGTCGTTGGCAAGGTCGGTGTTGATCGTGGAGATCAGCAGCTCGTTGGAGAAGTTGCCGTCCGAACCGAAGGGGAAGGAGCGCAGCAGGAAGAAGCGCAGCGCATCCGTGCCGTAGCGCTCGGAGAGCAGATAGGGATCGACGATATTGCCCTTGGATTTGGACATCTTGCCGCCGTCGAGCAGCAGCCAGCCATGGCCGTAGACCTTCTTCGGCAGCGGCAGGCCGAGGCTCATCAGCATCGCCGGCCAGATGATCGCGTGGAAACGAACGATCTCCTTGCCCGCGAAGTGGACGTCCGCCGGCCAGTATTTGTCCAGATCGTGATATTTGTCGTTTTCAAAGCCGAGCGCGGTCATGTAGTTGAACAGCGCGTCGATCCAGACATAGACGACGTGCTTCGGGTCAAAATCGACCGGCACGCCCCAGGTGAAGCTGGTGCGTGAGACGCAAAGATCCTCCAGACCGGGATCGATGAAATTGTTGACCATTTCGTTGACGCGGGACTTCGGCTCGAGGAAGTCGGTTTCCGTCAGCAGCTTGCGCACGCGGTCGGCATATTTCGACAGACGGAAGAAGTATGCCTCCTCCTCGGCATCGACGACCTCGCGGCCGCAGTCGGGACACTTGCCGTCGACGAGCTGACTCTCCGTCCAGAAGCTCTCGCAGGGCGTGCAGTATTTGCCCTTATAGGTGCCCTTGTAAATATCGCCGTTTTCGTACATCTTCTTAAAGATCTTCTGAATGGCGGCGACGTGGTAGTCGTCCGTGGTGCGGATAAAGCGGTCGTTGGAAATATTCATCAGCTTCCACAGATCCAGAACGCCCTTTTCGCCCGTAACGATGTGATCGACGAACTGCTGCGGGGTCACGCCCGCCTCGCGCGCCTTATCCTCGATCTTCTGGCCATGCTCGTCCGTGCCGGTGAGGAACATGACGTCGCAACCCTGAAGCCGCTTATAGCGGGCCATCGTATCCGCCGCAACGGTGCAGTAGGCGTGGCCGATGTGCAGCTTATTCGAGGGGTAGTAGATGGGGGTGGTGATGTAAAACTTCTTTTTGCATTCCTGACACATGATAAAATCCTTCTTTCGTGGATCATTTTTTGAGTTTATAAATCAGCAGGCAGAGCAGGCAGGCGGCGCCTGCCGCGCCGAAATCCAGCCAGACGTCCGGCAGGCGGCCGGAACGGCCGGGAATCAGAAGCTGAATCGATTCGTCGCACAGTGCAACAAAGAGACTCAGGCAGAGCGGCTTGAACATCGAAAAGCCGCGCAGCCGGTGAAAAAACACGGAGGCCAGAATGCCGAGCACAAAAAACTCGACGATATGCCCCAGCTTACGAATCAGGGCTGCCGTCAGCCAGGGGAAAACGGGCTGCAGCAGCTCCAGCAGACCGCGGCTTTCGGAGGCGCTGATGCTGCCGGTCATACAGGAATGCCCGAAGATGAGCGCGATCCAGAGACATAAGAAGGCCAGTGGCGCAGCATAACGGGACTTTTTCACGGCAGGAACCCCCTTTCGGAAGAAAATCTCGATTATTATACCACGCATACGGAAGAAATGCAAACACAATGCGTCGCAGCAAAACGAAACGCGGAGAAAAATTTACAAAAAGTTCGTCGCGCGTTCCCGAAAGAGTGTCGCGTTACTGCTGCGTTTTGCTTGTTTCGCGTTTCTCGCCGTGCTATAATTGATAAAAATTTTGTTCTTTGGAGAAAGGAGCGGCAATGCTTCAGCTTACGCATCTGAAAAAGCAGTATAAAACCGGCTTGCTCGTGCAGACGGCGCTCAACGATGTCAGCCTGAATCTGCGTAAAAATGAATTTGTCGCCATTCTCGGGCCGAGCGGCTCGGGAAAAACGACGCTGCTGAACGTGATCGGCGGCCTTGACCGTTATGATTCCGGCGATCTTCTGATCGACGGCGTTTCGACAAAGCACTATTCCGACCGCGACTGGGACACCTACCGCAATCACACGATCGGCTTTGTGTTCCAGAGCTATAATCTTATTCCGCATCAGACCGTACTGGCAAACGTGGAGCTGGCGCTGACCATCTCCGGCGTCAGCCGCGCCGAGCGCCGCCGCCGGGCGCAGCGGGCGCTTGAACAGGTCGGCCTCGGCGAGCAGAGCCACAAGCGGCCCGGCGAGATGTCCGGCGGGCAGATGCAGCGTGTGGCCATTGCCCGCGCGCTGGTCAACGATCCGCAGATCGTGCTGGCCGACGAGCCGACCGGCGCGCTCGACAGTGAAACGAGCGTGCAGGTCATGGAGCTGCTCAAGGAGGTCGCGAAGGACCGGCTGGTCGTCATGGTCACGCACAATCCGGAGCTTGCGGAGCGCTACGCGACGCGTATCGTCAGATTGTGCGACGGGAAAATCACCAGCGATACCATGCCCTTTGACGCGCCGCGCGAACGGCCCGCCGCCCGCGAAAAGAAGCGGAAAAAGGCGTCCATGAGCATCCTGACGGCGCTGATGCTGAGCTTCAACAATCTGCGAACCAAAAAGGCGCGCACGTTCCTGACCTCCTTTGCCGGGTCGATCGGCATCATCGGTATTGCGCTGATTCTGTCCATCTCCAACGGCGTCAATGCCTATATCAAATCCATTGAGTCGGAGACGCTCGCCTCCTACCCTCTGCAAATCCAAAGCAGCGGCTTTGATATGAGCGGCATGATGGCGGGCAACACGGAAAGCGGCCTGAAAAGCGAAAAGATCAGCGTCCGGCAGACCATCACCGGAATGCTCTCCGGCGTCAGCGTAAACGATCTTGCCGCGCTCAAGCGTTATTTTGACGGCGGCGGGAGCGGGATCGAGGACGTGACGACGGCGGTGGAATACCGCTACAATGTGACGCCGCAGATCTACCGCGCCGACGGAGACGGGTATCGGCAGGTGCACCCGGATACGACCTTCGCCGCGCTCGGCATGGGCTCCGGTTCGACGAACAGCCTGCTGTCGTCCATGATGAGCACGGACGTTTTTCATGTCATGCCCGCCGAGCCCTCTCTCTATCGCGACGCCTACGAGGTCAGAGCCGGCCGCTGGCCGCAGTCTTATCATGAGTGCGTTGTTGTTCTGAGCCCCGGCGGCAGTATCTCGGATTTCACCATGTATACGCTCGGCCTGCGCGACGCGGTAGAGCTTGACGAGCTGATCCGGCGCTTCCTGAGCAACGAAAGTATCGGTGAACCGGAGCAATTTCCGGAGTTTGCCTGCGACGACCTGCTGAATATTCAATTCCGCCTGCTCGACCGTTCGGAGCTGTACGTTTATGATGCGGACTATGGCCTGTGGCGCGACCGTGCAGACGACGAAGCCGCGCGAAACGCGCTGCTGGCCACCGCCGAGACGCTGACGGTTGTCGGCGTTGTGCAGCCGAAGGAGGACGGCACGGCGCTGCTCTCCTCCGGCATTGCCTATCCCGCCGAGCTGACCGCGCACGTTGCGCAGAAGGCCGCGCTGAGCGAGATTGTCAAGCAGCAGCTTGCCGCGCCGTCCGTGAATGTTTTTACGGGCAAGGCGTTTTCGGACAACACCTCCGCCGGCAGACTCGACCTTTCGACGCTGTTTTCCGTCGATACCGACAAGCTCGCCGAGGCGTTCCGAATCGACGAAAGCAAGCTGGATGTGGATCTTTCGTCGCTCTTTTCCGGCGTGGAGTCGGACTTCGCCTCCCTTATGGGCTCCGCACTGAAGGATCTGACATTGCCGGAGCTGCCCGCGCCCGACCTTTCGGCGCTGCTGCGCGGGCTGGATGTTCGGATCACGCCCGAAAATATGGACGATGCCGCGGCGGTCATTCTGGCCGCGTACCGCGCTTACGCCGCCGCGCACCCCGAAGCGGATTATGCCCGCCTCGGCGATTACTTCCTCGAATACCTGACCTCCGAGGAGGGGCAGGCGCGCTTTGCGGAAAATCTTGAAAAGCTCCTCGCGGAAAACGGTGCGCTCAGCTTTGATCCTGCGGCGCTTCAGGCGCTGCTCACCGAGCTTATGCAGGGCTATTGGGATTCCGTCGGCGGCGCCGTCCCCGAGGAGCCCGAGGCCTTTGCGGCGTCTCTGCGCGAGTATCTGGAGACCGAGCAGGCGCAGGAGATTCTGCGTGAGGGAGCCAAAAAGCTCTTCGCATTCGACGAAGGCGTCAAGCTCCTGCCGGAGCAGCTTCGAGCCATGGCGGAGGATCTCTACGCAGGCTACCGCGACTATGCCGCCGCAAACGGCACGCCGGACCCGGAGAACTTCCAAAACACCTTCTTGGGCTTTCTGAACGATCCGGAGACACGGCAGGCGCTCCTGACGGCGGTAAACGAGCTGATCGATCTGGACTCGCTCAAGGCGCAGCTTTCCGAAGCGGTGCGCGATTATATGGAAAAAACGATGCAAACCGTCTCCGAGGCACTGGCAAAGCAGCTCGAAGAGCGCCTCGGCGCGGCTGCCGAGGCTGCGATGGGGCAGCTCGCCGACGGTCTGCAGGAGTCGCTGAAGGAGAACATGGGCGAGCTTACCGCGCAGCTTGGCGGCGCGTTGTCCGTTGATGCCGACGCGATGATGTCCGCCTTCCGGCTGAATATGGATGAAAGCAGCCTTGCGGCGCTGCTCGATTCGCTGACGCGCACGGCCGACGACACGCTGAAAAGCAACCTCAAGACGCTCGGCTATGCCGACCCGGATGAGCCGGACGAGATCCGCATCTATCCGCGCGACTTTGCCGCCAAGGCGGAGATTGTAAACATCCTAAACGCCTATAACGAACACGTCAAGGCGCTCGGGCAGGACGATAAGGTCATCCGCTATACCGATATGGTCGGCACGATGATGAGCAGCGTCACGCAGATTGTAGACATCATCAGCTATGTTCTGGTTGCGTTCGTAGCGATTTCGCTGGTCGTCTCCTCCATTATGATCGGTGTTATTACCTATATCAGCGTCATGGAGCGCCGCAAGGAGATCGGCATTCTGCGTGCCATCGGCGCGTCGAAGCGTAACATTTCCGAGGTATTCAACGCGGAAACCTTTATTGTCGGTCTGCTGGCCGGACTGATCGGCATCGGTATGACCCTGCTGCTGCTCGTCCCCGCCAACGCGCTGATTCATTCGCTCAGCGGCGAGCAGAACCTGAACGCCGTGCTGCCGCTTGGTTCGTCGGTCATTCTGATCGTCCTGAGCGTGCTCCTGACGATTCTCGGCGGGCTGATCCCGGCCAGGGGCGCGGCGCGCAGCGACCCCGTCGCCGCTTTGCGGTCGGAGTAACGGCCGTCTGTGCCGTATGGCCCTATAGAATTATGTGTTATGTCAATTGCCACGGCTCCTTCGGAGCCGTGGCTATCTGCCGATATGTCATTGCGAGACTTGCGCCAGCAAGTCGTGGCAATCTCCTGTAAAAACCCGCGTCAGATTGCCGCGTCGCTTCGCTCCTCGCAATGACAAATAAAAAGCTGCGGATTCAGGGTGCGTCAAAGGGGCGCTGACGCCCGAGCTTTTCGACGTATCTGCGCATATCCTCCTCGGTGCGTATAATCGTACATTCCTTGGCGACCGCCAGCCGCTCCGTCTGCGGAAGCGAGGTATAATAGTTCAGCGCTTCGGCGTTACGCATGAGCATCATTCCGAAGCCCATGGGAAGCTCCTTCAAAATATCAAAACTCATAACATCCCTCCGACGCCAGTATCCCGCATTTTCCGGCGCGCTATACTTCCGTTTTTTTCAGTGCGGCGCAGAAAAAATTTTTTCCAACCCCTTGACAAGCGGAAAAAGCGTGGTATGATGAGGTCAAAAGAAATTAGCACTCTCACATCGAGAGTGCTAAAACCTCGAAACAAGGAGGTTCTGAACTATGGATATGAACCGTTATACGCAAAAATCTCTGGAAGCCATCCGCGACGCGCAGACGATTGCCGCCGCGCATTCCAATCAGCAGATCGAGCAGGCGCACCTGCTGCTGGCGCTGCTGCGTCAGGAGGGCGGATTGATCCCGCAGCTTCTGAAAAAAATGGGCGTGACCGTCGAGTCGCTGGACGCCGCCGCAAATGCGGCCGTGGAAAAGCTGCCCGGCGTCACCGGCGCCGGACGCGACGCCGATCAGTATTATATCTCCCGCGGCATGGATGCCCTGCTGGCCGCTGCCGACGAAAGCGCAAAATCGATGCGCGACGACTATATCTCCGTCGAGCATCTCTTCCTTGCCATGCTGGACAAGGCCGACGAGACCGTCGCCCCGATCTTCCGCGACTACCGCATCACCCGCGAGGACGCACTCAAGACGCTTCAGAGCATTCGCGGCGCCGCCCGCGTCACCACGGACGACCCCGAAAGCACCTATGAGGCGCTGGAAAAATACGGCACCGATCTGGTAAAGAAGGCGCGGGAGCAAAAGACCGACCCCGTCATCGGCAGAGACGAGGAGATCCGCAACGTCATCCGGATCCTGTCCCGCAAGACGAAGAACAACCCCGTGCTGATCGGCGAGCCGGGCGTCGGCAAAACCGCCATTGCCGAGGGGCTGGCGCAGCGTATCGTGCGCGGCGACGTACCGAAGTCCCTGCAGGATAAGACAATTTTCTCGCTGGACATGGGCGCACTGATCGCCGGCGCGAAGTATCGCGGCGAGTTTGAGGAGCGTTTGAAGGCGGTGCTGAACGAGGTCAAGGCGTCCGAGGGGCGCATTCTCCTGTTTATCGACGAGCTGCATACCATTGTCGGCGCGGGCAAGACCGAGGGCAGCATGGATGCCGGCAACCTTCTGAAGCCGATGCTGGCGCGCGGCGAGCTGCATTGCATCGGCGCGACCACGCTTGACGAGTATCGCAAGTATATCGAAAAGGATCCGGCGCTGGAGCGCCGCTTCCAGACCGTTATGGTGCAGGAGCCGACGGTAGAGGACACCATCGCCATCCTGCGCGGTCTGGAGGAACGCTATGAGGTGTTCCACGGCGTAAAGATCACCGACCCCGCCATCATCGCCGCCGCGACGCTTTCCGACCGTTATATCACCGACCGTTTCCTGCCCGATAAGGCCATCGACCTGATTGACGAGGCCTGCGCCATGATCCGCACGGAGATGGACTCCATGCCCACGGAGCTGGACGTGATCCGCCGCCGCATCATCCAGATGGAGATCGAGGAGGCGGCGCTGAAAAACGAGAGCGACGAGCTTTCACAGGGCAGGTTGGCCGAGCTTCGCAAGGAGCTGGCCGAGCAGCGCGAGAAATTCAATGCGATGAAAACCCAGTGGGAAAACGAGAAAAACGCCATCGGCAAGGTGCAGCAGCTCCGCGAGCGTATCGAAGCGCTCGGCGCGCAGATCGAGAAAGCCGAGCAGAGCTACGACCTGGAGACGGCTGCACGGCTGAAATACGGCGAGCTGCCGCAGCTCAAAAAGGAGCTTGCTCACGAGGAGCAGCTCGCGCAGAGCGCAAAGCACAGCAATCTGCTGCGCGATAAGGTCACGGAGGAGGAGGTTGCGAAGATCGTCGAGCGCTGGACGGGTATTCCCGTTGCGAAGCTCGTCGAGGGCGAGCGCGACAAGCTGCTCAAGCTGCCCGAGGTGCTGCATAAGCGTGTCGTCGGGCAGGACGAGGCCGTCCGCGCCGTATCCGAAGCCATCCTGCGCAGCCGCGCCGGCATTCAGGATCCGAACCGCCCGCTCGGCTCCTTCCTGTTCCTCGGCCCGACGGGCGTCGGCAAGACGGAGCTGGCCAAGGCGCTGGCCGAGGCGCTGTTTGACGACGAAAAGAACCTGGTGCGGATTGATATGTCCGAATACATGGAGAAGTTCTCCGTGTCGCGCCTGATCGGAGCGCCTCCCGGATATGTCGGCTATGACGAAGGCGGTCAGCTTACCGAGGCGGTGCGCCGCCGTCCGTACTCCGTCGTTCTGTTCGACGAGGTGGAAAAGGCGCACCCGGACGTATTCAACATCCTGCTTCAGGTGCTTGACGACGGGCGCATTACCGACTCACAGGGCCGCACGGTCGATTTCAAGAACACCATTCTGATCCTGACGAGCAACCTTGGCTCACAGACGCTGCTCGACGGCATCGAACCGGACGGCAGCATCGGCGAATCGGCGAAGAACGAGGTGCAGGGCCTGCTGCGGCGTTCGTTCCGCCCGGAGTTCCTGAATCGTCTCGACGAGATCGTATTCTACAAGCCGCTCACGCGCGACAACGTGCTGCGTATCGTCGATCTTCAGGTCGCCGCGCTCAACGCGCGCCTGAAGGAGAAGCAGCTTTCCTGCGTGCTCAGCGATGAGGCCAAGGCCTTTGTCGTCGACGCGGCCTACGACCCGCAGTACGGTGCGCGCCCGCTGAAGCGCTACCTCCAGCACACGGTCGAAACGCTGCTGGCCCGCCGTATTGTCGAGGGCAACGTTGCGCCGAATGCCACGCTGCACGTCAATGTCAAAGACGGCGAGCTTTGTGTGGAGTAAACCTTTCTTATGCGTAATCGATTAAAACGACCCGCTCCGGCGGGTCGTTTTTTGTCGCGGGACGCGGCGGGACGAACGTTATGGCGAGACTTGCGCCGGCAAGTCGTTGCGATCCCGCACCCCATGGTCATTGCGAGAGCGGCTTTGCCGCCCGTGGCAATCTCCTGTAAAACCCTGCATCAGATTGCCACGTCGCTTCGCTCCTCGCAATGACACACGGAGGCGGCGACCGTCATTGCGCAGACAGCGGAAAACCCGCACTAGAGTGCGGGTTTTCGCCAGCGCGGCTTTGGATTCTCACGCAATCGGCGGAAGAATTCCTGCAAAAGCGCCTGTGATTCCTCCTGCAAGACGCCCGCCGTGACCTCCGGACGGTGATTATAGGGCAGCGCGAACAGATCGGTCAGGCTGCCGCAGGAGCCGGCCTTCGCGTCGGGTGCGCCGTAGACCACTCGCGCAATGCGCGCGTTGATGATCGCCCCGGCACACATCGGGCACGGCTCCAGTGTGACATATAATGTGCAGCGCCAGAGCCGCCAGCCGCCCAGCGTGCGGCAGGCCTCATCGATGGCCTCCAGCTCGGCGTGGCACAGGGCGCTTCTTTCCTCCTCGCGCCGGTTGCGGCCGCAGCCGACGACGCGCTCTCCGTCAACGATTACGCAGCCGACGGGAACCTCGCCAGCCTCCGCCGCTTCACGCGCCAGCGCCAATGCGCGGCGCATAAATTCCTCGTCCTTCATCGCGCCACCCCCTTTTGCTTTCATCATAGCCGATTTTTGTGCCGGAGTCAACTCTCCCGCACTTAAAATCGCCGAAAGCAGCAGCGCCGCGTCGCACTCGGCTATGCCGTACCGTGCGCTTTGCTCTGTAAGCAGGCCGCGCAGCGTACCCTGATCCGCGTCTGCGGCCTCGCCCCGCAGCAAAAAATCCGTCGTTACGCCGAACAGCTCGGCCATGCGCAGCAGGACGACGTTCGGCGGCGTGCGCCGCCCCTGCTCATACATTCCGACCGCGCTGGCGCTGACGTGCAGCGCGCTTGCCAGCTTTCTCTGCGAAAGCCCCGCATGTCTTCGCAGCAGCGAAATTCTCGCACCGAGCATTTTCTCATCTCCCTTCATGCCCACCATAACACATCTGCCGCGCGAATTCGGGAGTTTTTCGTCAGGCGAAAAAAACACTTGACAAAGCCCGCCGCATCGGTTACACTGAGCGTGTAGCAACTGGAAATTATTGGTAATTATTGCCCGACGCAATGCGCAGAGACAAACAGAAAACGGAGCGTTTTCGGCATACCGGTTCCCATTCTGAACGGAAAAGGAGGTGAGTTCGGATGGCCAGACCACAGAACGTGTGCTTTGCCGCGTTGCCTTGAAGCTGCAGGAGCTTTCCGCAGGCTATGCCGAGAGCGCACAACCGCTGCGCGCGGAGCTCAAGCGCCTGCGTGCACGGCTACGGCAGGAGGACGACGCTGCCGAGCGCTGCCGCCTGCGACATGAAATTGCCGCGCTGGCGGAGATTCTGACGCAGTGCCTTGCGCTTGCCGAGCTGACGGCGCACTATTACGAAAGGGGGTTTTACCGTGACAAAAGCTACACTCTGTGAATTTTCCGACATCCGTCTGCCGCGTGAGGTCCAGCTCCGGCGCATGGAACGCGTCATCGCACAGGAGCTTACCGCCTGCCAGCGGGAGATCCTGACGGCCGTTTATTTCGGAGGAAAAACACAGGCACAGCTCGCCGCCGAACGGGGCGTAAGCCGTTCGAGCATCTGCCGCACGTTGGCGCGTGCGCAGGAGCGTTTGCAGAGATACCTGCGATATTGACTTGTTAATTTTCGCCGTGCGTTGCACGGCGTGTTTTTTTGAAAAAAATTCAAAATCTTATTTGTTTTGTAACTAATTTTCTGCTATAATATCAGGATGGAAGTTCATGTGCGGCGGTTGTTTTATTGCGAGACCTGCCCCGGCAAGTCGTGGCAATCTCGCTCCCCGCATAGTCATTGCGAGGGCGGCCTCGCCGCCCGTGGCAATCTCATGGGATGGTATTTCTTTAGATTGCCGCGTCGGGCTTACGCCCTCCTCGCAATGACACATAACAGGTGTGCTGTCTCGCGCCTTGCAATGACACGCACACCCCACTGCCACTGCGAGACTTGCGTCAGCAAGTTGTGGCAATCTCGTGCACCGCACCCAAAGCCCCCCCTGTGCAGGGGGAGCCTTACCATATTCAATCATCAAAAAGGAGGACATATATGGACAACAAAGGCGAAAGTCTGGGACAAAAGCTCAATCATGCCGCGCGGCTGTACCGCACGACGGTGCGTGACCGTGCGGTCAATGCCGGTATCGGCTCAACCTGTTTTCATATCCTGAATTATCTGCGCTGGGCAGAGGGCAAGCCCGTTACGTCCAAGGACATCTGCGACTGTATGGGTCTGAAGGCGCCGACCGTCTCGGTCACACTGGCGGAGATGGAGCGGGACGGCTATCTGTCGCGCGAGCGCTGCGAGTGCGACGGGCGCAAGCTCTATCTGAGCCTGACGGAGGCCGGAAAGGCCAAGGCGGGTGAGATTTGCGGCTTCTTTGTGGAAACAAACGAGATGCTGGAGCGCACGCTCGGCACACAGGAGCTTGGCGAGCTGCGCGGAATGCTGGATAAGCTGATCGAAACGATGGAGGAACTGAAAAAGACATGATAAAGCTTCTGAGGTATCTGAAAAAATACTGGTATCTGGCGCTGCTGGCGCCGCTGTTTATGGTTCTGGAGGTTGCGATGGACATGGTGCTGTCGCAATATATGCAGAAAATGGTCGACTACGGCGTACAGACGGGCAATCTCGGCAATGTCCTGCGCTACGGCGCAGTGATGGTGGGCGTGCTCATCGCGGGCGTCGCCGGCGGTATGCTCTCCAACGTGTTTACGAATCTGGCCTGCTACCGCTTCGGCAATGACCTGCGAAAGTCGCTGTTCCAAAAAATCCTCCATCTTTCCCTGCATCAGGCGGACGACTTCCGCACCGGTTCGCTTGTTACGCGCGTAACAAACGACGTAACGCAGGTGCAGAACGCCTTCTCAATGTGCATCCGCGGACTGGTACGCGCGGCGTCGTTCTTCGTGCTGGGCATCGTGTTTACGCTGTCGATCAGCAAACGCTTCGTGGTCGTTCTGGCGGTTGTGCTGCCGCTCGAGGTGATCCTGCTGCTGATCTTCGTCAAAAAGATCTTCCCGGTGTTCTCCGTTGTGCAGAAAAAGCTCGACCGCGTGAATCAGGTCGTGCTGGAAAACGTCACCGGCGCGCGCGTCGTAAAGGCCTTTTCCCGCGAACCGTATGAGGACAAACGCTTCGGCGGTGTCAACGACGACTACGCCAACACCCTGCTCGGCGTACAGAAAACGGCTGCGCTGCTCAGCCCGGTACTGCAGCTTGTGATCTTCGGCGGCTCGGTCGTGATCTACTACATCGGCGGACGCTCGATCCTCTCGGCCTTTGCGGGCGGCTCGGGCGAGATGCTGATGGTCGGCCAGATTTCGCAGGCCATTACCTATATCACGATGATCTGTATGTCCGTCATCATGCTCGGCATGATGTTTACGATGATGGCGCAGGCGTGGGCCTCCGCGCGGCGCATCAACGAGATCCTCGACTGTCCGCTTGAACTGACCGACGGCACGCTTGACCCCGAAACGCTCACCGAACGCGGCACCATCCGCTTCGACGACGTCGGCTTTACCTATCCCGACGCAAAGCAGCCCGTGCTGCAGGGACTGAGCTTCTCCGTAAAGCAGGGCGAGACCATCGCAGTGGTCGGCTCGACCGGCTGCGGAAAGTCTACACTGGTCAATCTCATTCTCCGTTTTTTTGACGCCACGCAGGGCACGGTCTATCTCGACGGCGCCGATGTGCGCAGCTACCGCGCGGCCGATTTGCGGAAAAAGGTCGCCGTCTGTCTGCAAAAGGCGGAGCTGTTCGCGGGTACCATTCGCGACAACATTGCGTTCGGCCGCCTGGATGCGACGGACGACGAGGTGAAAAAGGCCGCACGGATTGCACAGGCCGAGGAATTTATTCTCTCCAAGGCCGGCGGCTATGAGGAACCGGTGCTGGAAAAGGGCGCGTCGCTCTCCGGCGGTCAGCGCCAGCGTATTTCCATCGCCCGCGCCATTTTGCAGCGGCCGGAGATCCTGATCTTCGACGACTCGACCTCCGCGCTCGACCTGGTAACGGAGTCAAAGCTGCACGAGGCCATGCGCGCCGAGCTGGGCGACGTGACAAAGATCATCGTTGCGCAGCGTATTGCCACGGCAAAGCACGCCGACCGTATCCTCGTTCTGGAGGGCGGCACCATTTCCGCCTTCGATACACACGACCGCCTGATGGAAACCAGCGCGGTCTACCGCGATATTTACCATTCTCAGATTCGGAAGGAGGAGGCGTAATATGGCTGAAAAGGACACCGAACGCACACAGCGGCCCGCACACGGCCCCGGCTCCGGCGGCCCCGGCGGACGCTTCTCGCGCAAGCAGGAAAAGCCGAAGGATCTGAAAAAGTCCGTCTCCCGTCTTCTGGGCTATCTCTCGGCCTCGCGGCCCCTGCTGATCGCCCTTCTGGTATTCGTAGTCGCCTCGACGCTGTTCCACCTGTGGTCGAACGTGCTGGTCAAGGACGTCATCGCCGCCCTTGGCAGCTACGACGTCGATCAGGAAAAATTTACCGTTGACCCCGATCAGGCCAAATTCGCGCTTTCCCTGGGCCTGCTTCTGCTGAGCTATGTGCTCTATTGCGTGCTGCAATACTTTTCCTCGCGTTTCAGCGCACTGCTGGCCAACCGCACCGTGCGCAAAATGCGCGCCGACCTGTTCGGCCGGCTGGTCTATCTCCCCATCGGCTACACCGACAGCCACGCCCACGGCGATCTGATGTCGCGCATGACAAACGACGTGCAGAGCGTGCAGCAGGCGATTTCGCAATCGCTGAACTCGCTCGTTTCGGGCATTCTGACCGTGCTGGGCTGCCTCGGCATTATGATCTGGTATTCGCCTCTGCTGACGCTCATCTCGTTCCTCCTGCTGGGGCTGACGCTGCTCGTCTCGCGCTTTATGAGCAAGTATATGCGCCCGCTGTTTTCCAAACAACAGAGCATTTTGGGCGCGCTGAACTCCCAGACGGAGGAAAATGTAACCGGTTATAAAACCGTCAAGGCCTATCACCGTGAGCAAAAGGCTATGGCGGACTTCGCCGCTGCCAGCGACAGCTATACCAGAACCGCCATCCGTGCGCAGATCATGGGCGGCGCGATGGGGCCGGTGATGAATTTCATCGGCAACATCGGCTACTTCCTCGTGTGCATCGTCGGCTCGCTGGCGCTTTTGTACCTGACGAAGATTCCCTTCTTCCGCACAGTCTCCGGTTCCCTGAGCGGCGCGCCGCTCAGCGTCGCCGTCGTCGTGATGTTCCTGACGACCACAAAGCAGTTCACCCGCCCGCTCAACGAAATCGCACAGCTTTATTCCTCCCTGATTACCGCACTGGCGGGTGCGGAGCGCGTGTTTGCCGTGCTCGACGAACAGCCGGAGGATTTCTCCAAGCAGGAGGACTTCGACGTCTCCGCCGTCCGCGGCGAGCTGGACTTTGAGCACGTCGATTTCAGCTACGAAAAGGGCAAGCCCGTCCTGCGCGACTTCTGCCTGCACGCCGAGCCGGGTCACAAAATCGCCCTGGTCGGCGCGACCGGCAGCGGTAAAACAACCATCGTCAATCTGCTGCTGCGCTTCTATGACATCGACTCCGGCACCATCCGCATCGACGGACAGGACATCAGCCGTCTGTCGAAAAACGAGCTGCGCAAGGCCATCTCCATCGTGCTCCAGGACCCGGTGCTCTTTGCCGACACGATCGAAAATAACATCCGCTACGGCCGCGAGGATGCGACCGACGAGCAGATCGACGCCGCGCTGCGCTTCGCCAACTGCGAGAGCTTTCTGCGCCGCCTGAAGGACGGCAAAAAGACCGAGCTGACCGAGGGTGCAACGAACATCTCGCAGGGGCAGCGGCAGCTTCTGACCATCGCCCGTGCAGTCATCGCCGAGCCGAAAATTCTTATCCTCGACGAGGCGACCAGCTCCGTCGATACCCGCACGGAGAAAAAGATCCAGGATGCGATGGTCAAGCTGATGCAGAACCGCACCTCCATCATCATCGCGCACCGCCTGTCCACCATTCAGGATGCAGACCAGATCGTCGTGCTTGATGCGGGCCGCGTCGTGGAGATGGGCAGTCATACCGAGCTGCTCGCGCTCAACGGCGTGTACCGCAAGCTTTACGACACGCAGTTCAAGGGCATCGCGACATAGCCCCTGCATCGGATTGCCGCGTCGCTCCGCTCCTCGCAATGACAAGGAAGGGACTGCGGCAACCGACGTGTCATTGCGAGACCCCGCAGGGGTCGTGGCAATCTCAAGCACCAACGCCTGTCATTGCAGAACCTACGGCAGCGGGCAGATTCCACGAAATACTTGCAATGTATTGCAGGTCTGTGTTATACTACCGGTGAGCCGATCGCGAAAAGGTGATCCAATTCTATAAAAAGGGAGGAAGTCTTCCCATGAATCCCGAACAGATGCATTGTTCCTACCAACGGCCTCAGCTTATGGAGGTTATCTGCCAGCTTCGCTTCCCGACGATTCTTTCGATCGGCGCAAGCGACCCCGTGGCATTTCAGGAAAAGGTTCGCGCGCAATATCCGCGCTTTCAGTCCGGTACGGCGGCGGACGGTGCGCAGAGCGGCCGCAGCTACCAGTTCATCTCCGTCGAGGGCCGCTGGAAGGTCAGTCTGACCAGCTCTTTCCTCGCGCTGTCCACAATGAATTACCGCGGCTGGGCGGAGTTTGCCGCGCGGCTCGACGAGCTGCTTGTCGGCTTTATCGAGGTCTATCGGCCGGAGTTTTTCGAGCGCGTCGGCCTGCGCTATATCAACGCGTTTTCGCGCGGGGCGCTCGGTCTGGGCGCGACGCCCTTTTGCGAGCTGTTCAGTCCTGCCTACCTGGGGCTGCTGTCCGCGCCCGGTGCGCGCGAGGCGGATTTTACCCGCGCGGCGCAGGATGCCGAGCTGGGGCTTCCCGGCGGCGGCAGAGCGAAGCTGCACTGCGGCCCCGGCCGCGTCAAGCGCGGCGCGTCGGAGGATCCGGAGGTCAAGTATCTGCTGGATATCGACTGCTTCCTCGGCGGACGCGTGGAGCTGTATCGATGCGCCCCGGCGCTGAATCAGCTTCATGAGGGCGCCTACGGCCTGTTCCGCGCTGCGCTGACCGAACGGCTGCATCAGGCGTTGGGCCCGCTTGAAGTCATGTAAGGAGGACTTTATGCCATTTTTCTTTTACTACGACTGGCTGTATCTCGTTCTGGTGCTCCCGGCGGTGCTGTTTTCCCTCATTGCAAGCGCCCGCGTCAACAGTACCTTCCGCAAATACGGCAGCGTGCGCAACGCGCGCGGCATGACCGGTGCAGACGCCGCCCGTGCGGTTCTGAACGCCAACGGTGTCAGCGGCGTGCGCATTGAGCGCGTTTCCGGCGAGCTGACCGACCACTATGACCCGAAAACGAACGTCATTCGTCTGTCGGACAGCGTGTATGACGCGCCGACGCCCGCCGCCGTCGGCGTCGCGGCGCATGAGGCCGGCCACGCCGTGCAGTATGCGCAGAACTATGCGCCCATTCGCTTCCGCACGGCGATCGTGCGCGTCACGAACCTCGGCTCACAGCTCTCGATCCCGATGATTGCACTGGGGCTGATCTTCTCCTCCTTCTGCACCTACGGCAGCGCGCTCGGCGATTTCTTCTATTCCGTTGCGCTGTTCGGCGTGCTGCTCTACGGTCTGTGCGTTGTCTTCCAGCTTGTCACACTGCCGACGGAGTTCAATGCAAGCCGCCGCGCGATGCAGGCCATCCGCGGTACGAATTTGCTTACGCCCGAGGAACAGACGGGCGCGCGGCGCGTGCTCACTGCCGCCGCGATGACCTACGTTGCGGCGCTGAGCGTGACGGTCATGCAGTTCCTGCGTCTGTTGATTCTGGTCACCGGCCGCCGCAGACGCGACTGAGCTGTGCAGCGAAAAAGCCGACCCCGGCGGAGCTTGCCCCGCAAGGTTTGAAAATTTTGAAAGGCTCCCCATCGGGGAGCCTTTTTTCGCCGTGTAGCGGCGGACACCTCATCCTGTCGCGCCACTTCACTTTGCGTCCGCCTTCCCCTCAAGGGGGAAGGCTTTGAGATGTGTCACCTGAGATTGCCACGGCCGCTGGCGTGGCCTCGCAATGACATAATTGCCGCACTCCCGCGTGTCATTGCGAGGAGCGAAGCGACGTTGCTTTCTCACAACGTGTCATCGCGAGAAGTGAAGCGACGTGACGCGCCTGTTATTTGTCATTGCGAGGAGGGTGCAAGCCCGACGTGGCAATCTGATGCGGGATTTTACAGAAGATTGCCACGGGCGGCAAAGCCGCCCTCGCAATGACAGGCGTCGGTGCACGAGATTGCCACGACCCCTGCGGGGTCTCGCAATGACATAAAAAGGCGCCTCATGCGACCGCATGAGGCGCCGATATTTTATCCTATGAGAGCAGGCACTCCGCAATCTGCACGGCGTTCGTCGCCGCACCCTTGCGGATCTGATCGCCGCAGCACCAGAGCGCCAGACCGTTTTCGCAGATCAGATCCGGCCGGATACGTCCAACGAGCACGGTGTCGCGGTCGGAGGTATCCAGCGGCATGGGATAAACATGGTTGGCCGTGTCGTCCGCCAGCGCACAGCCCGGCGCAGCGGCAATGGCCTCGCGCGCGGCCTCGACGGAGACCGGGCGGTCAAAATACAGATTCAGCGAGATGGAGTGACTGCGCACCACGGGTACGCGCACGCAGGTGCAGCTTACGCGCAGCTCCGGCAGGTGCAGAATCTTGCGTCCCTCATTCTGCATTTTCATTTCCTCGCTCGTATAGCCCTCGAAGGTCACACCGCCGATCTGCGGAATGAGATTATAGGCAATCTGGTGGGAAAAGACGTGCGGATGCACGGCTCTGCCCTCGCGCAGGGCATCGATCTGCTCCGCCAGCTCCACGGGGCCGCCTGCGCCCGCACCGGAAACCGCCTGATATGTGGATGCAACCATCGCCTTCAGGTTGCCCAGCGGCCGCAGGGCGTAAATCGCCATCAGCGCGATGATGGTTGAGCAATTCGGGTTGGCGAGAATGCCCTTGTGCTGCTTCACATCGTCTCCGTTGATCTCCGGAACGATCAGCGGGACATTCGGGTCGAGACGAAATGCGGAGGAATTATCAACAAACACCGCCCCTGCGCGGGTAATGGCAGGCGCAAAGCGCTCGGCAATGTCGTTTTCGGCGGCGCCGAGGACAAGATCCAGCCCTTCAAACGCCTCGTCACACGTCAGGAGGACAGGCAGCTCGCGGCCCTTCCACGCGAGCGTGCTGCCCGCGCTGCGCGACCCTGCCAGCAGGCGAAGCTCGGCAATGGGGAAGTTGCGCTCCGCCAGTATTTTCATCATTTCGCGGCCAACCGCACCGGTCGCACCCAAAATGCCAACGTTATACTGCTTCATAAAAACCTCACTTTACAAACGCTTCATACAGCTCGCGCACCGTTTGACCGTAATCCTTGTTTTCCACGCCGACAAGAATGGTCATTTCGTCCGGCCCCTGCGCGATCATCCGGATGTTGATGTTTCGTTTCCCGAGCGCATCAAAAATCTTGCCCGAGGTGCCTGCGCGGAAGGCCATACGACGGCCGACAACCGCAACAATGGCAAGGTTATCCGTAATTTTCAGGTCGTCCGGATGAACGGCCTTGCGCAGCTCATCGGTCAGGGTATAGGTACAGGGCGACAGATTTTCCGTCGGTACGGCCAGACTGATGCAGTCAACGCCTGTCGTCACATAACTGACCGGAACGGCGTTGCGTTCAAACACCGAGAAAATGGCGCGCAGCGTCCCGACCGCGCCGGACATCCCGCGCTTGGAAACGGTCAGGATGGAAAAGTCCTTCTTGCCGGCGATGCCGGTAACAAAGCGGTCGGCCTTCGGCGGCTCCGGGAAGTCGTCACAGACGAGTGTACCCGGGTGCTCCGGGTGGTTGGTATTCCGTATATTCAGTGGAATATTCATTTCTCGCACCGGGAAAATTGTCATCTCATGTAGCACCTGCGCACCAGCATACGAAAGTTGACGTAATTCTCCGTATGTTGCGCGGTCAATGGTGCGCGGCGCATCGACAATGCGCGGGTCAGCCATCAGCATCCCGCACACGTCCGTCCAGTTCTCATAGACCTCCGCGCCGAGCGCGGCGGCGGCAAGCGCGCCGGTAATATCCGAGCCGCCGCGCGTCAGAACGCGGATCGCGCCCTCCGGCGTGACGCCGTAGAAGCCGGGCGTAACGGCGCAGCCGTCGCCGACGAGCGCACGCAGCGCGGCATAGGAGGTCTCCTGGTCGATCGTGCCGTCATAGTGAAATGTAAGCCATCTTTTTGCGTCAATAAACGGAAAACCGAGCATTTCCGCTGTCAGGATTGCGGAGAAATACTCGCCGCGCGAGACTAATTCGTCGCGTGAAATGCCATTTTCCATCCGCGCACGCAGCACCGCAAATTCGGATTCCAAATCCGTCTTCAGTCCAAGCGCGTCGCGAATGGCGCAGTAGCGCTCCACAATATTCTGCCAGATGTCGTCATAACCGACCCCGTACTGCATATGCGCATAGCAAAGATACAGCAGATCCGTCACCTTTGTGTCGCCGGGAAAGCGTTTCCCCGCCGCCGAAACCACGACGACACGGCGCGACGGCTCCGCGCGGACGATGCCGAGCACCTTGCGGTACTGGGCAGCATCCGCCATAGAGGTGCCGCCAAACTTCAAAACCCTCATATCTGTGTCTCCCTTTTCCGGGCGGCCATTGCATATTTTTGCCGCGCCATTGAATATGTGCTTTTTGTATTATTATACCGTTTTTGTATATTTTGTCAAGCACTATTTTACAAAACCGTCTCCCATGAGCAGTATATGCTTCGCGCACGGAGGCGTGCGGCACGGGGCTTGCTTTTTCTGCAAAAAGGCGCTATGATGGAGGAAGAAAACTTGCGGAGGCGGCTATGAAATTTTACAAATACTGCGGCGCGGGCAACGACTTCGTGCTCCTGCCGAACCTCGACCGTTCGATTTCACCGAACGACTATGCGGCGCTGGCGGTGCGCCTGTGCGACCGACATTTCGGCATCGGCGCGGACGGCCTGATGATCGTGGAGCCGCCGGAGCACGGCGGCGACTGCAAAATGGTTTTTTATAACAACGACGGCTCGACGGCCGAGATGTGCGGCAACGGCGCGCGCTGCATCTGCCGCTTCTGCCACGACACGGGGCTTTCCGGCACGATTCAACACATAGAAACGCCCTCGGGGGCGGTCGTCGGCGAACGTATCGACAAGTCGCATTACAAAATCGAATTGACCGCCCCCACAGAGGTGAAGCGCGGCCTGTGTATCGAGGAAACGGTGTGCGACTATATCGAGCTGGGCGACCCCGGTATTCCGCATGCCGTCGTGCCCTGCGAGACAGTCCCGGAGCGCACTCTGCGCAGCCTCGCCGAACGTCTGCGCCACAGCCCGAGCTTCCCGCGCGGCGCGAACGTCAATTTCTGCGCCGTAACCGCGCCGAACGAGCTGCGGCTGCTGACGTATGAGCGCGGCGTAGAGGATTTCACGCTGGCCTGCGGCACCGGTACGGGCGCAAGCGTGCTTGCCATGACGCTGCGCGGCGCGGTTACGGGTGTACGGACGCGCGTCGTGACCGACGGCGGCGTGCTGTTTGTCGACGTTCTGCGTGAGGACGGCCGCACGCGCCTTTTTCTGACCGGTGAGGCGCTATGCGTTTTCACCGGCGAAACGGGAGACTGAAGCTTCGACGGCTCTTACTTACGGGAGGACGGTCTCCGGCAGCGGGAGAAACTGCCGTTGCACCGCTTTCCCCTCCCTGCAACAGCATTTCCGGCTATGTCTGCCGCATAAAACGCATAAAAACAGGGCGGCGCTTTTCGGTGCCGTCCTGTTTTTTTATTGCCCGACCGGGTTCAGCGGTCGGCACTTTCTTTGATTTGCGCGAGCGTCATGCTCTTTTCGTGGGTGATGGGCTTCCATTCGACCTTCGAGAACAGTGCGCACAGGCAGATGGGGATGTATGTCAGCATGAACAGCGGGAAGGTGAATACATACAGAATTTTCTTCCATGCGGCGCAGTGAATCTGCTTCCATTCGGTAACGGTGGTAATGCCGCCGAGAATGAACAGCGTCAAATATAAGCCCTCAAGCAGCTTCAGCACCGACAGCACAATCGAAAGCGTGTCGCCTGCGGCGGAGAAGCTGTAGCCAAAGCCGACCAGGTTGACCACCACGCTGACGGCGGACAGAACGGCAGCCGGCATGATGTTCATCGCCATATCGTAGCAGGAGAAGCTGCCGCGGAAGATACCTGCAATCAGCTTGCAGCCGTATTTGCGGCAGACCTGCAGATACCCCTTCGACCAGCGCATACGCTGCCGCCACGACTGGCGGAAGGTCACGGGCTGCTCGTCGTAGAGCACGGCGTTGCGGGCGTAGCCGACCTTGCGGCCGTGGACGACATTGTGAATGGTAAACTCAATGTCCTCGGTCAGCAGGAAGAAATTCCAGCCGCCGCATTCCTCGCGGATCTTCTCCGAGAACAGGAAACCCGTGCCGGATACGGCGCAGGAGCTGCCGATGGCATAGCGCGCTTCGTTGAGGTAACGCGCCTCGCGCAGGAACCACAATGCATAGCCCGCCGTGATCCAGTTGTCGCCGTAGTTTTTGGAGTTGCGGTAGCAGGTGACGATTTCATAACCGTCGGTATGTACGGCGTTGATCTCGCGAATGAAGTTCGGGTCAAGCACATTGTCCGCGTCGAGCACGAGGTATGCGTCGTGCGGTATGCCGCTGATCTTTTCCAGCAGGAAGTTCAGCACATAGCCCTTGCCGACACGCACCTTGTCAAAGCGCTCAAAGACGGTCGCGCCGTGCTCGCGGGCCACGCGGGCGGTTTCGTCGGTGCAGTTGTCCGCGCCGACGTAAATGTCAACGTATTCCGCGGGGTAGCTCTGTGCACGGATGCTGTCGATCAGGTTGCCGATGACGGCCTGCTCGTTGCGTGCGGCGATGAGAACGGCGATGCGGTGAAGCACCTCCGGCTTATGCTTTTTGTGCCGGTACAGCAGCGCAATGGGCACATAGACGAACTGGTACGAATAGAAGATGAAAAACAGGATCATTAAGACGGTGTTGATCGTTTCTACGATGTGCATTTTCTTCTCCTTAACGGGCGGCGGCCCGTTTCGCGGATGCTCCGCGAGCCGCACAGCCCGGCGGCGAGGTGTTTTGTTTGGGAACGCTTCAGAGCTTTCTGCGCATGAAAACCTCGCTGCGCATCGAGCCGTCCTTCAGACGGAAGGCGTCGGGGTGGACTGCCATGACCTCGAAGCCCATCCTGCGGTAGAGCGCAGCAGCACGTTCGTTGCCTTCGACGTAGCAGAGTTCAAGTTGTTCCACGTTTTTTTCGCGGGCGGCGGCGATCATCTCGGAAAACATGGCGCTGCCGATGCCCAGATTCCAGAATTCGCGCAGGAGGGCGATCATTACGACGGCGCGGTGCGCCTCCTTCTGTTTGGTGAAGAACACGAGCTGACAGTTTCCGGCCATCCTCCCGTCCACCTCGCAGACGATCATCATCGTGTTCGGCGCATCGAGGTTGGCTTGCAGATATTTCTGCTCGCTTTCGGGGGTGAAGGGAAGCTCTTCGGGATAATAGCTCAGGAATTCCGTCTCACCGGAGGCGGTATGAAGATACCTGACTGTCTCCTCGGCCTCCGCTATGTCCGGACGCGGGGCGCGGAGCAGAGCCGTGCGTCCGTCTCTTAGAGAGATTTGTTTCTCGGAAAAACGCAAGAGTATGCTCCTTTCTGTACAGCGGCAGATATTTTACACAGTATAGCACCTTTCCTCACACTTGGCAAGCCTTTGACAGTAAAATGTGTGCTTTTCGTCAGGTCGCAAAAAACGCAGACGAATTTTTTATTGAGTTTTGCCATGAAATATGCTACCATGGAGGAAAACAAAGGGGAGGTGAGCCGCTTGCGGTTCCTTGACTATGAGATTTCCGGTCCGGTTATGCTCGCGCCCATGGCGGGCGTGACGGATTGGGCCTTTCGCTCGGTTTGCGCCCGGCTCGGCGCGGCGGTCACGGTAACGGAGATGGTTTCCTCCCGCGCGCTGGTCTACCAGGATCGCAAGAGCCGCGCGCTGCTGCGTAAGAATCCGGGGAGCCTGTGCGGCGTACAGCTCTTCGGAAACGATCCGCAGATCATGGCGCAGGCCGCCGTGCTCGCGGCGGAGTATTCCGGCTGCGATTTCATCGATATCAATATGGGCTGTCCCATGCCGAAAATCGTCAACAACGGCGACGGCGCGGCGCTTTTGCGCGAACCGGAGCTGGCCGGCCGGATCGTGCGCGCCGTGAGTGCGGCAGTCCGGATGCCGGTTACGGTCAAAACGCGCCTCGGCTGGGATCGCGGAAGCCTCTGTGCCGTCGAGTTTGCCAGACGTATGGAGGACAGCGGCGCCGCCGCCGTCACGATTCACGGGCGTACCCGTGCCATGCAGTACGCCGGCCGCGCCGACTGGGACGAGATCGGCAGGGTCGTGCAGGCGGTTCGGATTCCCGTCGTCGCCAACGGCGACCTGTTTTCGCCGGAGGACGCGCTGCGCTGCCGCGCGCATTGCGGCGCGGCACTGTATATGGTCGGACGCGGGAGCTTCGGCGACCCGTGGCTGCCCAGTCGGATCGCCGCCGCTCTGGAGGGGCGCGAGATTCCGATGCTGCCGCCGCTGTCTGAGCGGATGACCGTGGCGCACGAGCAGTTTTTGCTGGCGCTGGAGGACAAGGGCGAGCATATCGCCTGCCTGGAGGCGCGCAAGCATCTGGCATGGTATCTGCGCGGCGTGGCCTACGGCGGCTACTGGAAGGAGCAGATTTCCCGCGTCTCGACGGCCGAAGAGGTCGAGCGTGTGATCGCCGGCATCGTCCGGGAGCTGAGGTGATGCCGATGGATGAGCTTTCGATTCTTCGCCGCGCCGCAGCGGGCGACGCGGATGCCTTTGAGCTGTTGGTGCTCTCCCATCAGGAGCAGGTCTACCGTCTGTGTCTGCGGATGCTGACCGATCCCGAGGATGCGCAGGACGCCGCGCAGGAGTCCTTTCTCAAGGCATGGCGCAGTCTGCCGGGCTTCCGCTTCGATTCCGCTTTCTCCACCTGGCTCTACCGCCTGACGGCGAATATCTGCCTGGATATGCTGCGCAGCCGCAAGCGCCGCGCGACGGTTCCGCTGACGCAAACGGATGCCGACGGCGCGGATTTTGCTCTGTCCGTGCCCGATCCCGCCGCGACGCCCGAGCAGGCGCTTTTGGAAAAGGACACACAGACCCGCCTTGCGGCGGCATTGGCGCGGCTCGACCCGGAGCAGCGGCAGCTCATTGCCCTGCGCGTCGATGCCGAGCTGAGCTATGAGCGCATTGCCGAGCTGCTGGGCATTAAGGAGGGCACGGTCAAGTCGCGCCTGTCGCGCGCCAGAGAGCGGCTGCGCAGACTGCTGGAAAAATAGCGCCGCACCAAAAGAAAAATGGTTACAAATCGGGAACATGGACGGCAGTGCGCCGTCCAAACGGCGAAAGGGTGATGCGTATGCATTGTGAGGATGTACTGCTGCTTCTGAGCGGACACCTTGACGAAGAAAATACCGCCGCAGAGGAAGCGGCGCTAAAGGAACATTTGGAGAACTGCCCGTCGTGCCGTGCGCGGCTGGAGCAGCTTCGCCGCAACGATGCGCTCCTGCGTGAGCCGGTTGTGCCGCCTGCGGCGCTGGCGGATAATGTCATGCGCTCCGTGCGGGCATCGCTTGAGCCGCCCGTGCCGGGAGACAACGCGGTTTTGCGGGTGCCGCAGCGCCGGAAAATCGCGCGCAGACTCGTTTCCGCCGCAGCGACGCTCGCCGCCGTGTTCGCGCTGGTATTCTTCGGCCTGCGCGCGCTGCCGGAAGAAAATGATGCGGCGGCCGGCAGTCTCGCCAACGGCTGCGGCGACGGCAAACAGACGGCCTCCGTCCCGCTCCTGTCGCCGACGCGCACCGAGGCGGCCGACAGCATTGACGAGCCGGACGCGCTTTCGCCGTATGGGCCGGTGCTGATCGTCTATGTGCCGTCGTTGGAGAGCGTGGAGCTGCCGGAGAGCGCCAAGCGTATTGACAGCGGGCTGATCGGCGATGCGGCGGACAACAAAACGCAGTCGCATGGGACGTTGACCTATGAAGTAAGCGCCGACGAGTGGAAGCTGCTGTGCCGGTCGATGTCCGGCAAATACCGCACCGAGCTGCGCTTTGCGGACGATGCCGACGAGCTCAGACCCTGCTATGTGGTCTTTGTGGTCGGCGGTTGAGCCGACGCGCCTGTGTCTGCGGGCGCCGCGGAAAAACACGAAATGGCGTATTGCAAGTGATTTTTGACGTGTAGCGCGCCTTTCCGGACACGATTTTGAAACAAACCTGCTTGACAAGCGCGGGAAAATGTGGTATCTTGATCAAAGAAAGGTCTTGACGAAGGGGGCGAAGGTCGTGTATCATATCTTGACAGACAGACAGACAGACAGACAGACAGACAGACAGACA
>CAKUDE010000002.1 GCA_934645175.1 uncultured Oscillospiraceae bacterium
TCATTGCGGTGATCGCCATTCTGGCCGCCGTCCTGATCCCGACCTTCATCAATCTGACCAAAAAAGCCAACGAGTCGGCGGACATCCAGGCCGTCCGGCAGATGAACACGCAGCTTGCCATTAACGAAGTGACGAAGGGCAAGTCCATCACAGAGGTGCACGCGGCACTGAAGTCCGGCGGTATGGACACCGAGAACTACACGCCTCTCGTCGAAGGACACTACTTTTTCTGGGACAGCGAGCTGAACCGCGTTTTGTACGTGGATGCAGACAATAAGGT
Source organism: uncultured Oscillospiraceae bacterium (assembly GCA_934645175.1). Taxonomy (GTDB): domain Bacteria; phylum Bacillota; class Clostridia; order Oscillospirales; family Oscillospiraceae; genus JAZOXB01. The sequence continues at coordinate 281 of CAKUDE010000002.1, forward strand.
TCTTTACCCGGAGGAATATAAGAACACAACATACCAAAAGGGTCAACGCCTCTCGCTGAACGGCAAGATCGGCACGACGGAAGTAAAACCTGGGAATGATGGTGTTTATACCATTTCCACCGCTGAGGAGCTTTACTGGCTTTCGGAGCAAAACCGCAACAAAGTGTTGAATGCTGTCGAAATTAAGTTCAACGTTGCTGAAATCGACCTGAAGGGCGCGGATATCGGCTTCCAATTCAGTAATACTGATGGCAATGCGCTCGCGTGTTCGATCGAAGGTCAAGACGGTGGCACCACGCTCTATGGCCTTGCGCAGATTACAAAAGCTTACACCGGAGAGGTCAAAGACAATCAGGGCAAGGACTATGCATCCGGATTTGTACAGCTCGTCGAGGGCAACGTAGCTCTCACCGTCAAGAATCTCACGATTGCAAACTCGACGGTTGGCAATTTGGAAATCGGCGGCGTCGGTGCGGTTGTCGGTAAAAGTCAAGCAAAATGGCCTGTTGGTACGGCTGTATATCCTACGATTACGCTTGAAAATGTGACGGTTAAGAATTCTGTTATCAACGGCAAAAATAAGGTCGGCGGTCTGATCGGCAACGTCGGCAGCACAGTGCTTACAATTAAAGGTTGCAAGGTCGAGAATGTCACCGTCAACTGCTCCGAGGGCCAGGGTGGCAAGGCAATCGGCGCGATTTATGGCTCAAAGTCTTCCCTGACCATCGACAAGAAGTTTTCGAGCTGGGTCGAGAACTCAACCGTGAACCTCGTGAAGGGCGCGGTCGAGCGCGATACCAAGACGGCGGCTACGGATTATACTGTCAATGATGCTAAGATTGAAATTGCTGCCGGCACGCTGCTTGTCCGGAAGTATAATGTGAATAAAGACACCGGCGCGCTCGAGGAAGCTAAAGAATACAGAATGTTCAATCAGAACGCGTATATGTCTGTTGAAGCAACGAACTGCGGCAGTGATTTTACTTTCACAATAGGCGATAAAAAGCAAAGTGTCACCTTGGCAAATTGTGACGGAGACAGCAAATACGCAGAAGATAACGAAAACAAACTCCTCCCCTGCTGGATCGTCACCGAATAATCCACTCCAAACCTGATCCCGGGCGTCCCTTTTCTCTACTCCTGCCCGGTGGTTCCGAAGCCTTCGCACCCTCCCATTCGGGAGGGTGCGTTTTTATGCCGCTGCGCCCCTATGTCATTGCGAGGAGGGCGCAGCCCGACGCGGCGTGTCTGTTATTTGTCATTGCGAGGAGCGGAGCGACGTGGCAATCTAATGTGGGATTTGACAGGAGATTGCCACGACCCCTTCGGGGTCTCGCAATGACAAGTATCGATGCGCAAGATTGCCACGGGCGGCAAAGCCGCCCTCGCAATGACAGTAAACACACAAGATTGCCACGACTTGCTGGCGCAAGTCTCGCAATGACAGAAAAGGCCCCCTTGCACAGGGGAGGCCTTTCGCCTTCGGCGCTCTTGCGGCGGCAGAAATGAGGGGGCCTGCGCTTGACTTTGCGCAGCAGAGGTGATAAAATAGCTTGTAAAACCGAAAACGGAGGCGTTTTTATGCTGAAAAATACCGAAAAAACGATGGACAAGCTCGTTGCGCTGTGCAAAAACCGCGGCTTCGTGTTCGCAGGCTCCGAAATCTACGGCGGTCTGGCAAACACCTGGGACTACGGCCCGCTCGGCGTGGAGCTGAAAAACAATATCAAGCGCGCCTGGTGGAAGAAATTCGTCCAGGAGAACCCCTATAACGTCGGTCTGGACTCCGCCATTCTCATGAACCCGCAGACCTGGGTTGCCTCCGGTCATCTGGGCGGCTTCTCCGACCCGCTGATGGACTGCCGCGAGTGCCACGAGCGCTTCCGCGCCGACAAGCTCATCGAGGACTTCTACGCCGCCGCCGGAACCGAGCCGGAAAAGCCCATCGATACCATGACCAACGCCGAGATGAAGGCGTTTATCGACGAGCATAACATCGCCTGCCCCACCTGCGGCAAGCATAATTTTACCGACATCCGTCAGTTTAACCTGATGTTCAAAACCTTCCAGGGCGTCACCGAGGACGCCAAAAACACCGTCTATCTCCGTCCGGAGACCGCGCAGGGCATTTTCGTCAACTTTACGAACGTCCAGCGCACCACGCGCCGCAAGCTGCCGTTCGGCATCGGTCAGATCGGTAAGTCCTTCCGCAACGAAATCACGCCGGGCAACTTTATCTTCCGCGTGCGCGAGTTTGAGCAGATGGAGCTGGAGTTCTTCTGCGAGCCGAACACCGACCTCGAGTGGTTCGCCTACTGGCGCGGCTTCTGCAAGCAGTGGCTGCTCAGCCTCGGCATGAAGGAGGAGAATCTCCGCCTGCGCGACCACGACCCCGAGGAGCTGTGCTTCTATTCCAAGGCGACGACGGACTTCGAGTTCCTGTTCCCCTTCGGCTGGGGCGAGCTGTGGGGCGTGGCCGACCGCACCGACTACGACCTGACGCAGCATCAGAATACCTCCGGGAAGGACCTGACCTATTTCGATCAGGAGAAGAACGCGCGCTATATCCCCTATGTCATCGAGCCGTCGCTCGGTGTGGAGCGCAGCTTCCTGGCGTTCCTTGCCGACGCCTATGACGAGGAGGTCGTCGGGCAGGACAAGAGCGGCAAGGACGACGTGCGCGTCGTGCTGCGTCTGCACCCGGCGCTCGCGCCCTTCAAGGCGGCGGTGCTGCCGCTGTCGAAAAAGCTCTCGCCCGCAGCCGAGGAGATCTACCGCGACCTGCAGAAGGATTTTATGGTCGATTTCGACGATGCCGGCTCCATCGGCAAGCGCTATCGCCGCGAGGACGAGATCGGTACGCCGCTGTGCATTACCGTCGATTTTGAGACCGTCGGCGACGAGAATACCCCGGCGGACCACGCCGTCACCGTCCGCGACCGCGATACGATGCAGCAGGTGCGCATCCCGATTGCGCAGCTGAAGCGGTACCTGACGGAAAAGCTCGCTTTTTAAATAAGGAGGAAGTCATGGAAAAGCAGAACACGGCACAGCTTGCGCTCACCGCCGCCCGCGCAAGGCTTCTCGGCATGGAGATGGTTCACACCGCCGCCTCCGGCCATATCGGCGGCAGCCTCTCGGCGATGGACGTCATCACTACGCTGTATTTTAACGTAATGAATGTCGATCCGCAGCAGCCGCAGTGGGCGGATCGCGACCGCTTCGTCCTGTCGAAGGGCCACTGCACCCCGGCGCTTTATCCCGTGCTGGCGCTGCGCGGTTTCTTCCCGCTCGACGACCTGAAGCTCTTCCGCTCCATCCGGGGGCACTATTCCGGCCACGCCGAAATGCGCCATGTGCCGGGCGTGGATATGTCCACCGGCTCTCTGGGGCAGGGCATCAGCGCCGCCGTCGGTATGGCGCTGGCGGGTAAGCTCGATCATAAGGACTACCGCGTCTATACCGTCCTGGGCGACGGCGAGATCGCCGAAGGTCAGGTCTGGGAGGCGGCCATGTCCGCCGCAAAGTATGCACTGGATAACCTGTGCGCCATTGTGGACGTCAACGGCCTTCAGATTGACGGCGCAACGAAGGACGTCATGCCCTCCGAGCCGCTCGATGCGAAGTTTGCCGCCTTTGGCTGGAATGTGATTCATGTGGACGGCCACGACTACGCGAAGCTCCTCGATGCGTTTGCCGCCGCCGCGCAGTGCAAGGGCAAGCCCACCGTCCTTCTGGCAAAGACCGTCAAGGGCAAGGGCGTGAGCTTCATGGAAAATAACGCCGGCTGGCACGGCAAGGCCCCCAACGACGAGCAGTTTGCCGCCGCAAGGGCCGAGCTGGAAGCGAAGATCGCGGAACTGGAGGGCAAGTAATATGGCAGATAAAATTGCAACCCGTAACGCCTACGGCGAGGCGCTGGTCGAATTCGCCGAGCAGTACCCGAAGCTGGTCGTTTTCGACGCCGACCTTGCCGGTGCGACGATGAGCAAATTCTTCGCCGCAAAATATCCGGAGCGCTTCTTCGATATGGGCATCGCCGAGTGCAACATGACCGGCGTCGCCGCCGGCATGGCCGCGTGCGGCTATCTGCCCTTCACGAACACCTTCGCCATGTTCGCCGCCGGCCGCGCCTATGAGCAGGTGCGCAATTCCGTGGCGTATCCGCGCCTGAATGTCAAGGTCGTCGGTTCGCACGGCGGTCTGTCCGTCGGCGAGGACGGCGCGACGCACCAGTGCATTGAGGATTTCGCACTCATGCGCGCCATTCCCGGGATGATGGTGCTCTGCCCCTGCGACGGCTATGAGATGCGCCTGGCGGTCAAGGCGCTGCTGGACTACGACGGCCCTGCCTATATGCGTCTGGGCCGCTCGGCGGTCGAGGTCGTTACCGACCGTGTCGAGGGCTACAAATTTGAGCTGGGCAAGGGCGTCGTCCTTGCGGACGGCTCGGACGTTACCGTCGTGGCCGTGGGTCTGATGGTGCAGGTCGCGCTTCAGGCGCGCGAGGAGATGGCCAAGGAGGGCGTTTCCGTCCGCGTGATCGATATGCATACCATTAAGCCGCTCGACGGCGCGCTGATTGAACAGGCCGTGCGCGAGACCGGCTGCATCGTGACCTCCGAGGAGCATAACGTCATCGGCGGTCTGGGCGGCGCGGTTGCGGAATATGTCGCGGAGCACTGCCCCGCGCCTGTGATTCGTCACGGCGTGGCGGACGATTTCGGCCGCAGCGGCAAGGCCGCCGAGGTGCTCGACGCTTATGGGCTGAACGTTGGCGGCCTGTGCGAAAAAATCCGTCTTGCGCTGAAGAAAAAATAAACCCGGAACCGCCGACCGATACCCGACGCGATAGTTCCGCTCTGTGTCATTGCGAGGAGCGGAGCGACGTCCTTCCCCCGTGTCATTGCGAGGAGCGAAGCGACGCGGCAATCTAATGCAAAGACTTGCAAAAGATTGCCACGGCCACTGGCGTGGCCTCGCAATGACAGGCGTCTTGAGGTTGCTGCGATCCCTTCGGGGTCTCGCAATGCCTGTATTTTTTCACACACTTCACGGAAATCCGCTCTTTTTCGAGGGCGGGTTCCGCAGTTATGGAGGAAAATATACCATGTTTCGACCCGTTACGCCGCAGGATCGGCCGATCCTGGCGGCCATGTTCGCCGAGTTCTATGCAAGCAGCGCCGTGCTGCACCCGATTCCCGCGGAATACCACGAGGCCGCGTTGGACGATCTGTTTCGCGAGGGCTCCACGCAGCGCTGCCTGATCGCCGAGCAGGACGGCCGCGCCGTCGGCTACGGCCTTCTGTCGCTGAAATACTCCCACGAGGCCGGCGGCCCGGAGCTTTGGGCCGAGGAGCTGTATCTGCGCGAGGGACACCGCGGCTGCGGTCTCGGCAGCGAGTTCTTCCGCCTGCTGCCCACGCTGGCGCGGCGCGAGGGCTGCCGCCGCATCCGTCTTGAGGTCGAGCCGGATAATACCCGCGCCCGCGCGTTGTATCTGCGCTGCGGCTATACCATGCTCGGCTATGACCAGATGGTGACGGCGCTATGATCTACCTGGACAATGCCGCCACGACCCGCCCCTGTGCCGAGGCCGTGGCCGCCGCGAACGAAGCGATGCAGACCCTCTGGGGCAATCCCAGCTCCCTGCATAAGCTGGGAGTGGATGCCGCGCGGCTGCTGCGCCGCTGCCGCGAAAGCGTAGCGCAGGCAATGGGCTCCGAGCCGGAGCACGTTTTCTTTACCTCCGGCGGCACGGAGGCCGATAACTGGGCCATTTCCGCCGCTGCCGAGCGTATGGGCAAGCGCGGCCGGCATATCGTCACCACCGCCGTGGAGCATGAAGCCGTGCTGCGGCCAATGGAGCGGCTGGAACGGCAGGGCTTTGAGGTCACTTATCTGCGGCCGGATGCCCTCGGGCGCATCACGCTGGCCGATCTGCAAAATGCGCTGCGGAGCGACACGGTGCTTGTGAGCATCATGATGGTCAATAATGAGACGGGAGCGGTCATGCCCATCGAGAAAATGGCGCTGCTGACGCACCGTCTCAATCCCGATACGCTGTTTCATACCGATGCGGTGCAGGGCTTTTTCAAGGTTCCGTTCCGCGCCCGTACGCTTGGCGCGGATATGATTTCAGTCTCCGGCCATAAGATCCGAGCGGGTAAGGGCGTCGGCGCGCTGTACCTGCGGCGCGAGCTGCCCGGTCTGCTGCTCGGCGGCGGGCAGGAGCGCGGCCTGCGCAGCGGCACGGAGCCGATGCCGATGATCGCCGCCTTTGCCGCCGCCTGCGACGTGCAGCTTCCCCATCGCCGCACTGCCATTCTGGAGCAGCAGCGCCTACGCGACCTGTGCCGTGAGTTGATCGCGCCCGTCGCGGGCGTTACGCTTCTCGGCGCGCAGGAGGCGCCGCATATTGTCAACCTCGCGGTTGCCGGGCTGCGCTCGCAGGGGCTGATTAACGCGCTGGCCGACCGGGGGATCTACGTCTCCGCCGGCTCCGCGTGCAGTAAGGGCCACCGCAGCCATGTGCTGGAGGCAATGCGCGTCGCGCCGGAGCTGATCGACGGCTCGATCCGCATCTCGCTCGGTTCGGATACGACCGAGGCGGACATCCGCGCCTTTGCGGAGGCACTGCCGCAGGTCATTGCCGCTCTGCGATAAAATCGGACGCGTCCCCGAAAACGCCGGGGACGCGTTTGTCATACTTGGTCGGTATTCAAAAATGTGCGAAGACGTTCCGTTTTCGGAGACAAAAACACCGAGTGCGCTCCGCCCTGCTCTGCGATGACGCCTGCATCCATAAAAAGCACGCGGTCGGAAACATCACGGGCAAAGCGCATCTCGTGCGTTACCACGATCATTGTCATTCGGCGCTCGGCAAGCGACCGGATGACGCGCAGAACCTCCCCCGTCAGCTCCGGATCCAGTGCCGAGGTCGGTTCGTCGAAGCATAAAATCTCCGGCTCCATTGCCAGTGCGCGCGCAATCGCAACACGCTGCTGCTGTCCGCCGGACAGCTCGCAGGGGTAGCTTTCCGCTTTCCCGCCGAGTCCGACCTCCGAAAGCAGCGCCGCAGCGCGCCGGCGGTTTTCCTCCGGCTCCGTGCGGCGGACAAGCCCCGGCGCAAGCATCACGTTTTCCATTGCCGTATACTGGGGGAAAAGGTGGAATGACTGGAATACCAGCCCGAAATGCAGCCTGCGAATTCGCTGCCTCGTCTCTCGCCGTGTACTTTTTTCCGCAGCGTCAAATATCCGCTGTCCGCCGACGCTGATCGTTCCGCCGTCCGCAAGCTCGAGCAAGTTGAGACAGCGCAGCAGGGTGGTTTTTCCGCTCCCGGACGAGCCGATCACGGACAACACCTCCCCCTCCCTCATGTCGAATGAGATACCGCGCAGCACCTCGGTTTTTCCAAAGCGCTTCGTCAGGTTTGAAACTTCAAGAAATGCCATTTGTGCACCTCAGGATCGGATGTAAGCGAGCTTCCTCTCGATTTTTCCGAACAGCATCGTAAGAAGTCCGGAAAATCCCAGATAAAAAAGCCCGGTCATCAGCAGAGGCCAAAGGAGCCCCTTTGACTTGATAAATGCTTCTCCCGCCCAAATCAACTCATAGACCGAAATCACGCGCGCGAGGGAGGTGTCCTTGACAAGTGTAATCACTTCGTTGCTCATTGGCGGAAGAATCCGCTTTACGACCTGTAACAGAATGACGCGGAAGAAGGTCTGGCGCCGCGTCAGCCCGAGCACCTGCCCTGCCTCTGCCTGCCCGACGGGAACGCTTTCAATGCCGCCGCGGTAGATTTCGGAGAAATAGCAGGCGTAGTTGAAGATGAATGCCGCGAGCACCGCAAGAAACCGCCCGCGGCCGCCGGTTCCCCAAATGTTGTTTCCGAAAAACAGCCCCGGACCGAAATAGATTACGATCAGCTGGAGCATCAGGGGCGTACCGCGCACGATCCAGACGACAAGTCGGACGAAGGCGCGTAACCCCCGCAGGCGGCTCATGGAGCCGAAGGCGATCAGAAGTCCCAGCGGAAGCGCCCCGGCGAGTGTGAACGCAAAGATTTCCAGCGTTTTCAGAAAGCCCTCGCACAGCGAGGATAACACCTGTGCCAGCATTGCGGTTACCGGATTACGGCGTCCTGTACGCCGTATTTTTTTGCCGTCTCCTCAAGAGAGCCGTCGGCGGCGGCCTTTTTCCAAAACGCATGGAAGGCCTCCACGAGTGCGGAATTCCTTCGGAAGCCGACGACAAAGAATTCTTCGTCGTTGAGCTTCGGGCCGATGACAAGGCCGGCATAGGAGGTTTCCGGACCAATCAGATTTCCTGCGAGGAGAAGATCAATCACGGCGGCATCCGCCGTTCCGGCAGCCACCTCCATGACGGCCTTGGTCTGGTCGCTCACCTCGATATAGCTATAGCCGAGCGCGTCAAGCCGTGCCTTACCCGCCGATCCGACCTCCACCGCAAAATTCAGTGATTTCAGGTTCTCTATCGTCCGGTAGGTGTCGGCCCTGTCTGCCGGGAGAATGACGACCTGTGCGTTTTTGCAATATGCCTCGGAAACCCCCATCGCGGCGGAGACTTCGCCGTTGAGCGTCATACCGTTCCAGACGCAGTCGATGGTTCGGCTGTCCAGCTGAGTGCTTTTGGTGCCCCAGTCGATTACGACGAACTCGGCGGTTACGCCGAGGCTTTGCGCAAACGCCTTTGCCATATCCGCGTCGAAGCCGATCCATTCCTCCGAGCCGTCCTCGCGATAGTCCATGGGAGGATAGTCGGTAATGCCGACCACGAGCTTTCCGTTTTGTTTGACAAACGCAAGGTCATCCGACGGATGGCCGGAACAGCCCGCAAGGACGGCGCTCAGAATGAGCAGGACGACGGCGAGAACCGCAGCGATCAATTGTTTCATCTTTTCCTCTTTTCTCTGCGGCACCGGCGGCCGCATATTTACTCTGCCGATTGACTTAGCGCCTTTACTGCCGCCGGCCGCAAATGTCTTTCGTCTGATAATATGGTAGCACGGCACCATGGTTTTTGTCAAGACGGAAAATTCCGCTTACCCGTTTTTTTCGGAACAATTGATTTCTGCACCGTTACCATGTTCCGGAATCGGGAGTATTGATGAAAATCCGAAGGGGGAGCCCAATACAAACCGACAATAGTGATAAAAATAGTGATTGACAAGATGAGGTTTTTGCGCTAATATTTGATATACTCTTATAGAGAAAAAAGGAGGAGGACCCAATGAGAACCTGCCGTACGCTGCGCCTTCTTTCGCTGCTGGCTGCGCTGGTGCTTCTGCTCGGTACGCTTGCCGCCTGCAAGCAGTCGCCGGATGAGAGCACCGTGCCGTCCGCCGACGCTTCCACCGAAGCGCCCACGAAGGAGTCCACCGAGGCGCCCACCGCGCCGCCGACCGAATCGACGACCGAAGCCCCCACCGAGACACCGACGGACGCACCTACGGAAGCGCCGACCGAGCCTCCCACCGAAGCGCCGACCTACATGGTCACCTTTGTGGACTATGACGGAAGGGTGCTCAAGCATCAGGAGGGTATCGCCCACGGCACCGCCGCGACCGCACCCGTGAACCCCACCCGCAACGGCTATGACTTTGTCGGCTGGAATCAGAAGTTTGACAAGGTCACGTCGGATATGACTATCAAGGCGCTCTATAAGGAAAAGCCCGATCCGGAGGGAACGCTATATAAGTGGGACTGCTCACCCAACGGCGACGGCTCCGTGATGATGTTCCTGATCAAGAATGCGGAGGAAGGCTCCGTGTTTGACGTCATTGTGCGCGGAAAGGGGCCGATGCGGGACTATGCTTCGCCCGAGGATGTGCCCTGGAACCGGAAATTCATTGACGACAAGTACTTCTTCCAGCCCGATGTGATCCGAATTGAAGAGGGCGTGACACGCGTCGGCGACTATGCGTTTATCGACCGCTATGCGACGACGCTCTACCTCCCGGATTCCCTCGAGTCCATCGGCAGGTCCGCGTTTGAAAACACAACGTGTACCTTCGGAGACGGACATTGGCCCACGAACCTGAAGCGCATCGGAGACCGTGCGTTTGCCAACAGCGGCACCGAAGTATGTGAGACGTTCCCCGCCTCGCTGGAGTATATCGGCAAGGAGGCGTTCCTGAGCTGCTATGCTCGCGCACTCCTCAACTTTGCCGAGGGCAGCCGCCTGACGGAGCTTGACGACGGCGCGTTCTGCGGCCTGCGCGGATGCGAGGAGCTGGTTCTGCCCGCAAGCCTGAGGCGCATCGGAGAGAACGCTCTGTATTCTCCCATGTCGCACCTTGCGATCAAGCGCATTGTTCTGCTTGATGCGGAGAACTGGTATGCCGAGGGGAGCGATGAAGGCCCGCTTACGCTGACGACGGATTTCTTCGGCAAGCAGCACCCTGCCTATATCAAAAAATAGTGTTGCCCCCGCGCCGTTGCGGGAAATACCAAGGCTCCCCTTGAATAACAAGGGGAGCCTTTTAACATTGTAGTGCGGCGACCGTGGCGCGTTTCGTATGTCATTGCGGGACTTGCATCGGCAAGTCGTGGCAATCTGTTGTGTCGGTGCCTGTCATTGCGAGGGCGGCAAAGCCGCCCGTGGCAATCTCGTGTAAGACCGAACCTTAGATTGCCGCGTCGGGCCTGCGTCCTCCTCGCAATGACAAATTGCCTGTCATTGCGAGACCCCGGATTCAGCGCAGCAGGATGCGGTGCGCGCCGTCAAATTCGCGGATTTCGCCGATGCGCTGTGCGCAGGGGACGCATTGCTGCAGCTCCTCGTAAAGCGCGGCCGCATCGTGCGGATCCACGGCAATGAGCAGGCCGCCGGAGGTCTGCGGATCGTAGAGCATATCCTGCTTTGCCAGCTCCGTTGTGCCGGGATCGACCAGCTTCTCGGCAAACTCGCGGTTGCGGTACATTCCCTCGGGCAGAATGCCCATCCGCGCAAAGCCGAGCGCTTCCTCAATGAGCCGCACGGAGTCTACCGCCACAACGGCCGTTACGTCCGAGCTCTGCGCCATTTCGCACAGATGTCCCATCAGGCCGAAGCCGGTCACGTCCGTACAGGCGTGGACGCGGTATTTCACCATTGCGTCGCGCGCGGCGCGGTTGAGTGTGATCATCAGCCGCCGCGCGAGCGCCTTGCCCTCGTCGGAGGTCAGCTCAGCCTTGGCCGCCGTGGTCAGAATCCCGATGCCGAGCGGCTTTGTCAGCAGCAGCACGTCGCCGGGACGCGCGCCGCTGTTTGTCAGAATCCGGTCGGGCCGCACAAAGCCGGTGACGCACAGGCCGTATTTCGGCTCGTCGTCCAGAATACTATGGCCGCCGGTGATGAGCGCGCCCGCTTCATACACCTTGTCATAACCGCCGCGCAGCAGCGCGTGGACGGCTTCGGAGGGCATGGATTTCGGGATGCACATGATGTTCAGCGCGAGCTTCGGCTCGCCGCCCATTGCGTAGACGTCCGAAAGCGCGTTCGTCGCGGCGATCTGTCCGAAGGTGTAGGGGTCGTCGTCGATCGGCGGAAAGAAATCCACCGTCTGCACGAGCGCCAGCTCCGGTGAAACCCGATAGACGGAGGCGTCGTCGCTGCGGTCAAAGCCGACGAGCAGATTCGGATCCTCGTGTACGCGGATGCCCTCCAGCAGCTTTGCCAGTACGCCTGCGCCGACCTTTGCGCCGCAGCCGGCGCATTTGGCCAGCTTGGTCAGCTTGAGCTCCTGTTCCATATGGTTATCCTTTCCGATGCAGCAGCATCAAAACCGCTTCCAGTACGCCGCCGCCGACGGCGAGCGCTTTATCCGAAACGGTGAAGCAGTGCTCGCGCTTTGCGCGAGGGTCTACGTCGCCGCTTTTCATGCCGGAAAAAACGGGCGTTTCCCTCGGCAAAATACCACGCAGGACGCCGGAAATCCGGCAGGTGACGGCTGCGTCATCAACATAGGCGACCGTTTCTCCCGCTTCCACAAGGTCGCCGATCTCGCGGACGGGGCAGAACAGACCGTCCTTCGGCGCGCGAAGAATGCGCTCGACGGTATAACCGCCGATGTCGCCGGGAACGCCCGTATTCGGCGCCGCACTGCCCCGTGTATAGACGCGGCCGAGCGTATGACCGCGTTGGGTCTCCACGACGGCGTGGCAGTCCACCCCCGCGGTAAAGCCGGGGCCGACGCCGACGACTGCGCGTGCATCGGTCAGCCGGGTGCCGAGGTTTTTCTTTGCAAGAATGGCGTCTACCACTGCGTCGGGGTGCAGCGCAAGGCGGCAGCTTGCCTCCGGGTCGGCAAAAACGGGGATCTCGCCGCAGCGTAAAATTTCAAACGCATCCTCCGCCCTTTCTGCGCGGCGTGCGCTGACGTCCTCCACCTGTGCCGTGCCGTGGACGATGGCTTCGGAGAAGCAGACGGTGCGGCGGATGGAAGTGGGCTTGGGCAGGTCGGTCATAACGATCGACAGCCCGGCGTGATGCAGGCGAAGCGCGATGCCGCTGGCAAGGTCGCCTGCGCCCTTGATGAGGATCAGCATAAGACTCCTTTCGGAAACCGCCCGGTAAGCCATACTTACCGGGCAGCTTGCTTGCAAGATGTGTTTTTTACAAAATTGCCGAGACTTGCGTCAGCAAGTCTCGCAATAATCGATGCCTGAGATTGCCACGGGCAGCAGAGCCGCCCTCGCAATGACAGAGCTGCCGCCTTCGGCGGACACCTCATCCGCCTCGCTGCGCTCGGCACCTTCCCCTCAAGGGGAAGGCCTTGGGGCGCACAGTGTCATTGCGAGGAGCGAAGCGGCACGGCATCTCTGTTATGTGTCATTGCGAGGAGGGCGCAAGCCCGACGTGGCAATCTAAAGAAAACCCCACAGTAGATTGCCACGGCCACTGACGTGGCCTCGCAATGACAGTAAACACAAAAGATTGCCGCGACTTGCCGGCGCAGGTCTCGCAATAACGCCGGTTGTGGGGGATCAGAGGTCCTCGGCAGGCTTTCCCAGACGGCGGAGCATGGTTTTTTTCACCGCGCGGATGATGTTTTCATAGCCCGTGCAGCGGCACAGATGGCCCGACAGCAGCTTGCGCAGCTCGGCGTCCGTGTATTCCTTTCCGCTTTCCAGAATCTCCGTTGCGCTCATCAGGAAGCCCGGCGTGCAGAAGCCGCACTGAATGGCGGCCTCCTCGATGAAGGCCTTCTGAATGTCCGAGAGCTCGCCGTTCGGGCCGGTGAGGCTTTCAAGCGTGCGGATGTGCTTGCCGTTTGCCCAGACCGCAAGATAGATGCAGGAGTTGAAGGCCTCGCCGTCGATCAGGACGGTACAGGCGCCGCATTCGCCGACCTCGCAGCCCTTTTTGACGGAGGTCATGCGGAAGTCGTTGCGCAGCATATCGGTCAGGCTGGCGCGGACATCGACCATCTGCTCGACATCCTTGCCGTTGAGATTATACTTTACAAGCATATATTGCGCCATTACAGTGCACCTCCCGCTCTTTTTACCGATTCCATGGCACAGCGGCGCGCCGATTCGACCGCGACGTGCTGGCGCAGCGCCTTGCCGGCGCGCCACGAATCGCGGGGGTTGATATCCAGCAGGACGGCCTCTGCAAAGGCGTCGATGGCCTCCGTGCAGACGGGCTTGCCGGTCAGTACGGCTTCGGCCTGCGGGGCGCGCATGGGGATGGGGCCGGCGACGCCGTAGGCAACGCGCACGCGGTCAAAGGTCTTTTTATCCGGCGACAGGCGAACGTTGACCGAGCAGCCGTTGGTGGCGATGTCCAGCGCATTGCGCATGGCGTATTTGATATACGCGCCGTAGGTGTTTTCGTAGCTTTCCTTGGGAATGAGGATGGCGGTCTGAATTTCACCGGCGCGGATGTCCACGACCTTTGCCTTGAGGTAGAAGTCCCTGATCGGCACAAGACGCTTGCCCTCCGGACCGGTCAGCTCCACAACGGCCTCCCACGCGTGCAGCGTGGAGGCGGAGTCCGCCGAGGTCACGCCGTTGCAGGTATTGCCGCCGATGGTGCCGATATTGCGGATCTGCGGGCCGCCGACCTGATCGACCGCCTCGCCGAGGACGTTGATGTATTTTTGAATCAGCGGATCGCGGGTGATATGCGAAAAGCTTGTCAGGCTGCCGATGCGCAGCGTTCCGTCCGCGTCCATGCTGACGCCGCGCAGCTCGTCGAGCATGAAGATGGAGATCAGCTCCACGCCTGCGCGCTTTCCCTCGCGCATCTGCACCAGAACGTCCGAGCCGCCGGCGATGATGTGCGCTTCCGGGTGCTCCAGCCGCAGCCGGACGGCGTCCTGCACGCTTTGGGATTCATAATATGTCTTGATGTCGTACATGGCTCAGTTCTCCTTTCTCCACGGATCGACGATCAGCCCTTCCTCGCTGAAGCGGCGGAACAGGACGTGCGGCGTCATCGGAGCGCAGTCGATGGCAACGCCGGTGGCGTTGAGAATGGCGTTCCGGATGGCGGGCGCGGGCGGACAGGCGGGCGGCTCGCCGAGCGCCTTTGTGCCGAAGGGGTTGGTCGGCTCCGGATTCTCCACGAACTGTGCCTCCAGATGGGGGTGATCCATTGTGGACGAGAGCTTGTAGTCCAGCAGGTTGTTGTTGAGCGGCTTGCCGGTTTTTTCGTCCCAGAGAAGCTGCTCACTCAGTGCAAAGCCGATGCCCATGGACATACCGCCGTGAACCTGTGCGGCGGCGAGCTGCGGGTTGATGAGCGTGCCGCAGTCGTGAACGTTGATGATACGGTCAACCGTTACGCGGCACATATCGATGTCCACCGTGACCTCTGCGCAGCAGCAGCCGAAGGAATAGGCGTTGTTTTTCACATGGTAGGTGGACTCGGCGGTGATGTGCTCGCTGTGCCTGAGGCTGTAGAAGGCTTCCGTAGCCAGGTCCTTCAGGCTCATGAGCACGCGGCCGTCCGTTGTGCGGACGATATTGCCGTCAATGATATCCAGATTTGCGATGGCGCAGCGGGTCAGCTCATTGGCATAGGCAAGGATCTTGTCCTTCAGAATATTGCCCGTCTGCGTGATGGAGAAGCCGCACACATAGGTCTGGCGCGAGGCGTAGGCGCCGAGGCCGAAGGGGGTCACGTCCGTGTCCTGCGTGGAGACGACGTGAACGTCGCGGTAGTCGGCAAGGCCGACGACGTCGGCGGCCATTTGCGCGTAAGCCGTATCCGCGCCCTGACCGATTTCCGTTTCGGCAACCTGAAGCTGGATCGAGCCGTCCTGATTGAGCACCATGCGGCATGACGAATGCTCCAGCGAGATCGGCCAGACGGCGGTGTTGTACCAGAAGGGGGCGATGCCGATGCCCTTGCGGATGCGGCCGGTCTGCCCGGCGTATTCCGCGTGCTTGCGGTCATAGTCCATATAGGCGACGGCCTTATCAAAGCACTGGTTGAAGGAGTCGTAGAAATTTTCGTTTTTGGAGAAGCCGTCCACATAGCCGACGGGCATCAGATGCTTGCGGCGGAATTCGAGCGAGTCCACGCCCAGACGGGTGCAGATGTCCTCGATGTGGCATTCGTGCGCCCAGGTCGCCTGCGGCATACCGTAGCCGCGCATGGCGCCGGCGACGGAGCGGTTGGTGAACACGGTGTAGGCGTCGCACTCGAAGTTTTCGCAGGGATAGAGCTGCGGGAAAGAGCCCATTGCCTTGGCGACGATGGAGTGGCCGTGCGAGGCGTAAGCGCCCTGATTGGAGAACAGCTCCGCCTTGCGGGCGACGAAGGTGCCGTCCGGCCGCAGCCACGAGACAAGGTGGAAGCGGATGGCGTGGCGGATACGGTTGGAAATGAAGGTATCCTCACGCGGAACGTCAATTTTTACCAGTCTGCCGCCGAGCTGCTGGCAGATCCATGCGGCCAGCGGCTCGTACAGGGTATCCTGCTTGTTTCCGAAGCCGCCGCCGATGTAGGGCTTGATGATGCGCACGCGACCCCAGTCGATGCCGAGCGCCTGACCGACGGTGCGGCGGACGATGTGCGGAATCTGCGTCGAGGAAACGACCACGAGCTTGCCTGCCTCCTCGTAGGCGTAGCAGACGTGGTTTTCAATGTGACAATGCTGTACGGCCGGGGTGTCGTACCATTTGTCCACGCAGATCAGTCCCGGTTCGCGAATGGCGGCTTCATAGTCGCCCATGCGCGACTGGCTATGCGCCAGAATGTTGTGGGGGAATTTTTCGTGGAGCTGCGGCGCACCGTCCTCCATGGCCTTCTGCACGTCCAGCACAAAGGGCAGTTCTTCGTATTCAATCCGGATTGCACGCGCGGCCTGCGCCGCCGCGACCTCATTTTCCGCAACGACGGCGACCACGTCGTCGCCGTAATAGCGAACGTGGCGGTTGAGCAGATAGCGGTCGGCAATATCCTGATGCGCCGGCTCGACCGACCAGGGGTGGCCGGCGGTCGGGTAGAGGATGTCCGGGACGTCGAAACAGGTGAAGATCCTTACCACACCGGGGATCTGCTCGGCAGCGGACGTATCTACGCGCTGCACGATGCCGTGCGCCACGGTCGAACGTACCACGCGCACGACCAGCGCCTTGCGGTCGCACAGGTCATCCGTGTATTTTGCCCGTCCGGTGGCCTTGTCGTAAGCGTCTACGCGGGTGACGCTTTTGCCGACATTTTTCATTCTAACCAGCCTCCTGACCAAAAATAAACCAAGAAATAGTCAATTTTTCGTATGATTATACAGTATAGCACAAATGCTGCCGTATGGAAAGTCTTTTTTGTGATTCTATTTAAAAAATAACGGTCCGCTGCGTTGACGGCAGCCGCTTCGTGCGCTATACTATGGAAAAGGAAGTGGGAAAATGGATTGTGACAAGACAGTCGGCTTTGTGCTGATGGCGGCGGGTAACGCCGTGCGCTTCGGCGCGAACAAGCTGCTGCAAACGCTCGGCGGCCGGACGCTGATTGACCGCGCGCTCGACGTGATCCCGGACGGCTGCCCTGCGGTTGTGGTGTCGCAGTACGATACCGTCCTGGCGCGGGCCGGGGAGCGGGGCTTTCTTACGGTTTGCAACGACCGGCCGGACGAGGGCGTCAGCCGGACGATTCGCCTCGGCGTTGCGGCGCTGTCGCGGTGCGATGCGCTGGCGTTTCTGGTCGGCGACCAGCCGCTTCTGCGGCGCGAAACGGTCGAGGCCGAGGTGCGGTTCTATCGGGCGCATCCGGACTGTATCGTCGCCCTCGCGCACGACGGAAAAAAGGGGAATCCCTGTATTTTCCCGATGATTTATTTTGAAGAACTGATGAATTTACGGGGCGATACGGGCGGCAGCGCGGTGATTCGCCGCCACGCGGAGCGGTTGAAGCTGCTTCCGGCGCCGGCCTGCGAGTTGGCCGATGCGGACAGCCCTGAGGCGTTGGCGGCGCTGCGTGCGCTGGCGGCGTCGCCCGAAGGAGCAGCGAATGGATACGTTTAAACTACACGCGCCCTATGCGCCGATGGGAGACCAGCCGGAGGCAATCCGGCGGCTCAGCGAGGGACTGGAGCAGGGAATGCACGAGCAGGTGCTTCTCGGCGTCACCGGCTCCGGCAAGACCTTTACGATGGCGAATATCATTGCCAAGCTCAACCGTCCGACGCTGGTGCTGGCGCACAACAAGACGCTTGCGGCGCAGCTTTGCTCGGAATTCCGCGAGTTCTTTCCGGAAAACGCCGTGGAGTACTTTATCTCTTATTACGACTATTATCAGCCCGAGGCCTATATCGCGCATACCGACACTTACATTGAGAAAGACTCTGCCGTCAACGACGAGATCGAGCGTCTGCGCCACAGCGCGACGTCCTCTCTGTTTGAGCGGCGTGATGTGATCGTCGTTTCGAGTGTGTCGTGCATCTACGGCCTGGGCGACCCGATCGACTATAAGAATATGGTCATCTCCCTGCGCACGGGGATGCAGAAGCCGCGCGAGGAGCTGACGAGAAAGCTGGTTGAGATCCGTTACGAGCGCAACGACGTTGAGTTTGCGCGAAATCATTTCCGCGTGCGCGGCGATACGGTGGAAATCTACCCCGCTTACTGGTCGGGCCGCGCGATCCGCGTCGAATTCTTCGGCGACGAGATCGACCGTATTTCCGAGATCAATGCCGTTACCGGGCTGCCGGAGCGCGTGGTCAATCACGTTGCCATCTATCCGGCAAGCCACTATGTCGCCTCACGGGATAAGCTCAACCGCGCCATGCTGGAGATCGAGCGCGAAATGGAGGAGCGCGAGGCCTGGTTCAAATCACATGACAAGCTTCTGGAAGCGCAGCGCATCCGCGAGCGGACGATGTACGACCTGGAAATGATTCAGGAAATCGGCTTTTGCAGCGGTATTGAAAACTATTCGCGCGTCATTTCCGGCCGCGCCCCCGGCACGCCCCCGATGACGCTGCTGGATTACTTCCCGAAGGACTTCATCCTCTTTGTTGATGAGAGCCATGTAACGCTGCCGCAGGTGCGCGCGATGTATGCCGGCGACCGCAGCCGCAAGCAGAGCCTTGTGGATTACGGCTTCCGCCTGCCCAGCGCCTTCGATAACCGTCCGCTGACCTTCGACGAATTTCAGAGCAAGATCCATCAGGCAATTTACGTCTCGGCGACGCCTGCCGAGTTTGAGCGCAGCCGCGCCGAGCAGTACGCCGAGCAGGTGATCCGTCCGACGGGCCTGCTCGACCCGGAGGTCGAGGTGCGCCCCATCGACGGTCAGGTGGACGATCTGATCGGCGAGTGCAACCGCGTTATCGCGGGCGGCGAGCGCGTGCTCGTCACGACGCTGACAAAGAAAATGGCCGAGGACTTGACAACTTATCTGCAAAAGGCGGGCATTCGCGTGCGCTATATGCACTCCGACGTTGCAGCGCTGGAGCGTATGGAGATTCTGCGCGACCTGCGTATGGCAAAGTTCGACGTACTGGTCGGTATCAACCTGCTGCGTGAGGGTCTGGATCTGCCCGAGGTTTCACTCGTTGCCATTTTGGACGCCGATAAGGAGGGCTTCCTGCGCAGCGAGACCAGTCTGATCCAGACCATCGGCCGCGCCGCGCGAAATGCCGGCGGCCGCGTAATCATGTACGCCGACCGCGTCACCGAGGCGATGCGTGCGGCCATCGACGAAACGGAACGCCGCCGCTCCATTCAGGACGCATACAACAAGGCGCACGGCATCGTGCCGAAAACCATCGTCAAGGATATCCGTGCGCTCATTGAGATCACGCAGAACGAGTCCGAGGCAATGGGGAAGGGCAATGTGAAGATGACAAAGGTCGAGCGCGAGCGTGAGATCGCCCGTCTGGAGAAGGAGATGCGCGCCGCGGCGAAGATGATGGAGTACGAATACGCCGCCGTTCTGCGCGACCGTATTATTGAGCTGCGCGGCGAAAAATGACAGATGCTGCAGACGGCCGATGCATCGCTGCGCGGACGGCAGGAACAATATGTCATTGCGAGACCTGACTTTAGATTGCCACGTCGCTCCGCTCCTCGCAATGACATGGGGAAGGACGCTGCGTCGGACTTGCGCCCTCCTCGCAATGACACACACAGCAGGGGAAGCCTCCGAAAATTTTCCGAAAGGATGAAATACAAATGGAAATTCAAAAGCTGGTTGAAGAAATGAATGCGCGGTTTGCGCAGAAAAACGGCGGCACGATCGCCGCGACGATCGATCATACGCTGCTCAAGCCGCAGTCGTCCCGCGAAGAAATCCGCGCCGTCTGTGAGGAGGCCGTGCGCTATGGCGCGGCAAGCGTCTGCGTGAACCCGTGCTACATCGAGTATGTCGCACGGCTGCTCGAGGGCACGGGCGTCACGCCCTGCTGTGTGATCGGCTTCCCGCTCGGAGCCAATACGCCCGCAGTCAAGGCCTTTGAGGCGGCGGATGCAGCGTCGCGCGGTGCGCGAGAGGTCGATATGGTGCTCAATGTCGGCGCGGTCAAGTCCGGCGAGTGGGAGCTTGTCCACCGAGATATCGCGGGCGTTGTTGCCGCCGTGCGCGGCCGTGCGGCCGTTAAGGTCATTCTGGAGACCTGCCTGCTGACCGACGAGGAGAAGGTTCGCGCCTGCGCCGTCGCAAAGCACGCGGGCGCGGATTTTGTGAAGACCTCCACGGGCTTCTCCACCGGCGGCGCCACCGTCGAGGATGTGCGCCTGATGCGCGCGGCGGTCGGCCCGACGCTCGGCGTCAAGGCCTCCGGCGGCATCCGCAGCTATGAGGATGCGAAAGCAATGCTTGACGCGGGCGCAACGCGCATCGGCGCCAGCGCGACGGCAAAGATCGTTGCCGGCGAGCGGAAATAAGGGAGCAAACGGTTGTAAGCATGAAAAAGCGGGGCATCCCGAAAGGGATGCCCCGCTTCCTGATGCACAGATGCGCTCCGGGAGCCTTGCCTGGTCATTGCGAGACCGGCAGGAACGATGTGTCATTGCTCGGACGGTACGGACAATCTGTCATTGCGAGGGCGGCTTTGCCGCCCGTGGCAATCTCCTGCACCGACAACTGTCATTGCGAGACTTGCGCCAGCAAGTCGTGGCAATCTCGTGTAAAACCCTGCACTAGATTGCCACGTCGGGCTGCGCCCTCCTCGCAATGACACGAAGGAAGGACGTCGCTTCGCTCCTCGCAATGACACGCACATTCACTGTCATTGCGAGGCCACGTCAGTGGCCGTGGCAATCTTCTGTGAGACCCGGCATTAGATTGCCGCGGCGGGCTGCGCCCTCCTCGCAATGACACGGGGGAAGGACGCCGCGGCGGGCGCTATTGCTTTGTGCCGGGCAGATCGAACACGCCCGCGCGGTCGAGCAGGACAAGCACGCGCACGGCGTCCTCACCCATTCGCAGCATCAGCTCCTCGCCGACGCCGCCATAGCCCAGTAAGATGCCGCGCTCGGCGAGCTTATCAAGCGTCGGACGATAAAACGGGTTTTTCACGTCCTTCAGCAGCTCATAGCGCATTTCCTTCGCCTCCATTCCGAAGGTTTCGGCAATGGTGGCGGCTTCCGCGTCCGCCAGCTCGCTCAGATTCTCGTCGCGCAGCAGCCACTGCGTGCTCCGTGTATTTGTGTGGAAGCTGTGTTCGACCAGCAGTGCGGGCGTTCCGAAAGCAACGCTGTGACGCAGGATCCCGTAATAGTCCGCGTCGCCGGCAGTGTTAAAGCGCGTTGCCACCTGAGGCTGTTGCTTTGTGTGCATTACATTGCTTACAACCTCCGCCAGTTCGCCGGCGAGACGCTGCATTTCTCCGTTGACCGACCGGAACACGGTCACACGGTCAATGTTTTCATTCGCCTCGTTGCCGATGGCGTTGCTGTGCAGGCTGACCAGCAGTCCGCAGCCCCGCCCGAATTCCGCACGCTCATACAGCGAGGGATTGTCCTCTACGCGGCTGCGGGTACAGACGACCGTAAAGCCGTAGCGTTCCAGCGCTGCGCGCAGGTATCTCTGCAGGACGAACATCCGCTCGCCCTCGTAATACGTCCGGACGGCAGGACTTTGGTTTTGCCGGATGCTGTGCCCGGCGTCGATGCAGATTTTCATGATATGCCTCCTTTTTTCTCCGACTGTGTGCCGAAATAAAACCCGATTACAACGGTGAAGATCGTCAAAAATTCCTGCCCGCTTACCGTTCCCTGCAGCGCCAGCGCGCCGAATAACGCAGTCAGAACAAGCGTAACAATCGATTTGACGCTTAACAGCTTTTCGAAGCGTTCCTTCATTTGCCCATCACCCCCTCCAGATCGTCGAGCCGGTGGTTGACGACTTTGAGCTTCTCCTCCAGCACGGGGATCCGTTCGCCGAAGCGGTTGTGCTGATCGACCTTGCGTTCAAGCTGGCTCAGGCGGTAGCCGGTCAGCTTCGACGAGGCCAGAATGCCGCCGAGCGTGCCGAGCAGAGTGCCCGCCAGCGAAAACGCCGCCACCAGAACCTCACTGTTCATGCGCTCACCTCCCGTGTCGTTTTCGCCCTTACGGACAATTTATGCCGGAATGAACCGGAATCGTGCAACAACTTGCATTTTCTGCGCCCTTGTGGTAAAATAATTTTGAGGTGAGAGAACGATGCGCCCGCAGACCACAAAGCAGCTCATTCAATCCGCTTTCCGCACGCTCCTGAAGGCCAAGCCGCTGGATCGCATCACCGTGCGCGACATTGTTGAGGAATGTGACCTGACCCGAAACACGTTTTATTATCACTACGAGGATATTTACGACCTTTTCGACGACTATCTGGACGCGCGGACGCATGACGTTATTTGCCGGATGCCGCCGGACAGCCACTGGGGAGACGTTCTGCTGCAGATTCTCCATGCCATTTTCGAAACGCCGCAAACGGCACGGCATATTTTCTTCTCCAAAAAATGCGACACGATGCGGCTCTATTTGCAGCGTGTCATAGCGGATACGATAGACCGCAGCGCCGATGAAAACGGCGCCGGACTTCGCTGTGCCGCCGGCGACCGCCGATTGATCTGCGCCACCTGCTCCCATGCGCTTTACGGCCTGCTGGAGGAGTGGCTCACCGGCCCGGACGCCGCCAATTTTGACGGGAACCTGCGCCGCGTCGCGCAGCTTTTTGAGGGTTCGATCCGCGCGGCGCTGGAGCGCAGCGCGGAGGAAAGGGAGGCGAGCCGATGAAAAACTTCACACTGGTGCGCAAGGCCAAGATCACAAACGTCATTGCCGCGGCGCTGATGGCGCTTTCCGGCCTGCTGCTGATCTTCCTGCCCGACCTTCGAGATACACTGCCGCAGCGCATTTTGCTTGCCGTTCTGTTTTTCCTGAACGGCGCGGCACGACTGCTGGGCTATTTTTCCAACGACCTTTACCGTCTGGCGTTTCAGTTTGACTTTGCCTGCGGCATATTCAGCGCGATTCTGGCACTGGCCATCGCCTTTGTGCCGGAGACGACGCTGCATAACCTGCCCCTGCTTCTGACAGCTTACGTCGTACTCGACGCGCTTTTCAAGCTGCAAATGAGCTTCGACGCCCGCCGCTTCGGAATGCACGGCTGGGGCGCAATGCTCGCCACCTCCATCGTGCTTGTGCTTGCGGGTGCGGGCTGCTCCGTTGCGCTGCTGGGGGATTTCTTCAGCCACACGATGGCAGTCGGTCTTGCGCTGACCGTGGACGGCCTGCAAAATATCTGGATCACGGCCTACGCCGTGCGTGTGCGCGTCAGGAAAAAGAACCTGTCGGAACGATTCGATCTGGATTCCGACAACTGAGGAGATATCATGTTTCAAGGCTTTTCCCCCGAGACGATTGATTTTCTCTGGGGCATTCGATTCAACAACAACCGCGAATGGTTTGCCGAGCATAAGGCCGACTATCAAAGGACGCTTTATGAGCCGATGAAGGCGCTGGCCGCGCAGGTCAGCGCGCCGTTCACCGGTGAAAGCGGCCGAAAGCTGCATCTTTCGCGCATCTACCGCGATATGCGGATGCACCCGACGACGTTTTACAAGGATAGCCTGTGGTTCTGCATCCAGCATCCCGGCGACGGCTGGCTCGGAGAGCCGAGTCTCTGCTTTGAGCTGAAGCCCGAGGGCTATCAATTCGGCTTCCTCTATTGGAGCGTCCGTGCCGCGCAGATGAAGCAGCTCCGCGCGAAAATGGCGGCTGCGCCCGCGAAATTCGCGGAGATGATCGCCGCAGCCGAGCGGGACAGCGGGCTGAAGCTCGAGGGCGAGCGATACAGACGCGCGCCGCAGCCCTGCCCGGACGGGCGTCTTGCGCCCTACTTCGAGCTGAAAAACTTTTACGCGCTGCGCGAATGTCCGCCGGATGCGCTGCTGTTCTCGCCGCAGCTTGCCGATGAGCTGCTGCGCGTGTTCCGAAGCTGGCTTCCCGTGCTTGAATTTTGCCGAATTTCGGAAGATTAGTCGTTTTTTTCACTTATAATAATTTGAAAAAACGGAAAAATTAAACCCGTTGGAAAGCGCCGATTCAGCGTTTTCAGCGGGTTTCATTTTTTGGAAAGGCAGCGCCGCAAAGAACTGGGAGCGTGCCGACACGCCGGCGGGGAAAAGTACCTGCGAAGAAAATGCGGGAGGACGGGCACATGAAAATAGTATTTCGTTTTGCGGCGGTGCTGCTGCTTGCCGCGCTGCTGTGCGCCGGCGCGGTTGCCGTTATGCCGGAAACGGTCGTTGCGGGCGGCGGCGTGGTTGCGCTGGAGCTGAAAATGCCGGGCGTCTGTGTCGTGGAGCTGGCGAGCGATGCGCCGCGCCGCGCCGGATTGCGCTGCGGCGACATTATTTGCAGTGTAAACGGGCAGGAAATCAGCGGCAGCGCCGCACTTCAGCGCCTTGTGGCGCAAAGCGACGGAGCAAAGCTGGAGCTTTGCATCCGACGCAGCGGTGAGGAAAAGCGGATCTTCCTTGCGCCGTATGCGACGGCGGAGGGATGGCGTCTCGGCGTAAGCGTGCGCGAACGTCTGGCAGGCATCGGTACGCTGACATTTTACGATCCGGCGACGCAGCGCTTCGGCGCGCTCGGGCACGGGGTCAATGACGGGAAAAGCGGCGTGCTTCTGCCCATGCAGTCGGGCGCGATCCGCACGGCGCGCGTGACCGGCGTTACCCGCGGCGAGGTTGGAACGCCCGGCGCGCTGCACGGGGCGACGCTTGGCGAGGAGCCGCTCGGTGTGCTCACCCAGAACAGCAAGCGGGGAATTTTCGGCGAATGCGCAGGCTTTGCCGGCCGCTGTCTGCCGACGGCGCGAGCTGCGCAGGTTCACACGGGAGAAGCACAGATCCTGTCCACCGTGCGCGGTACGGAGCAGCGGGAATACGGGATTGTGATCGAGTCGCTCGACCCGGGCGACGCGCTCGGTCGCCAGATGCACATTCGTGTAACGGATACGGCCCTGCTGGCGCAGACCGGCGGCATTGTGCAGGGCATGAGCGGCAGTCCCATCGTGCAGGACGGCAGATTGGTCGGCGCGGTCACACACGTTCTGATTGACGACCCGACGCGCGGTTACGGTATTTTTTTTGAAACCATGTGGGACACGCTTGCCCGACAATCCGAGCTGCAAAACGCCGCGTGAGCACAAAAAGGCTCCCCTTGTGACAAGGGGAGCCTTAACGGCGCGTATGGGAATTATATGTCATTGCGAGGCCGCGTCAGCGGCCGCGACAATCTTATGGGCCAAGAACCGTGTCATTGCGAGGGCGGCTTTGCCGCCCGTGGCAATCTCGCGTGAAACCCTGCATCAGATTGCCGCGTCGGGCTGCGCCCTCCTCGCAATGACATACGCACTCGCTGTCATTTATTACTTGCTGTTTTTCATCAGGTCGTCAAACTGCGCCTGCGTCAGCTCGCAGTGATAGAACAGCTTGAAGTAGTTCTGCACCTCGGTAAACAGATCAAAATCCGCCTGCTCCGGGTACAGCAGCTTCGCCAGCCACAGCATTCCCAGATAACGCTGCACGGAGGGCGGGAAGCCCATCCAGTTGTACGGGCCGAACGGTACTTCGTAGAAATCGTCGTTCTTAATGGCATCGAACTCCGTCCATGCGCTGTCGGACTTTACCGAGTCGTAGATACTGCCCGGTGCAAAGAGAATCACATCCGGGTTCCAAAGCAGAATCTGCTCCATATCGACCTCGTTGCCCGTGCCCTTGCTCGACGGAGAATCAACAACGGCGACGTTTTCCGTCATCATGTCAAGAATTTCGCCGTGGAAGCTGCCCTTGGCAATGACACTGCAGCCCTTGTCGCCGAGACAGTAGAGCACACGCTTCTTTGTGATCTTCGACATCAGCTCGGTTATGTTGGCATAGGTCTGCTCGCAATACTTTGCCAGGACCTCGGCCTCCTCGGTCATACCGACCAGCTCGCCGAGCTTACGGTAGGCGTCGGCCGTCGTTTCGGTCATCGCGGTGATGTGAACAAACACGACGCCGGTCTGCTCCTGGAGCGCGTCCAGATCGTCCTTTGCGGTTTTCTTGGGTTCGCCGGCGTCAATAACGACCTGCGCGCCGGAGGCCAGCAGCGTCTCCGGATTTAGCTCACCCTTGCCGCCGTAAAGCTGGCCGAGGATCGGAAGGTTGTAGTAAGAGGCGTCAAAGAATGCCTCGGCGGTCTTGTCCCACGCGGTAGCGATGCCGACGAGCTTATCCGGGCAGAGCGCAAAGCAGAAAATCTGTGCAAGCGGGCCGGAAATGGCGATCTTGTCCAGCCTGGTGGGCAGCGTTACAGTGCGGCCGAGCGAGTCGGTAAACTCGCGCGTCTCCGGTTGCGGCTCCGTCGGAACATCCGTCGGATCATCCGCAGACGGGGTCGGATCGGAGGCGGACGGGTCGGTCGGCTCGATGGTGTGCGTGCAGGCACAGAGCGACAGAAGCAGCAGCGCCGCAAGCAGCAGAGCAATGATACGTTTCATGCTTTCTCCTCCATATCGGAATTTATCTCCATCCCGCCCGTGCGTCCCGCAGGAAACAGGAACAGGGACAGGCTGGTTTCGGCAGAATAAAACAGCGGGAATTCCCTGCTGTCCGTCGGGGTCAGCAGAGCAAGCAGCGCCGCTTCGTCGGCGCGGCTGCCGTAGCGGCGGAAAAAGCGCAGGGCATCCGCTTCGCTGCGGAACGGCTGCCCCATTTGCAGTGTGAATCGCTGCTCCGTGCAGATAAGCTGCCCGGCGTTCTTCCGCTCGCGCAGACGGCTGAGCGTCCCGCGGCCGGAGACGTTTTCGCCGGGGGCAAAGCGATGCCGCTCGGCGTCCTTTTTTATGACGATCAGCGTCGCGTTACGATGTGTTTTTTCGAGATGCAGGATCTCCTCCGTCTGACCGAAAAAGCACAGCAGGAGCGCGTCGTGCTCGTGCGTCTCCAGATAGGAGAACGCATCGCAGCAGAGAATTTCCGGATTTTCGGCCCGTGCGGCGCTGCGGCGCGCAAAATCCGCGGCAAGCGGATCGGAATCCAGCGCCGTCACGCGGGAGCCGCGCCGCGCCAGTGCAAGGCTCAGAAAACCCAGTCCGCAGCCCGCCTCGCAGACACTCGCGCCGGGCGGGAGCAGGGCGGCGATCCGTTCGGCCAGCGCCTCGTCGAAGCCGACAAACCGCGCGGCATCGGCGCGGAAGGCGATTGTTTCCGGTGTCCAGGTCAGCATCCGCCGCGCACCTCTTTATGCTTCGGCACCACGAGCCGCCCGTGTGCGGAATCGAACACTTCCGCTTCGATTCCGTAAAGCGCATACAGACTTTCCGGCGTAA
Organism: uncultured Oscillospiraceae bacterium; assembly: GCA_934645175.1. Classification (GTDB taxonomy): domain Bacteria; phylum Bacillota; class Clostridia; order Oscillospirales; family Oscillospiraceae; genus JAZOXB01. The sequence continues at coordinate 27,551 of CAKUDE010000002.1, forward strand.
TGACCTCTCCCGGTGCGCCGAAGCCGAGCACATGACCGTTTTTCAGTGCCAGCACGCGGTCGGCGTACCACAGCGCGTGCTGCGGGTCATGCGTCGAGAGCAGTACACAGTAGCCCCTGCCGGCAAGGCGGCGCGTCTGCGAGAGCACCGATGCCTGATTTCCGTAATCCAATCCGGCCGTCGGCTCGTCAAAAATCAGCGTCCGCGCACCCTGTGCAAGCGCACGGGCGACCAGCACGAGCCGCTGCTCGCCGCCGGATATTCTTGCAAATTCGCGCTGCGCCAGATGTGCAATGTCAAGCTGCTCCATAGCGGCCCGTGCGGCGGCAAGCTCCGCGCTTCTCGGACTGGAAAAGGGCGTCAGGGCGTGCGCCGTGCCCATCAGAACCATGTCCTCGACGCTGAGCGACAGGTCGCGGCTGTTTTTCTGCGGCAGGAAAGCGACGTGCTCTGCCAGCCGTTTTCCCGTCAGACTGCGCAGCGGCTCGTTGTCCAGCAGGATTTCTCCGGCGTCCGCCGCGTTCAGTCCCAGAATACACCGCAGCAGCGTTGTCTTTCCCGCGCCGTTCGCGCCAAGCAGCGCCGTTACCGTGCCGTCCGCCGCTTCAAGGTTGATCTGCTCCAGAATTCGTCTTGTACCGCGCGAAAAGCACAGCGCTTCTACCCGGATGCTCATGCGCCCGAGCCGTGCATCGGGCAGGCGGCGTGCGGCGTGCCCGCGGCGTCGCGCCGTTCGGCGCGGACGAGGATCATCTCGCCCGCGATACTCACGGCAATCTCCTCCGGTGTGACCGCGCGGATGCGCGTGCCGATCGGCGTGTGGACAAACGCGAGCTTTTCCTCGGAAATACCCGCTTCACGCAGACGCGCGTTGACGGCGGCTTTCTTTGCGGCGGAGCCAATCACGCCGACGTAGACGTAATCGCGTGTCAGGAGCTGGCGCTGAACCTCAAAATCATAGCCGTGGCCGCTTGTCATAACGACTGCATAATCATCCGGAGAATAGTCAATATTTTCGTATATTTTTTCAAAATCTGCACAGACGAGGCGTGCCGCATCGGGGAAGGCCTCGCGCGTAACGAATTCCGCGCGGCTGTCGTATACCACCGGACGGAAGCCGACGGTGCACAAAAGCGGTGCGAGTGCGCGGCTGACGTGTCCTGCGCCGAACACCAACACGCGTTCGCCGACGGGAACAGGCAACAGGAAGCAGCCGTCTTCCTCGCAGGCGGCGGCGCGGCCGGGCGCGTAAGCGACGGAAGCCTCCGACAGATCAAATTTCAGGCAGCCCTCAAGGCTTTTTCCCAGATTTTCCAACGCCGTTTCGATTGCGGCGCGCAGTGCGGCGTTCTCATGCGACAGAAATTGAAACCATACGCTGACATCTCCGCCGCAGACCATACCGATACTCCCCGGCGCGGGGTGCAGCACGAAGTCGCGCCGCAGAGAGCGGCGCTCGGAAACGAGCTGCTGCGCCTGTTCGATGCTGCGCCCCTCGACGGCGCCGCCGCCGATGGTGCCGCAGAGCCGTCCGTTTTCGCCGACAAGCATCTGCGAGCCGACGCCGCGCGGCGTCGAACCGCCCGTCGTGACAATCATTGCCCAAACGCAGTCGCGTCCCGCGTCAAATTCCGACAAAATACGTTGCATTGTCTGCCTCATAGTGTCTTCTCCTTTCGCATCATCAAATATAGGAAGAACGGCGCGCCGACCAGAGCGGTCAGAATGCCGATGGGGATCTCGGTTTCCGGCAGATTGCGGGAAATGTTGTCCGTGAGCAGTAAAAAGACGGCGCCGCCGAGCATGGACGCGGGCAGCAGCTCGCGGTAGTTGCCGCCGAACAGCTTGCGCATCAGATGCGGGACGACCAGACCGATCCAGCCGATTATGCCGGAGACGGAAATGGACGCGGCTGTGACCAGCGTCGCGGCGACGATCACGAGCAATCGAAGCGCATCCGCATTGACGCCGAGCGCGCGCGCTTCTTCGTCGCCGAGTGCGAGCACGTTGATGCGCCAACGGATCAAAAACAGCGTCCCGCAGCCGAGGAAAATCGGAATGAACGCGCGGAGCAGCTCCGAGTTTTTCGCGCCCGAAAGGCTGCCCATCAGCCAGTAGGTGATGGCGGGAAGCTGATTGGACGGGTCGGCGACGAGTTTAATGTAAGACGTTCCCGCGGAGAAGAGAGAGCTGAGCATCATGCCCGCCAGCACGAGATTGACCACGCGGAGCCCGCGCGCCCGCCGAGCAAGCAAAAAGACAAGCCCGACGGTCAGCAGTCCGAATACAAAGGCGCTGAGCGTGATGACTGCGGAGGATGCGCCGAGTAAAATGGCGAGCGCCGCGCCGAAGGCAGCGCCGGACGATGCGCCCAGAATGTCGGGCGAAGCCATCGGGTTCTGAAAAACACCCTGATAGGCCGCGCCCGCCGAGGACAGCGCCGCGCCGACCAGACACGCCAGACAGATGCGCGGCAGACGGATGTTGAGAACCACTGTGCGCATTTCCGGCGTCCAGCTTGCCGGGAGCCGCCATGCGCCGCCGCTGATTTTGTTCAGCAGCTCGTCGATCAGAATGAGCGGCACGCGACAAAACGGTACGCCATAGCGCCCAAGGCTGAAGGAAACAAGGAAGACCGCCGCAAGGACGGCAAGCAAAAGCGTCATTCGCCGCCGGTTTTTCGTGTGCACCGAAGCGGACACCGAACGATTCACCGCGCTCCCTCCAATCGTGATACTCAAAATAGATAACGATGAATAGAGTATAGCACTGCACCAAACAAATTGCAAGGCTTCCTGAAACTTTTTTTGGCGTTTCGACGGGCAGCAGGGCGCCGCCCCTGTCCGGAATGCCTTTCGCTGATAAGAAAAGCCTCCCGTTGGGAGGCTCTTCCTGTTTACACATCAAATACGCCGAGAATGACGATGCCGACAAGCACCAGCGCGAGCATGGCGTAGTGCTTCCACGACAGCCGCTCGCGCAGGAAAATGGCGCTCCAGACCGCCGATAACGCGCAGTACGACGAGATGATCGGTGCGGAATAGGCAACGTGCTCGGAATCGGCCAGTGCATAGATGTAAAAGAGCTGGCCGACGGTTTCAAACGCCGCGCCGACGTACTTCGGCAGCTCCATCTTAAACGTGAACTTCTCTTTTTTGACCAGCAGGTAGGCAAGGCAGAGAAGGCCCGCCGCAAGGAAGGTCAGCTCATAGGCTACGTTTGCGGAGTTTTCGTCCAGCGTTTCCAGCACGATCGAGTCGGCGAAGGTTCCGGCGGCATCGAGCAGGCAGTAAGCCACGGGCAGCAGAATCGCCAGCCAGCTTTTGGAATACTTTCGATTCGCCCGCTCCTGACGGCGCGCGCGCAGCGCTTCGTCCTCTCGCGCCTCCACGACGCCCAAACCGACCACGCCCGCGCAGATCAGCCCGACCGCGCCGAGCACCAGCCAGCGCCCCGTCCCTTCGACCTCAAGGCTGCCGCCGATGAGACACAGGATGGCAACGATGGCGCCGGAGGAATTGCAGATCGGCGAGGAGATGGACAGCTCGATATAGCGCAGACCGACGTAACCGAGCGCCATCGACAGAATATACAGCAGGGAAACGGGAAGGTACTTCCATAGAATTTCCGGATTGATCTCCACGCCCTGCGCAAAGATCATATACGCTGCGTGCAGACCCATGACCAGACCGACGGCGACGACCATCTTCAGATGCGCCGTTTTATCCTTTTCGCCGTAGCAGCCGAGCTTGGAGAACAGATCCGAGCCGCTCCAGAACAACAGTGCAAGCAGAGAAAACCAGAACCAGTTCATCGTTTAACCCTCCGGAAGCGTTGCCAGACCTGCGTCGCAGAGCTTTTGCAGCGACAGCAGAATGCCCAGCTTGGCGTGATACCATGTCAGGCCGCCCTGAAAATAGACGGCGTAGGGCGGACGAATCGGGCCGTCGGCGGAAAGCTCGATCGACGAGCCCTGCACAAACGCGCCTGCGGCCATGATGACCTCGTCCTCATAGCCGGGCATCGGCCACGGCGTCGGGTCGGCGAAGCTGTCAACGGGCGCCGCCGCCTGAATACCCTTGCAGAAGGCGATCATGCCCTCTCGCGAGCCAAGCTCTACGGCCTGGATGATGTCGTGCCGCGGCTCCGTGCCGTTCGGGATTACACGGAAGCCGAGGCGCTCATACGCATTGGCGGCGAAGATCGCCCCCTTGAGCGCGGAGCAGACGACCGTCGGCGCAAGGAAGAAGCCCTGATACAGCGCGGGCATCAGGCCGAGGTTTGCGCCGACCTCCTGCCCCAGTCCGGGCGCGGAGAGACGGTAGGCGCAGCGCTCGACAAGCGCCTTTTTGCCGCAGATGTAGCCGCCGATGGGCGCAAGGCCGCCGCCGGGGTTTTTAATGAGACTGCCGACAATGAGATCCGCGCCGACGTCGCTCGGCTCGAGCGGTTCTACAAATTCGCCGTAGCAGTTATCCACCATGCAGATGATGTCCGGCTTTCTGGCCTTCAGGAAGGCGATCAGCTCTCCGAGCTGCGCCACGGAAAAGCTCGGCCGCGTCGCGTAGCCCTTACTGCGCTGGATGGTGGCGAGCTTTGTTTTTTCGTTCAGCGCCGCGGCGATGGCGTCGTAGTCAAAGCCGCCGTCCGGCTTCAGCTCGGCCTGACGGTAGCTCACGCCGTATTCGCGCAGCGAGCAGGCCGAGGGTCGGATGCCGATAACCTCCTCCAGCGTGTCGTAGGGCGCGCCGACGGGGGAAAGCAGCTCGTCGCCGGGCAGCAGATTGGCCGACAGCGCGACGGCCAGCGCGTGTGTGCCGCAGGCAATCTGCGGGCGCACCAGCGCCGCTTCCGTGTGGAAGGTGTCGGCGTAGACGCGTTCCAGGTTGTCACGTCCGACGTCATCGTAGCCGTAGCCGGTCGTCGCGGCGAAGCAGGCCGCGCTGACGCGGTTTTTCTGCATGGCGGCGAGGACCTTCGCCTGATTGTATTCCGCCGTGCGGTCGAGCGCGGCGAAACGCTCGGTCAGCCCGCTCAGGATATGCTCGCCGAAGTCGCAGACCTCCGGTGAGACGCCGAGTGCGCGGTACATCTCCTTCATGTTTCCGTCTCCTTCTCTATCTTCTCGAAAATCCGGCGCGCCACATCGTCAAGCACCTCCGGGCGGGTTACGAACAGCCCGTTTTCCTCGTCGCCGAGGATCAGCAGGGTATCTCCGGGGCGGATGCCGTACAGCTCCCGCGCCTCCTTGGGAATGACGATCTGGCCGCGCTCGCCGACCTTCGCCGTGCCGAAAATATGCCGGCCGTGCTGCCGGCCGAGCAAATGCTTGCCGCCTGCCATTGCGCGCCTCCTCTCGCTGCGGAAAACGGCAGCGCCGTCCCTACAAATCATACTTTTCATATTTTGCATACGGATTATACCGCCCGACGGGACGCTTGTCAAGCCTCTTCCGTGCGCAATGCGTCCTCCGGCAGACGAAAAAGGCTCCCCACGAATCAGGGAAGCCTTTTTGCGTCGTCATAAGCCCGCCGGTACGGATTGTCATTGCGAGGCCACGCCGGTGGCCGTGGCAATCTCCTGTAAGACCTGACTTCAGATTGCCGCGTCGGGCTTGCGCCCTCCTCGCAATGACACAGGGGGAGAGTGCCGCTCCGCTCCTCGCAATGACACAGGGGGAGAGTGCCGCTCCGCTCCTCGCAATAACATACGGTGGGAGCGGCGTATCGTCTCGTTATTTCATTTCAATGCGGCGCGGATGAGACCGAGGAAAAGCGGGTGCGGATGGTTCGGACGGGAGTTGAATTCCGGGTGCGCCTGTGTTGCAAGGAAGAAGGGATGGCCGGGCAGCTCGACCATTTCAATGATGCGCCCGTCGGGCGACTTGCCGCACAGCCGCAGTCCGGCGGCCGTCAGAGCCTCGCGGTAGTCATTGTTAAATTCATAGCGGTGGCGGTGGCGCTCGGAGATGTCCCGTGCGCCGTAGAGCGCCTCGGCGCGGGAGCCGGACTCCAGACGGCAGGGATAGGCGCCGAGACGCAGCGTGCCGCCCAGATCGACGACGCCGGCCTGATCCGGCATCAGATGGATGACCGGGTGCGGCGTCTCGGGGTCAAACTCCGTGCTGTGTGCGCCGTGCAGACCTGCCACGTTCCGGGCGTATTCGATCACGGCGAGCTGCATTCCGAGACACAGCCCCAGATACGGTACGCCCGTTTTGCGCGCATACTCGATGGCGCAGAGCATCCCGTCCGTACCGCGCGTACCGAAGCCGCCGGGAACGAGAATGCCCTCCGCCTCGCGCAGCCGCGCGGCGGCGTTTTCGGGCGTAAGCGTTTCCGCGTCCACCCAGTCGAGCCGCACCTCGGCGTCGCAGGCGAAGCCTGCGTGCTTCAGCGCTTCAACGACGCTTAAATAAGCGTCATGCAGCGTAATATACTTTCCGACCAACGCGATGCGCACGCTGCGCTTCGGATGCTGCCAGCGCTCGCACATTTCGCGCCACGCCTGAAGCTGCGGCTCGCGCTGCGCCAGACAGAGGCTCTCCAGTACGACCTGCGCCAGGTGCTCCTCCTCGAGCATCAACGGGACCTGATACAAAATCGGCGCGTCCAGATTTTCCAGCACATGATCCTGCGGCACATTGCAGAACAGTGCCAGCTTGCTGCGAATGTCCGGCGTGAGCGGGTAGTCCGAGCGGCAGACGAGCACGTCCGGCCGCAGCCCCAGACCCTGAAGCTCACGGACGCAGGCCTGTGTCGGCTTGGACTTCATCTCGCCCGAGGCGCGCAGATAGGGGATCAGCGTGACAAGCAGAATCACGGCGTTTTCGCGGCCGACCTCGTTCTGAAACTGTCGAATGGCCTCCAGAAACGGCGCGCTCTCCATATCGCCGACGGTGCCGCCGACTTCGATGATGGCGATGGTGTCCTCCTCCGGCGAGCCGTGATAGAAGCGCGATTTGATCTCGTTTGTGATATGCGGGATGAACTGCACCGTGCCGCCGCCGAACTCGCCGCGCCGCTCGCGTTCGAGGACAGCGCTGTAGATCTTTCCGGAGGTCACGTTGGAGCCGCGTGTGAGCCGCTCGTCGATGAAGCGCTCATAGTGGCCGAGGTCGAGGTCGGTCTCCGCGCCGTCGTCCGTGACGAACACCTCGCCGTGCTGTACGGGGTTCATGGTGCCGGGGTCGATGTTGAAATACGGATCGAATTTCTGCATGGTCACGCGATAGCCGCGTGCCTTGAGCAGCCGCCCGAGCGAGGCGGCGGTGATGCCCTTGCCCAGGCCGGACACGACGCCGCCGAGCACGAATACGTATTTTACTGCCATGTGTCTATTTCCCTTTCTCTGTAAAAGCGCGAAAGGGAACCGGACGGTTCCCTTTGTGTCATTGTAAGGATCAGCGCGGTGCCCCCCGCACTGTGTCATTGCGGGAAGAAAAGCAACGCGGCGTTCTCCCCCCTGCGTCATTGCGAGGAGCGGAGCGACGCGGCAATCTGAAGTCAGGCCTTACAGAAGATTGCCACGGCCACCGGCGTGGCCTCGTAATGACATATCGGCAGATTGCCACGGGCGGCAAAGCCGCCCTCGCAATGACAACGCGGACGGCATGAGATTGCCACGACCCCTCCGGGGTCTCGCAATGACAATGCACGCCGATGCGCGGGATTGCGGCGATTTGCGAGCGCAAGTCGCGCAATCATACGTCGATCCCCTGCGGCGGGCGGTTTCCGCCCGCCGCAGTCACGGCTCACCGGTTGCGCGTCCCGCAGGGGTCGCGAACGTCCTTCGTCTTACTTCGCCTTCGGGCCGGCGGCGGCGATGTGGGCGGGCATATTCGGGTACTTCTTTGCGAAGTTCTCCTGGAACATGGCGGCCAGCTTGTTTGCCTGCTCGTCATAGGCGGCCTTGTCTGCCCAGAGGCCGCGTGCGTCGAGCATTTCGTCGGGCACGTTCGGGCATTTGGTGGGGTAATCGACGTTGAACACGTCGTGATGCTTGAATTCGACATTATCGAAGTCGCCGTTGAGCGCGGCGGAGACCATCGCGCGGGTATAGGCGAGCTTCATACGCTTGGCGCCGTGCGCGGCGCTGCCGCCTGCCCAGCCGGTGTTGACCAGATAGACCTTTGCGCCGCTTTCGCGGATGCGCTTGCCGAGCATCTCGGCATAAACCGACGGATCCATCGGCATGAACGGCTCGCCGAACAGCGTAGAGAAGGTCGGCTGCGGCTCCGTGACGCCGCGCTCCGTACCGGCCAGCTTGGAGGTGAAGCCGGTGACGAAGTGGTACATTGCCGCGTCTTCATCCAGCCGGGAGATGGGGGGCAGGACGCCGAAGGCATCGGCCGTCAGGAAGATGACCACCTTCGGAATGCCGCCGACGCCGGGAATGGCGGCGTTGGAGATGTAGTTGATCGGATAGCCGACGCGGGTGTTCTCCGTCAGGCTGCCGTCGTCAAAGTCGAATTCGCGGGTCTCGTCGTCCATGACGACGTTCTCCACCAGGGAGCCGAAGCGAATGGCGTGGTAGATTTCCGGTTCATTCTCTTCCTTGAGGTTGATGCACTTGGCATAGCAGCCGCCTTCAATGTTGAAGATGCCTTCGCCGGACCAGCCGTGCTCATCGTCGCCGATAAGCTTGCGGGCCGGGTCGGCCGACAGCGTGGTCTTGCCGGTGCCGGACAGGCCGAAGAATACGGCTGTTTCGTGCGTCTCGGGATCCATATTGGCCGAGCAGTGCATCGGCAGGATGTTTTCCTTGGTCAGGACGTAGTTCATCGTGGAGAACACGCTCTTCTTGATTTCGCCGGCATACTGCGAGCCGCAGATGACGATCAGGTGCGCCTCATAGTCGATCATGATGGCGGCCTCGGAGTTCACGCCGTCGATCACAGGGTCGCACTTGAAGCCGGGCGCGCAGAGGACGGTGTAGTCGGCCTCGCCGTAGGCGGCAAGCTGCTCCGCATTCGGGCGGATCAGGAGCTGATGGATAAAGAGGTTCTGGCTTGCAAGCTCGTTGACGATGCGGAACTTCTTGGTATGTACGGGATCCGCGCCTGCAAAGCCGTCGAAGATAAAGACCTCTCTGCCCTGAAGATAGGCGCAGAGCTTGCCCTTGATGGCGTCGAATTTTTCTTTGGAGATCGGACGGTTGACCTTGCCCCAGGCAATGTCGTCATGGACGGCGGGGGTATCGACGATGAATTTGTCGTTAGGCGAACGGCCGGTGTATTTGCCGGTGGTGACGACGAGTGCGCCGGTATTGCTCAGCTTGCCCTCGCCGCGGCGCAGCGCGGCCTCGACGAGCTGTGCAGGACCGAGATTGCGGTAGACCGCCTTAGGCGCAAGAATGCCCAGCTTTTCCAGTCCGTAGGTTTCCATAAAATAACCTCCTATTAAACAATAAAACTTGACCGATTGATCCGGAGAAGCTCCGGTATGGGCGGAAGCCCAACTTCCACCGTGACCATTGTAGCACGCCGCGATGCAAATTTCCACACCTATTTTGCAAATTTTTTGTTGCAAAACGGCGGAATATTCGCGAAATATGTATTTTTATACGGAACAAATCATACACCGGGCAAAACGACGGTTTTTCGGCCTCGTAAAACGCGAAAGACGAGCAGGCTTGACATTCGCGCTGTAAAATGATATAATCACCGGGCAGTCCGCAGGGAGAACGAAATGCAGAGATACAGGGAGGATTGAGCCATGCAAAAACGGCTGCTTGCACCGCTTCTGCTGTTTGTGGCGCTTTTGCTTTGCACCGCCTGCCGGGAGCTGCCGTGGGACGGTACGGACGAACCCTCCGCACACTGTTCGCTCCGGATTCTGGATGCGGCGGACGGCACGCTTCTGCGCACGCTGACCGTCGCCTCCGGGGAAGCGCCCGCGCCGGAGATGCCGCAGCGTGAGGGCGAAGAATTTGTCGGTTTTTTCGCCGATGCCGGACTGCGGGAGCCCTTTGACGGCAGCCGTCCCCTCACGGAGGATGGAACGATCTATGCCGCATGGCGCACACCGCTGGAGGACACGCGCGCATGGATGCTCGCCGGTTCTCTGCGCGCTTACCCGGAGAACAATGACGGGCGCGTCTGGCCGCAGGATGCCTTTCTTTTGCAGCGGACGGCGCACAACACCTTTGAGATCACGGCCGATCTGTACGCGGGCGACGAGTTTACGCTCGCCGTTATTGAGCCGGACGAGATCAGAAGCGCCTCGGTCGGCGCGGAGGCGCTGGAGGCGGCGGACGGTCTGCTGCTGGCCGGAGCGGAAAACCGCATCCGTGTCCGGCAGTCCGGAAAATACAGGATCACACTGATGACGGACCGGAAAACGGCCGCTCTGTGCCGCATCCGCTGCCTACGCGTCGGAAAAGCGGAGCAGCACCTGCCCGAGGAGGCAGACATCCGCCTGTGGGCGTCCTTCCTGAACTGGGACTTCCGTCCCATGCAGCGCGACGGCGACAGCCTGACGTGGTACTGTGAGGTGGAGGTTCCGGCGGGCGGCGGCGAGTACCTGATCAAAAACTCCGCCGACGGCACGGTGTATACCGACCGACAGTCCGCCTGCCGGCTCGAGGAGGGACGGCAGCTTGTTGTGCTGACGCTGGCGCGTATTGAGGGCGAGCTGTACGCCGTCGATATTTCGGCGCAGCCGCCGGAGTACTACCTCGTCCTTGCGGGCAGCGAGGATGACGCGGATGCGTGGCTTCGCCTGCGCCGGAGGGACGACGGGACATACGCCCGCGACGTGCGTTTTACCGAGGACGACATGAACGGCGACGGCAGTGTTTCCTTCCGCATTTTTTACGGTACCGAGGATTTTGTGCCGCAGGCGTGGCGTTTTGGTGGGGCGGACGGTCGTCCCTGCACTGCCGCACCGGGTGAGTACACCGTCGTATTTGACCCGCAGACCGGCGCGGTGCGTGTGGTTCCGTGCGATGAAGAGATATGGTGAACAGACGATCGTAAGAAATGTTTGCAAAAAATTCATATTTGCATCTTGACACGCTCGTTGTGCCGTGCTAAAATACAGCATAACGGAGCAGGAAACGCAAATGCGGCGCGCAGGGTTCTGCGCGATCGGCCTTGGGGTGCAAGCCCCGCAGCTCCCGACCCGCGGCAGCGTTATGCCGCGCACCGAATTTACATTCTCTCCTTTTAAAAGCCCTTTTTACCCCTAGCGCAGCGCCCGGCCGGGATTTCCCGACCGGGCGCTTGCCCTTTTACACCGGTCTTACGCGGTCTGTACCGGCAAGCCGTGGCAATCTGCCGACGTGTCATTGTGAGACGGCAGGAACAATATGTCATTGTGAGGGTAGCAGGAACGATATGTCATTGCGAAACCCCGCAGGGGTCGTGGCAATCTCATATACCGACAACTGTCATTGCGAGGGCGGCTTCGCCGCCCGTGGCAATCTCGTGCAAGACCCGACTTTAGATTGCCGCGTCGGGCTTGCGCCCTCCTCGCAATGACACAGGGGAGAGGACGCCGCTCCGCTCCTCGCAATGACACGTTGGTGAGAGTGCCGTGCCGACCTTCTTTGCAATGATATGTGAGTGGCAGATTTTCCCCGCAATGACGGATATGCAAAAAGCCTCCCAAACGGGAGGCTTTTGATTTGATCGGAAAAATCAGCCTGCGGCGTAGAGCAGGGAGACGAACAGCGTCAGCAGGACGAAAGCTGCCGCAACCCACTTGGTCGCGCGCTGCAGCTTGGCGTCGAGCGTGGCGGCCTGACCCTTGCCGAGGAAATTGTCCGCATTGCCGGCCAGAACGCCGAGACCGCTTTCCTTGCTGGACTGGAGCAGGACGATCACGGACAGGACAACGCAGGAAATGAGCTGGCAAACCAGCAGAATGATCTTAACAGCACCCATAGTAACCTCCAAAAAGCCGCGCTTTCGGCTGGCGGCGCGCCGGAATCCGATTCTTACGAACAGTAAGTACAAACAGTACCTCTGATTCTAGCATGAAGCGGCCCAAAAATCAAGCACTTTTTTCGATTTTCGGCTTTATTTTGTCGCCCAGTTTCCCGTGGCGGCACAGGTCAGGTAGGCGTTGATGAAGCCGTCGATCTCGCCGTCCATCACGGCGCTGATGTTTGTGCTTTCAAAGCCGGTGCGCGTGTCCTTGGCAAGCGTGTAGGGCATGAACACATAGGAGCGGATCTGGCTGCCCCATTCGATCTTCTGCTGCACGCCCTTGATGTCGGAGATCTTCTCCAGATGCTCGCGCTCCTTGATTTCGATGAGCTTGGAGCGAAGCATCCGCATACAGGTCTCCTTGTTTTGGAACTGGTCGCGCTGCGTCTGGCAGGAGACGACGATGCCCGTCGGCTTATGGATCAGACGCACGGCGGAGGACGTTTTGTTGATATGCTGGCCGCCTGCGCCGGAGGAGCGGTAGACCTGCATTTCAATGTCCTCCGGGCGAATCTCAACCTCCACGTTGTCGTCGATCTCCGGAATAACCTCTACGGCGGAGAATGATGTGTGGCGGCGCCCCGCGGCGTCGAAGGGGGAGATGCGTACCAGACGGTGCACGCCCGCTTCGCCCTTGAGGAAGCCGAAGGCGTTCTCACCCTCGATCATGATATCGGCGGACTTCAGGCCGGCTTCGTCGCCGTCGAGGTAGTCCAGAATTTTATAGGTGTAGCCGTGTGCTTCCGCCCAGCGGGTATACATCCGGTAGAGCATATAGCACCAGTCCTGCGCTTCGGTGCCGCCCGCGCCCGCGTGGAAGGACAGAAGCGCGTTGTTGGCGTCGTACTCGCCGGTGAGCAGCGTTTCCAGACGTGCCTCCTCCATCGCGGCGACGAGCTTGTCATAGCCCTCGGTCAGCTCCGCAAGCATGGAGTCGTCGTTTTCCTCCAACGCCATTTCGCAGATGGTCATCAGGTCGTCCCACGACGAGACCATCGCCTGATACTTGTCGCGCCGATGCTCCAGCTGCTTTGTGCGCATTACGGCCTTCTGCGAGCGGGCGGGATCGTCCCAGAAGCCGGGCGATTCGGCCATTGCGTGCAGGCGCTCCAGCTCGTCGAGCATGGCCTGCGGCAAAAACGCCGCGCGCAGCTCGGTGAGCTTCGGCTTGATGTCGTTCAGTTTTGTTTTATATTCTTCAAATTGGATCATATTCTTCGTCGCTCCGATGTTCAATCTCCTGTAATACTGTCGCCGTCCCGGCGCGGGCCGCAGGGGTTCACGGCAGGAAGTCCTCCGGTTTTTCGGCACGCAGGCCGAATTTCCACGCAATCGCGTCGGCAATGCGCGCGCAGGCGCGCCCGTCGCCGTAGGGGTTCACGGCGTGCGCCATCGAGTTGTAAACGGCGGGGTCGTTGAGCAGTGCATTCGCCAGGCGCAGCACCTCGCCGTATTCCACCCCGGCCAGCTTCACCGTGCCGGCGGCGACGGCCTCCGGCCGTTCCGTTTCCCGGCGCAGCACCAGCACGGGCTTGCCCAGTGCGGGCGCTTCCTCCTGCAAACCGCCGGAATCGGTCATGACAAACCGGCTCCGGGCGAGCAGGTTGTGCATCTGCTCCACATCCAGCGGCTCGATCAGATGAACGCGCTCCCGTCCGCCCAGCTCCGCGGCGGCGCATTCGCGCACGGCGGGGCTGAGGTGCACCGGATAGACCAGCTCGACCTGCGGATTTCCACGCACGAAATCGGCGGCGGCGCGGAGAATATCGTGCATCGGCTTGCCGTAGTTTTCGCGGCGGTGGCAGGTCAGGACGACCACGCTCCGCGCCTCGAAGTCCAGTGCGCGAAGCGCCGGATCGGCAAAGACGAAATCGGGACGCACGGTGGTTTGCATGGCGTCGATGACGGTGTTTCCCGTGACGAAAATGTCGCCCATCACGGCCTCGCGGCGCAGATTTTCCGCGTTCGCGCGGGTCGGGGAGAAGTGCAGCCGCGCGATGTCGCCGACAAGCGTGCGGTTCATCTCCTCCGGGAAGGGAGAATACGGATCGTAGGTACGCAGGCCGGCCTCGACATGGCCGACGGGAATCCTGTGATAAAACGCCGCCAGCGCGCCGGCAAAGGTGGTGGAGGTGTCGCCGTGGACGAGCACCAGATCGGGCTGCGCCCGCGCGAGCACATCGTCCATGCCCTGAAGCGCACGGGTGGTAATGGAGGAAAGCGTCTGCTGCTTCTGCATGATGTTCAGGTCATACTGCGCCTCCAGGCGGAAGATCTGCATCACGGAGTCCAGCATCTCGCGGTGCTGCCCCGTCAGGCAGCACAGGCTCTCAATCCCCGGCCGCGCGGCAAGCGTGCGAACCAGGGGCGCCATTTTGATGGCTTCCGGCCGTGTGCCGAAGACGGAAAGGACTTTAATTTGTTTCATTTTTATCCTCCCGAGGCGGTTCTCTGCGCTTCCCGGCAAAAATGCGCACGCCGACAAAGCCTGCCAGCAGCAGCGCGGCAAGGAACACCAGCGCCTGTACGAGGCCGTTGCCCGTCAGTACAACGGCGGCAAGGCCGAGCATGGCGGAAATCAGGTAGCAGATGGCGACGGCCTGCTTCTGCGAAAAGCCGAGGTCGATGAGCTTGTGGTGCATATGGCTGCGGTCCGCGTGCATGGGGCTGACGCCGTGGCTGACGCGGCGGATGACCGCATAGCAGATGTCGAAGATCGGCAGACCGAGCACAAGGAAGGGCGCGGCAAAGGAAATGGCCGCATAGGTTTTGAACAGGCCGTAGATGGACACGGAGGAGAGCACAAAGCCGAGGAAGGTCGAGCCGGTGTCGCCCATGAAGATCTTGGCCGGGTTGAAATTATAGGGGATAAAGCCGATGCAGGCGCCCGCGACGGCTGCCAGCAGGATCGCCGATTCGCCGGCGCTGCCGCCCGGCATGGCCAGCAGCGCCACGATGAGCATACTGCTCGCGCAGATGGCGCATACTCCCGCTGCCAGACCGTCCAGGCCGTCGATAAAGTTGACGGCGTTTGTCAGCGCGACGATCCACAGCACGCTGACCGGATAGGACAGCCACAGCGGAAGCTGCCAGCCGGAAATGTGCTCGATGCGGCAGCCGTGCAGCGTGACGACGATAGCCGCGCCGATCTGCACGAGGAACTTCAGCCCCGCGTGCAGATCGTAGATGTCGTCGAAAATGCCGAGGATCGCGATGATTCCCGCGCCGATCAGGATGCCGCGCACCTCGCGGTCGATGTCCAGAAAGAGCAGTACGGCCGTGAGGAAGCCGAGGATAATTGCCAGTCCGCCCATGCGCGGGATGGGGTGGTCGTGCATTCGCCGCCCGTCGCGCGGCACATCGACCGCGCCGAGCTTTTTGGCGAGCCACTTGGCAAGCGGCGTGGTCGCGGCGGCAACCGCCAGTGCGCACAGCACCGTCCGGAGGATCTTCAGCAGAAACGTGGCATCGAGTGTCATGGCAATGCGTCTCCTGTCTCAGCGGGCGACAAAGCCCACTTTTTTATAAACCTTGCGCAGTGTTTTTTCGGCAAAGTACGACGCTTTCTGTGCGCCGTTTTCGCAGACGGACTGCAAATACGCCTTGTCCGCCAGCAGACGCTGCGTTTCCTCGCGGATGGGGCGCAGCAGCTCCACGACGGACTCGCCGACGGCGGTCTTGAACTCGCCGTAGCCGCGGCCGTCAAACTCCCGCTCGATTTCGGCATAGCTGCGGCCGGTGGCGGCGGAATAGATGGTCATCAGATTGGAAACGCCCTTTTTGTGCTCCGGGTCGTAGCGCACACAGGCGTCGCAGTCGGTAATGGCGCGCTTGAACAGGCGCATGATATCCTCCGGCTTGTCCATCAGTGTCACGCGGCCGGGATCGTCCGCCTCGCTTTTAGACATCTTCGCCTCGGGATTGACCAGACTCATAATGCGCGCGCCGACCTTCGGAACATAGGCCTCCGGCAGCTTGAAGGTCTCGCCGTAGATACCGTTGAAGCGGCGGGCAATATCGCGCGTCAGCTCGACGTGCTGCTTCTGATCCTCGCCGACGGGCACAAGGTCCGCCTGATAGAGCAGGATATCGGCCGCCATCAGCGCCGGGTAGGTAAACAGGCCGCCGTTGATATTGTCGGCATTTTTTGCGCTCTTATCCTTGAACTGTGTCATGCGGCTCAGCTCGCCGAACATGGCGTAGCAGTTGAGCACCCAGCCCAGCTCCGCGTGCTGATGCACATGGCTCTGGAAGAAGATGGTGTTCTTCTCCGGATCGATGCCGCAGGCGATATACTGCGCAAGCTGCGCCAGCGAGCGGCGGCGCAGATCGGCCGGATTCTGCCGGACGGTAATCGCGTGCAGATCGGCCATGAAGTAGAAGCAGTCGAATTCTTCGGCGCGGTCCTTCCAGTTGCGGATCGCCCCTAAATATGATCCGAGTGTCAGGTCGCCCGAGGGCTTGATGCCCGAAAGCATCCGTTTTTTTGTCACGTTTTGTTGCGTATCAGCCACTGAAAAAACCTCCTTGTCATAATATTTATCCTGTGGGTCATGTTATCATAGCATATTTGCCGGGATTTCGCAAGAAAGAATGTCCGGAATTCCCGAAAATGCCGCTGCTTTTTTCGTTGCGTCCGCGCGCAAACTATAGTATAATGGGGCAAACGGCGCCGAGGGACGCGGCGCCGGGTCCCGGAGAAAGAAAGTGAGGTACCCTTCCATGGATGATTATTCCCCCGAGTACAGGCATGGCCGCTTTTTGAAGCAGCCGCAGAAGCCCGGGCAGCGGCGCTGCCGCTTTGTGCTGCCTGCGTGGGCGTTTGTGATCCTGTCCGTTCTGTTTGATGAGCTGATGCTCCACTTCTGGACGACCGACGCGCTGCGCCTCGGCCGTGTTCTGAGCATTGTTCTGTTCACCGGCTCGTTTGCCGTGCTGCTTGCCTTCTTCGTTTCGCTGGGCAACACGGCGAAGCTCTGCCGCATCCTTGCGCTGACCTTTGCAAGCATTATGGCGGTTCTGTATCTGGTCGAGTTTTTCCTGGACGATGCGTTCAAGGTCTTTATGTCTCCGCTGGATATTTTCGAGCGCACCGGCGATATTGCGGGCGATTTCGCCTCCACCGTGTTTATGCAGGTGCTCAAAAACTTCTGGCGTATTTTGCTGCTGCTTGCACCGATCGTTGCCTACGGCATCTTCGCCCACCGCCGGCAATGGGGCAAGGTGAACGGCATCCGGATCCGCGTGCTGCTGCCCGTTGTCTGTGCGCTGACGTTGCTGCTGGCGTTCGGCTGCCTGAATTGGCTCTCGCCGGACTATGACAGCTATTATTCCAAGTATTCCTTCGATGCGGGAATGCGCGGCTTCGGCCTGCCGACCTCGCTGCGGCTCCAGCTCATGGGCCGCGCGGACTCCGGCGATATTGAGCCGGATGTGACCATCCCCACGCTCCCGCCCAAAACCACGCCGACCGATCCGACGAACGACCCTACCGCGCCGACCGACCCGAGCGTGACGGAGGCGCCCACCGAGCCGCCCTTCGAGCCGCAGGTGCGCAAGGCGGACATCGACTTTGCGGCGCTGGCCGAAAGCGAACGCGACGAGGACCTTGCCAAGCTGCACCGGTATATCGCTTCGCTCACGCCCACAATGACCAACGAATACACGGGACTGTTCAAGGGCAAGAATCTGATCTTTATCACCGCCGAGGCCTTCTCCAAAGAGGTAATCGATCCCGAGCTGACCCCCACGCTCTACCGCATGATGACGCAGGGAATTTATTTTAAGGAATACTATCAGCCTGCATGGGGCGGAAGCACCTCGACCGGCGAGTATTCCAACATCACGGGCCTGGTACCCACCAGCGGCGTCAAGAGCATCCAGAAGACCATCGGGCACAATATGTACTACACCATCGGCAATCAGCTCCGCCGTCTGGGCTACTATTCCGTGGCCTACCACAACAATTCCTACACCTATTACGGCCGCGACGAAACGCACTGCAACCTCGGCTATGACCGGTTTATCGGCATGGGCAACGGCATGGAGGAGGGCGTCAAGCGCGTTTGGCCGGAGAGCGACCTGGAGATGATCGACTTCACCGTGCCGCAGTATATCGACCATCAGCCCTTCAGCGTCTACTATATGACCGTCAGCGGCCACGGCGTCTATTCTCGAACGGGCAATACCATGAGCCTGCGGCACTATGACAAGGTGAAGGATCTGCCCTATTCCGAGACGGTCAAGTGTTATCTGGCCTGCAATCTGGAGCTGGAATACGCCATGCAGAGCCTGATCGCGCAGCTTGAGGCGGCCGGGATCGCCGACGATACCGTGATCGTTATCGGCGCGGATCACTATCCCTACTGCCTCGATAAGAGCGATGCCTGGGGCACGGACAAGGACTACCTCTCCGAGCTCTACGGCTACGCCGCCGACAGCGTTGTGACGCAGAACCATTCGCAGCTTCTCATCTGGAGCGGCTGCCTGGAGGGCAGAAACATCACCGTCGAGCAGCCGACCTACAGCCTCGACATTGTTCCGACGCTTTCGAACCTCTTCGGTGTGGACTACGACTCGCGTCTGCTGGTCGGCCGCGACGTATTCTCCGACGAGGTGCCGATCGTGATTTTTGAAAACTATAGCTGGAAGACCGATCTCGGCTTCTATAACGCCGCCACCGGCCGTTTTACCGCCAATGAGGGTGCGGAGATCCCGGACGGCTATGTGAAGGCGATCAACGCCATCGTCAACAACAAAATCTATTTCTCAAAGATTGCGCTGAATAAAGACTATTACGGCGTGCTGTTCGGGAAACAGTAAACCGCCGCGGCACACCGTTTGCCCGCAACAGTCTCAGGCGCCTGTCATTGCGAGGCCACGCCAGTGGCCGTGGCAATCTCTTGCAAGACCCTGCATTAGATTGCCACGTCGGGCTGCGCCCTCCTCGCAATGACACGGAGGCGGCGCACCGCGGCGCAAGTTCCGTAACGACACCATCCGGATGTACGAAAGGAGAGCTTATGAACGATCCGTGGCTCGACTGGGCCATGCGGCTGCAGGCGCTTGCGCAGGCGGGGCTGGCCTACACGAAAAACCCCTTTGACCGTGAGCGTTTCGAGCAGATTCGCGGTATTTCCGCCGAGATCGCCGCCGCACGGAGCGGCCTGCCGGAGCAGGCGGTACGCGACGTTTTTTGCAGGGAAAACGGCTATCCGACACCGAAGGTCGATACCCGCGCCGCCATTTTCCATGAAGAAAAGCTCCTGCTTGTCCGCGAAAGCGACGGTCGTTGGGCCCTGCCCGGCGGCTGGTGCGACGTCGATCAGTCCGTCGCCTCAAACACACGCAAGGAGGCGCTGGAGGAGACGGGACTGGAGGTGCAAACCGAGCGGCTGATCGCCGTGCAGGACTGGCGGAAGCACAATGTCTGTAACTTTGCCTACGGCGTAGTGAAGATTTTCGTCCTTTGCCGCCCGCTCGGCGGTGCGTTTGTGCCGAACCTTGAGACGACCGAGGCGTGTTATTTCAGTCGTGAGACACTGCCCTCGGCACTCGCAGAGGAGAAAACGACGCGTGAGCAGCTCCTGATGTGCTTTGATGCCGCACGGGACGAAGCCCGGCCGGTATTGTTTGACTGAATGCGGCTTCCTGAAACGGAGTAATGCCTCTCCCCGCACGGCGGCTCACAATAAGAGAAACGTAAAATTGCCACGGGCGACGATACCGCCCGTGGCAATCTCCTGTGCCGCACCCAAAGCCTCCCCTGTGTAAGGGGAGGTGGTCAGCCGTAGGCTGACCGGAGGGGTTGACGAAAACGTAACGTTCTATAAGTCTCTGCATCAGATTGCCGCGTCGGGCTGCGCACTCCTCACAATGACACAGAGGGAGCACGGCAATTATGTCATTGCGAGGGCGGCTTTGCCGCCCGTGGCAATCTTATGTACCCTCTGTCATTGGGGCGGCTGCCCTGTAGCAGTGCGGGCGCTGCCATACGAAAGAAATAAAAAACGACAGGCATCGACGATGCTTGTCGTTTTTTGGTGGGGGAAGGTGGATTTGAACCACCGAAAGCACTGCTAACAGATTTACAGTCTGCCCCCTTTGGCCACTCGGGAATTCCCCCATATTCGGTTCTTCGGAAAATTGCTTGGAGCCGGTAGACGGACTCGAACCCCCGACCTGCTGATTACAAATCAGCTGCTCTACCGGCTGAGCTATACCGGCATCTCTCCAAAGCACGTTTATTATAGCGGCGTGACGGCGGTTTGTCAACACTTTTTTTCGCCGAGCGTCGCTTTTTTTCACGACAGAACGCCGCCGTGCGTCAAAACGATCAAAAGCCCGCTTGCCGCAACCAGATACAGCAGCGTCGAGGGGATCACGCAGTGCACCGCCAGCTCCGTGCTGCCGTCATACTGCTTGCACCAGACGACGCCGGTGAAGGGCGCGGGGCCGCCGCACATCAGCGCGAGAATCACGGCGGTGCTTCTTTCCATGAAAAATTGCAGAATGAAGTAGACGACGGCGGGGTAAACCAGCACGCGAAGGACGGAATAGACGATGGCGGTGCGGTCGCGCACCCATGAGAACAGGCCGTACCGCCCTGCCAGCATTCCCACAAAGAGCAGCGAAAGCGGCGAAACGGCGGCCTCGAGCGCATTTGTCGTATAGGCGAGGAAGGCGGGGAGCTTCACGCCGCACAGACAGAGCGTGATTCCCGCAGCGACCGCCAGCAGACACGGCGAGAGCAGGACCTTCCTGAGCACGGCGGCCCCGCGCGCCGCGCCGGGGCGATTGCCGAGAAAGATCTGGTGGTGAACCGCCCAGATCAGAAAATCCTGCACGATGGCGAAGAAAAAAACAATCAGAAGATTGCTTTCACTCAAAAACAGCCGCATCAGCGGCACACAGACGAAGGAAATGTTGCCGATCCCGGCATAATAGCACAGCAGCGTGCGCTCGTTTTTTTCGCGCCTGCGCAGCAGCCGCCGGCAGAGGAAAAACGGCAGCAGGCTGAAAACCAGCGCGGCCACGGCGGTCGGCAGGCCGGTGGTGAGAAGCGCCTGCGGCGAGGCGGCGGAGAAGCTGTTGAGCAGCATGGCAGGGAAGCAGACATTGAGCAGGACGCCGGGCAGAACGTCCACCGCCTCCTCGGAGACCAGCTTCAGCTTCGGCGCAAGATAGCCGATGCACATGACCGCGAAGAAAAAGAAAAGACCTTCAAACTGCATAAACCGCCCTCCTGTTAAGCAGGAACATCATAACACTGTCGCGCGCGAAAGTCAATCGGAATTCCTTGCGGCGAGGGCGGCGTTGGCGCGGCTGAGGTCGCGCACGAGCTGCCGGATATGCGCCCGCTGCTCTGCGGTCAGCCCGCTCGCGTCGATCAGCTCAACCGGAACGCGGCCGAGGAGCTGATCGGTCGTGACCTTGAAAAAATCCGCCATTCTCACCAGCATCTCGATCGACGGCATGATATTGTCGTTTTCCCAGTTGGAGACGCACTGCTTCGTAATGCTGAAATGCTTTGCGAATTCCACCTGACTCAGGCCGGACTGCAGCCGCAGCGCGCGGATATTTTCGTTGAGCAGAGCCATTCGTGATTCCTCCGGAGTCCAAATTCTATTGACTATCATATAATTTTCCGTTGACAAAATAAAAATACTATGGTATATTGTTCTTGGACATCGGGAAAAGGAGAGGCCGCCGGGCGCCCGAGGAAGCAGGGGGCGGCGGCAGAAAATTCGGGTTTTTCGCGCTCCGGCGCGGGAAATACATATTTTTAAGGAGAGTTCCGAAATGAAGAAAACTCGCAAAAAGGGCTTTACCATCGTAGAGCTCGTCATCGTCATCGCCGTCATCGCCATTCTCGCCGCCGTGCTGATTCCGACCTTCTCCGGTGTCATTGAGAACGCCAGAAAGTCTGCTGCACAGTCTGAGGCCAAAAATGTTTGGACGCAGTATTGCGTTAAGAACGCCGAGACTGGCTTTGACACGTTCAGTGGTTATGTCAAGATTGAGAAAAACGGCAGCACGTATTACTTCGCTGTAAATGATGGTCAGTTGGATGTCACTGTTCTTACTCAGGCGAGTGATATCGACACCAGTGCGGTTGCTGATTTCCCTGCCATCTTCCCGAAGAAGGCTGCTAACGGCAACGGCTAATAATCCAACCAACTCTTTTTAGCTTCATATCCCCGCGCGGGCGCCCGGCTTTGCCGGGCGCTTTGCATTTGCCGCCGACTGTCATTGCGAGGGCGGCTCTGCCGCCCGTGGCAATCTCGTGTGTATACTGTCATTGCGAGACTTGCGTCAGCAAGTCGTGGCAATCTCTTGTAAGTCTCTGCATCAGATTGCCGCGTCGCTCCGCTCCTCGCAATGACACAGGGGGAGAGTGCCGCGTCGCTTCGCTCCTCGCAATGACACGCGCACTGAAAGACCCGACGCAGGAATTTCCTCTTGCATTTTTTCGGTGTTTGGGCTATAATAGTCCGAGTTTGCGTTTTTGAAAAACGGACGATTCAATAAAAGGAAAGTGAGTGATCGTCTTGAGCGATTTGCGAGAAAACAAGATGGGCGTGATGCCCGTTGGTCGCCTGCTGCTGACAATGGCGCTGCCGATGGCGCTGTCGATGCTCGTGCAGGCGCTTTATAATGTTGTGGACAGCGTGTTCGTCTCACGCATTTCCGACGTGGACAATAATGCGCTGACCGCCGTTTCGCTGGCCTTCCCGGTGCAGAATATCATGATCGGCCTTGCCACCGGTATCGGCGTGGGCGTCAACGCCCTGCTTTCGCGCGGTCTGGGCGAAAAGAATCAGGAGCAGGTCAACCGCTCCGCGCTCAACGGCCTGCTGCTGGCCTGCTTCGGCATCGTCCTGACGATGCTCTTCGGCGTGTTCTGCGCGGAGCCGTTCATGCGCTCGCAGACCGAAAACACGGTTATCATCCGCTACGGTGTGCAGTATATCCGCGTGATCACGCTGGCCTCCTTCGGCATTTTCGGCGAGATTCTGTTTGAACGTCTGCTTCAGGCAACCGGCCGCACGAGCTATACCATGCTTACGCAGGGCATCGGCGCGATCATCAACATCATCCTCGACCCGATTCTGATCTTCGGTATGTTCGGCCTGCCGCGCATGGAGGTGCTCGGCGCTGCGCTGGCGACCGTGTTCGGTCAGATCGTCGCCTTTGTCATCGCGGTCATTTTGAATCTGAAGAAGAATCACGACGTTCGCCTGTCGCTGCGCGGCTTCCGCCCGCATGGGCCGACGATCCGCCGCATCCTCGGCGTGGGTATCCCTTCGGTCATCATGGTTGCCATCGGCTCGCTGATGTATTATTGCTTCAATCTCGTCCTCGGCCGTTACGACGCCGTTTCTCCCGGATTGGGCGAGGTCGGCTCGACGGTGTTCGGCGCCTATTTTAAGCTCCAGAGCTTCGTGTTCATGCCCGTGTTCGGCATCAATAACGCGCTGCTGGCCATCGTCTCCTACAACTACGGCGCGCGCCGCCCGGATCGCATCAAAAGCGTGATCAAATGCGGCGTGGCGGCGACCTGCACGCTGATGCTGATCGGCATTACCGTTTTCCAGCTCTTCCCGGAGCAGCTTCTCGGCTTCTTCAATCCCAGCGGACAGATGCTGGAGATCGGCGTTCATGCGCTGCGCATTCTGTGCCTCCCGTTCATCTTTGCGGGCATGGGCATTGTGTTCGGCGGCGTGTTCCAGGCGCTCGGCAAGAGCATCTACAGTATGTTCGTCTCCATCGCGCGGCAGCTTGTTGCACTCATTCCGGCGGCGTACCTGCTTTCGCTGAGCGGGAATATCGACGCGGTGTGGTTCGCCTTCCCCATTGCCGAGATCGTTTCGGCTACGCTCAGCGTCGTTATGTTTATCACGATCTATCGTCAGAAGATCAAACCTCTGGGCGAAAAGGGGCTTGAAAACACCCCGCTTGCGTGATATAATCGACACAACACGGAATACGAACGGGCTGCACGGTTTCGTGCGGCCCGTTTTTGATCAAGGGGATATTATGACATTTGACTATACAGCCGCGGGGGAGCGCTGCCGCGTCGTCCTTGGCCGCGGGACGCTTGCGCACCTCGGCGCGGAGCTGGCCGTGCTTGCGCCGCACAGCCGGGCGATGATCGTGACCGACAAGACCGTCGCGCCGCTGTACCTGGAGCGGGTGCGCGACAGTCTCCGGACGGCGGACATCGATTCCGAGGCCGTGCTGCTCCGTCCCGGAGAATCCGCCAAAACGGCGGAGAGCTATGTGGAGCTTCTGTGCCGCCTGGCCGATGCCGGTTTGACCCGCAGCGACACGGTTCTTGCGCTCGGCGGCGGTGTGATCGGCGACCTGGCGGGCTTTGCCGCCGCGACCTATCTGCGCGGCATTCGATTTGTCCAGCTCCCGACCACGCTTCTGGCCATGGCGGACGCCTGTATCGGCGGGAAATGCGCCATCGACCTGCCTGCCGGAAAAAATCTGGCGGGCGCGTTCCACCAGCCCGCGCTGAGCCTCTGCGACGTCTCTCTGCTCGACAGCCTCCCGCCGGAGCTGCTGCGCGAGGGCTGCGCGGAATTGATAAAGATCGCAATTCTGTTTGATCCGACCCTGTTTGCACACTTGGAACGCTTCGGCCCGGACTTTGACCGGGAGTGGGCCGTTGCGTGCGCGCTGCGCCACAAGGCGCGGCTGGTCAGCGAGGATCCCTTCGACACCGGCGTCCGTCGGCTCCTGAATCTCGGCCACACCCTCGGTCACGCCATCGAAGCGTGCAGCGGTTTTTCCGAGCTGCACGGCAATGCCGTCTCCGTCGGGCTGGCGGCAATGGCGCGCGGCTTCTGCCGCGACAGCCAACGAATTCTTGCACTGTTAGATGCTTTTTCGCTCCCGACTACGACAAAATATTCCGCTGCGGCGCTGGCAAGGGCCGCGCTGCATGATAAAAAGCGCAGCGGTGCGACGCTGCATCTGATCGTTCCGCGAGAGATCGGACGCTGCGAGATTGTGGACTACCCCGCAGACCGGATCGCGGCGCTTTGGGAGGAGGTGCTGGGGGTATGATTCAGCGGCTCTCACCGAGGAGAATCGGCGGGCGTTTCTGCGCCGTCGTCTCCAAATCCCACGCGCAGCGGGCGCTGCTCTGCGCCGCGCTTGCCGACCGTCCGGCCACCTATGTCTGCGGCGCGCTTCCACAGGACGTGGAGGCCATGCTGCGCTGCCTGTCCGCGCTCGGCGCGGAGGTCACGCACGGGCAAAACGCCGTCACCGTCCGCCCCCCGGAGCTGCCGCGCGGCGATATCACGCTTGACTGCGGCGAGAGCGGCGCAACGCTGCGGTTTCTTCTTCCCGTCGCGGCGGCGCTCGGCGTCAGTGCAGAGTTTGTCCTGCATGGGCGTCTGGCGGAGCGGCCGATCGACACGCTGTTGTCGCTGCTGAACGCCAACGGCTGCACCGCCGTCAAGACGGGCGAACGGATTACCTGCGAGGGAAGGCTGCGCAGCGGCGTGTTTGCGCTGCCCGGCGACATCAGCTCGCAGTACGTCTCCGGCCTTCTGTTCGCGCTTCCGCTGTTGCCGGGCGATTCGGAGATCCGTCTGACCTCCGCGCCGGAATCGGAGGGCTACATTGCCATGACGCTGGAGATGCTGGAGCGCTTTTCCGTCCGTGCGGCGAAAACGCCCTCCGGCTGGTACATTCCCGGCGGGCAGCAATACCGTTCCTGCGGGCGAATTGCCGCCGAGGGGGACTGGTCGGCGGCGTCGATGTTCTTCTGCGCGGGCGCATTTTCCGCGCCTGTTGTCTATGAGGGCCTGCCGGACGCCACGATGCAGCCCGACCGCCGTCTGCCGGAGCTGCTGCGTGAGTTCGGTGCGGAGGTGTCCTTCGACGGTATACTGTGGCGCGTTAACCCCGCGCGGCTTCACGGCATTTGCATCGATGCCGGGGGTACTCCCGACCTTGTTCCCGCGCTGGCGCTTACGGCCACGGCAGCGGAGGGCGAAACGCGTATTTTCGGCGCGGCACGTCTGCGCTATAAAGAAAGCGACCGTCTGCGGAGCATTTGCGAGGTGCTGACACGGCTCGGTGCTTCGGTCAGACAGACGGACGACGGGCTGCGTATCGTCGGCTCGCCGCTTTCGGGCGGCGAGGTGGATCCGCAAAACGACCACCGCATCGCAATGCTTGCAGGCGTTGCATCGGCGCGCTGCGTGCAGTCGGTTTCCGTGCGCCGCAGCGAGTGCGCCGCAAAATCCTATCCGGATTTCTGGCGCGATCTGAAACAGAACAGCAGGGAGCGCGAACCATGAGCAATTCCGTCGGAACTCTTTTGAAAATTACCCTGTTCGGCGAGTCGCACGGCCCGGCGGTCGGAGTCGTGCTCGACGGCTTTCCCGCGGGCTTTGCTCCGGATTTCGACGCGCTGCAGGCGTTTCTCGACCGCCGCGCCCCCGGTCGGAGCGAGCTTTCCACGCCGCGCCCGGAGTCGGATCAACCCGAATTTCTCAGCGGCTTTTACCGCGGCCGCACAAACGGCGCACCGATCACGGCGGTCCTCCGGAACCGGAATGCGCATTCCGAGGCGTATGACGGGCTGAACGGCTTTTTCCGACCCTCGCACGCCGATTTTCCGGCGTATGTGAAGTTCTCCGGGCAAAACGATCCGAACGGCGGCGGGCATTTTTCCGGCCGTCTGACGGCGGCGCTCTGCGCTGCGGGCGGGCTTTGCCTGCAATGGCTGGAGCGGATGAATATACGGATTTTTTCGCATATTTTTCAAATCGGCGCCGTGACGGACGCCGCCTTTGATCCGCTCTCGCCGCAGCCGGCGGCGCACGGTATGGCGTTGCGGACGCTCGACCCCGCCGCCGCGCAGGCGATGCGCGACGAAATATTGCGGGCGAAATCGCAGGGCGATTCCGTCGGCGGGAGCGTTGAGTGCGCCGTGACGGGACTGCCGGTCGGTGTCGGCGAGCCGCCCTTCGACGGTCTGGAAAACCGGCTGGCGCAGCTTCTGTTTGCAATTCCCGCCGTGAAGGGCGTGGAGTTCGGCAGCGGCTTTTCTGCAGCCGCCATGTGCGGAAGCGCCCACAACGACGCAATGTTCCGCGACGCGCTCGGGGCCGTCCGCACGCGGACAAATCACGCCGGCGGGATCCTCGGCGGCCTGTCGAACGGGATGCCGCTCCTGTTTCGGGTTGCAATCAAGCCCACGCCGTCCGTTTCCCTGCCGCAGGAGAGCGTTTCTCCCGTGGATTCGGGTATGCTGCGCATTGCCGGACGACACGATCCCTGCATTGTCCCGCGCGCGCTGCCCTGTGTGGAGGCGGCTGCCGCAATCGCTTTGACGGATCTGATCCTGGAGGGACGCAAATGGAATTAACGACGCTGCGCCGCGAGATCGACGAGATCGACCGTGAGCTGCTTACCCTGTATCTCCGCCGGGCGGCGCTTTCCGACCGGATCGGCGCATATAAAAAAAGCGTCGGCGCACCGGTTTACCAACCGGAGCGCGAGACGGAAAAGCTCCGCGCGCTGACTGCCGGCCTGTCGGCGGAGGAAGCCGCAGAGGTCGAAGCGCTGTTCCGGACGCTCTTTTTGCTCAGCCGGAAACGGCAGGAGGCGCTATGAGCCGCTACGGTCTGCTCGGGCGACGCCTGACGCATAGTTATTCACCGCAGCTTCATGCGCTGCTCGGAAATCCCGACTATACACTGTTTCCGGTCGAGCCGGAGGCGCTTGCGGATTTCTTCTCTGCGGGAGAATTTGACGGGATCAATGTCACGATCCCCTATAAGCGCGATGCGCTGCGCTTCTGCGCGTCGCTTTCGCCGCAGGCACGGGCCGTCGGCGCGGTCAATACCGTCGTCCGCCGCCCCGACGGGACGCTTTACGGCGACAACACGGATATTGACGGCTTTACCGCGCTGCTGGCGCTTGCGGGCGGCGTGTGTCCCGGCGAAAAGGCGCTGGTGCTCGGCTCGGGCGGCGCGTCGCAGACGGTGCGGTATGTGCTTTCCGGCGCGGGCGCGGAAGTGGTTACGATCTCCCGCAGCGGAGCGGATCACTACGGAAATATCGAGCGCCACGCGGATGCAGTGCTTCTTGTCAACGCGACGCCGGTCGGGATGTACCCGCAGACGGCGGCGCAGCCGCTTTGCCTGACACGTCTGCCGCGCCTTCGCGCCGTGATCGACCTGATCTATAACCCCCTGCGCACAAGGCTGCTTCAGCAGGCGCAGGCGCTGGGAATGCGCGCCGTCGGCGGGCTGGCCATGCTTGTCGCGCAGGGCGCGGCGGCGCATGAGCGCTTCGGCTTCGGTACGGTCGATGCGGCGCGGCAGGCCGGGATTCTGCGGCGGCTGCGCGGGCAGATGGAAAATCTGCTTCTGATCGGAATGCCCGGCAGCGGCAAGACCACCGTCGGCCGCCTGCTTGCGGAAAGACTGAACAGAGAGTTTTATGATTGTGACGAGGTGTTTTCGGCACAATTCGGCAGCTCTGCGGCGGATTATCTTGCCCGCTTCGGCGAAGCGGATTTCCGCCTTCACGAGACCCGGGTGCTTGCCGGGCTCTCGTACCGCTCCGGCTGCGTTATCGCCACGGGCGGCGGCTGCGTCACGCGCAGGGAAAACGATGCGCTGCTGCGCGAAAACAGCCGCGTCCTCTGGCTGCAGCGCGACCTGTCGCGCCTGGCATCGGACGGCCGCCCGCTTTCTCTGCGTGACGGCGCGGAGGCGCTCTGGCTGCAGCGCCGCGCGCGCTACGCGGCGCTGGCCGACGATACGGTCGGGAACAACGGCGCGCTGTCGCAGACGATTGAAACAATATTGGAGATTCTATGAAAATTCTTGTACTGAACGGGCCGAATCTGAACCTTCTCGGCCGGCGTGAGCCGCAGATCTACGGGCAGAGGAGCTACGCACAGCTTGTTGCATTTATCGAAGCGGCGGCGGCGAAGCTGGGCTGCGGCGTCGAGGTGCGTCAGACGAACCACGAGGGCGTGCTGATCGACTGGATCCAGCAGGCCGAGGGCGTTTTTGACGGGATCGTTCTCAACGCGGGCGGCTATACGCACACCTCCGTCGCGATTTTGGATGCGCTTCGTGCCGTTTCCTGCCCTGCCGTGGAGGTGCATCTGTCGGACATTCAAGCGCGCGAGCCCTTCCGCCGCCTGTCCTACGCGGCGATGGGCTGCGTGGCCTCCTACATCGGCTATGGGTTCGACGGCTACCGAATGGCGCTGGAGCGCCTGCTCCGCTCCTCGTAATGACGCGCAGGCATTGTCATTGCGAGGCCACGTCAGTGGCCGTGGCAATCTCCTGTAAGACGCTGCATCAGATTGCCGCGTCGCTTCGCTCTCCGGAACGACACGGGGAAAGGTTTTCCGGCACGATGAACGGACATCCCCCGGCGCACAGCGCCGGGGGATGTCTGCGTGTCCGGGACGCTCCCGATTTGCGCCGGTTCCGGTCGGCAACCGTCCGCCGGTGCCGGGCTGCGCGAAAATGCGGGCTTGCTTTTTTGCCGAATCCTGCTATAATGAATTAGATATCATCATATACAGAGGAAAAAACAATGAATTCTTCCGTTTTGCGGCGTTACCTCGGCGACGCCGCGTTTTATCGCAGGGCGCTTGCCGTCGCCGTGCCGATCATGATCCAGAACGGCATCACGCAGTTTGTCTCCATGCTCGACAATATCATGGTCGGGCGTGTCGGAACGGAGCAGATGACCGGCGTCTCCATTGCCAATCAGCTTCTTTTTGTGTTCTCGCTTGCAATCTTCGGCGCCGTGTCCGGCGCGGGCATCTTTGCCGCGCAGTTCCACGGCAAGGGTGACAACGGCGGCGTTCGTCTTGCCTTCCGCTTCAAGCTGCTGTTCTGCACGGTGCTGACGGTTGCCGGTATTGCCGTGCTGATTTTTTTCGGCGACGGACTGATCCGCGCCTATCTGCGCGGCGAGGGTACGCCGGAGCAGATCGAGGCCAGCTTCGGCTATGCGCGGCGTTACCTGCGCGTGATGCTGCTCGGCCTGCCGCCGTTTGTACTTTCACAGTGCTACAGCTCCACGCTGCGCGAATGCGAGCAGACCGTTGTCCCGATGGTCGCGGGCATCGTCGCGGTGCTGACGAACCTGTGCCTGAATACGTTGCTGATTTTCGGTCTGCTGGGGCTGCCCGCGCTCGGCTGCGTCGGCGCGGCGATCGCAACGGTCGTTTCGCGCTTCGTCGAGCTGGCGGTCGTGGCGCTCTGGGCGCATCTGCACCCGAAGCGCTGCCCCTATGTGACCGGTCTGTACCGCAGCCTGCGCATTCCCGCCGCGCTGACCCGCCGGATGCTGCTCAAGACGCTGCCGCTGATGGTCAACGAGACGCTCTGGGCGGGTGGTATGGCGCTGCTGGCGCAGGCCTATTCGCTCGGCGGCTACAATGTCGTTCCGGCAGTCAATATCTGTTCGACCATTTCCAATGTTTTCAATGTTGCGTTTCTTGCAATGGGAACCGCCATCGGCATCATCGTCGGGCGGCTTCTCGGTGCAAACCGCTTTGAGGAGGCCGTGGAGACCGACCGAAAGCTCATTGCATTCTCCGTGGCCATCTGCTTCGTCATCGGTGGCGCAATGGCGCTGCTGGCGCCGCTGTTCCCGCAGATCTACCGCACCACGGACGATATCCGCAGCCTCGCCGCGCAGCTCATCCGTATCGCGGCGCTGTGTATGCCGCTCAACTCACTTGCCAACGCCTGCTATTTTACGCTCCGTTCCGGCGGAAAAACCTTCGTCACCTTCCTGTTTGACAGCTTCTATGTCTGCATCGTGACGGTGCCGATGGCTTATATTCTCAGCCGCTATACCGGCATCGGAATCCGCAGCCTGTTTCTCGTCTGCCAGCTTGCCGACATCGGCAAGTGCGTCGTCGGCCTGATTATGATCCGCCGCCGTGCCTGGGTGCAGAACATCGTCCGCGAGGAGGTCACGATATGAATACAAAATTCTTCCGGGAGCACGGCCTGCTCCGCATTTTCCTGTCCTATTTCAAGCCGCACCGCAGACTGTTTGCGATTGATATGTTCTGTGCACTGCTTGTCGCGGCGATCGATCTGGCCTTCCCTCTCATCTCGCGCACGTCAATGAAGACCCTGCTGCCGGAGGGGAAGTTCACGCTCTTTTTTGTTATCATGGGCCTGATGGCGCTGGCATATCTGCTGCGTGCGGGATTGTACTTCGTTATCACCTACTGGGGGCATACCTTCGGCATTCGCGTCGAGGCGGACATCCGCCGCGACCTGTTTTGTCATATGCAGAGCCTCGGCTATGATTTTTACGACAAAAACCGAACCGGACAGCTTATGAGCCGTCTAACCACCGATTTGTTTGAAATTACCGAGCTGGCGCATCACGGCCCGGAGGATCTGGTCATCTCCGCGCTCACCATCGTCGGTGCGCTGGCAATCATGTTCTCCATCGAATGGCGGCTGGCGCTGGTCGTCTGCGCGATCCTGCCGGTGGCGGTCGCGGTCGTTGTTTCGCGGCGGCGCAAGCTCAGCGCGGTATCCAAGGGCGTCAAGCAAAAGGTTGCGGGCATCAACGCCGAAATTGAGTCGTCGCTCTCCGGCGCGCGCACGGCCAAGGCCTTTGCCAACGAGCACGTCGAGCTGGAGAAGTTCACCGCCGCAAACGACCGTTTCAAGGTTTCCAAGCGCGCGTTTCATAAGGAAATGGGCATTTTCAACGGCTCCATGGAGTTCTTCCTCTCCGTTTTGTCCGTGGCGGTCATTGCCGCGGGCGGCGCGCTCATCATGCGCGACAGTCTGGAAATGGTCGATCTTCTGACCTTTACGCTCTATATCGGCTCGTTCACCTCGCCGCTGCGCCGGTTGGTCAATTTTTCCGAAATGCTTGCCAACGGCTTTGCCGGTCTGGAGCGCTTCGTGGAGCTGATGCGCACGGAGCCGGAGCTGAAGGATGCGCCGGACGCCGGGGCGCTGACCGACGTGAGGGGCGGCATCGAGGTTCGGGATGTCAGCTTCCGTTACGATGCGGAAAAGGAGGTCCTTGAGCACGTTTCCTTTACCGTCGCGCCCGGCGAAACCGTCGCGCTTGTCGGCCCCTCCGGCGGCGGCAAGAGCACGCTCTGCCGCCTGATTCCGCGCTTTTACGACGTGACCGGCGGCGCCATATGCATCGACGGGCAGGACGTTCGCTCCGTAACGCAGGACTCTCTGCATCACGCCATCGGCGTCGTGCAGCAGGATGTGTTCCTCTTTGCCGATACCATCGGCAACAACATCCGCTATGGCAAGCCGGACGCGACGATGGACGAGATCGTCGAGGCGGCAAAGCGTGCCGAGATTTACGACGATATCATGCAGATGCCGGACGGCTTCGACACCTATGTCGGAGAGCGCGGCACGCTGCTCTCCGGCGGTCAGAAGCAGCGCGTTTCCATCGCGCGCGTGTTTCTCAAGAACCCGCCGATCCTTATTCTTGACGAGGCGACGAGCGCGCTCGACTCCGTGACCGAGGCGCGCATCCAGAGTGCGCTTGATGCGCTGGCCGTCGGCCGTACCACGGTGATCATTGCCCACCGCCTGTCCACCATCCGCAGCGCCTCGCGAATTTTCGTCATTGCGGGCGGCGGCATTCTGGAGCAGGGCAGTCATGCCGAGCTGATGAAGCGGAACGGCATTTATGCGGGACTTTGCCGGATGCAGAATCTGGAATGAACGGAAATCGGCATATCGGCACATTACTATTGCATATTGCGGCAAAACATGCTACAATTCGCTTACAAAATTGCATCTGCACGGCTTCGGCCGCTTTGCATAGAATGAGCAAAAAGAAATATCAGGAAGGATGATCTATTTTGCGTCAGAACTGGCACCCGGAGCGCGCCGCCGCGTACTTCGGGATCGACGGAACGCTTGTCCGCTGCGACAGCTACGGCAGCGGGCATATCAACTCCACCTATCAGATCGAAACGGACCGCGGGGAGCGCTACATTTTGCAGCGTATCAACAGCCGCGTCTTTACCGACCCCAAAGCGGTCATGGAGAACATCGGCGCCATCACGCAGTATCTGCGTGAGCGCGGCAATCAGCAGAGCGGTACGCCGTGTTTTATTCCGGACACGGAGGGGAAATACTATCATATCGACCCGGACGGCGAATACTGGCGCTGCTATCGCTTTACCGACGGCCTGTGCCTGAATCTGCCGGAATCGGACACCGATCTGTATGAAAGCGCCGTCGCCTTCGGACATTTTCAGGAGCTTTTGCAGGATTTTCCCGCCGAAACGCTGCACGAAACCATTCCGCTGTTCCATAATACGCCCAACCGCTACCGCCAGCTCCGCGACGCGCTTGAGGCCGACCGCGTCGGCCGCGCGGCGGGCGTTGCCGGCGAGCTGGACTATATCTTCTCCCGTGAGCGGGAGGCGGGAACCATCGTCCGCCTGCTTGACGGCGGAGAGCTGCCCCTGCGTGTGACGCATAACGACACGAAGCTCAATAATGTGCTGCTCGACCGCGTGACGCATAAGGCGCTGTGCGTGCTCGATCTGGACACCGTTATGCCCGGCTCATCACTCTATGACTATGGCGATTCCGTCCGCTTCGGCGCCGCCACCGCACCGGAGGATGAGGCCGATCTCGGCAAAATGGGCATTGATCTGCACCTGTTCCGCGTCTATACTGCGGGATACCTCGCCGCCTGCCACAGCCTGACCGAGCGCGAGATCGAGCTGCTGCCCCTCGGCGCAAAGACCATTACGCTGGAGCTGGGCATCCGCTTTTTGACCGACTACCTTGACGGCGACCGCTATTTCCGTGTTGCCTATCCCGAGCACAATCTCGTCCGCGCCCGCGCGCAGCTCAAGCTCGCGCAGGATATGGAGGCGCACTGGGACGAGATGCGGAAAATCGTTACCGAAGAAGCCGAGAAACGCTGAGGAGGTTCCCATGAACTATTTAGGCATTGACTACCGCATCGGCAAGCTGCCGCCCCTGGATCCCGACTTTATTCCCTTCGGTGTCTGGCTGGACGCCTACGAAAAGGGCGCACAAAAGCCGCTGGCCATCGCCATTGAGCGCGATCAGGGCCGCGTCTCCGTGCATCACACCAGGATCCACGGCACGCCCGAGCTGGCCGAGGCGGATTACCGCTTTGTTGAGCGCTATGTAAAGTTCCTGCTCTGGTCCGTCGGCGGCTGGCGTATCACGCTCTGCGGCGACAGCGCCCTGGCGGCGCGGCTGCAAGGCGCCTACACCCTTCAGGGCGAGCGGAAGTTCGACGTGCAGTTCATGCAGGACGTCTATGAGCGGCCTTTTGAGGTGATCGACTGTACCGAGGCGGAGTTCCCGAAGGCGAACGAGGCCTCCGTGCCCATCGGCGGCCATATGGAAGGCTGCCGCATCGGCTTTGATGCCGGCGGCTCCGACCGTAAGGTCAGCGCCGTGATCGACGGGAAGGTCGTCTATTCCGAGGAGGTCGTCTGGCATCCCAAGACGGAGTCCGACCCGCAGTACCATTTTGACGGCATTGTCTCGGCCTTCCGCACCGCTGCGTCCAAAATGCCGCGTGTGGACGGGATCGGCGTGTCCTCGGCCGGCGTTTTCATCGGCAACAGCCCGATGGTCAGCGCTCTGTTTATCAAGGTACCGCGCGAAAAACGCGAGCTGGTCAAGTCGATCTATGACCGCGCCGCACTGGAGATCGGCGATGTGCCCATCGTTGTGGCCAACGACGGCGACGTTACCGCGCTGGCAGGCTCCATGGGTCTGGAATGCGGCTGCGTCATGGGAATGGCCATGGGCACGAGCGAGGCCGTCGGCTATGTTGACCGCGACCGCAACGTGCTCGGCTGGCTTAACGAGCTGGCCTTTGCGCCGGTCGATCTGTTTGAGGGCGCAATGGCGGATGAATGGTCCACCGATATCGGCGTGGGCTGTAAGTATTTCTCGCAGGATGCCGTCATCAAGCTCGCGCCCCGCGCGGGCATCGACCTTGACCCGTCGCTTACCCCGGCCGAGAAGCTCAGCGCCGTGCAGGCGCTTATGGCGCAGGGAGATGCACGCGCAAGGGCGGTCTTTGAGTCCGTCGGCGTATACCTTGCGCATACGCTGCCGCTGTACTGCCGTTTCTATGATGTCCGTCACCTGATTGTGCTGGGGCGCGTGATGTCCGGCGAGGGCGGAAATGTGATTCTCGATACCTGTCTGGAGGTTCTGCGCGAGGAGTACCCCGCGCTGGCGCAGTCCGTGCGCGTGATGCTGCCGGACGAAAAGACGCGCCGCGTCGGCCAGTCCGTCGCCGCCGCCAGCCTGCCCGTTGTGAAATAATCCTGCCGCTTGCGCAGGGACAATATGTGCAGGTGCTGCTGCGAGAAGGGCGCCTGCTTTGCAGGTCATTGCGCGGAGCGACGCAACGCGGCGTTTCCGCCCCCGTGTCATTGCAAGGAGGGCGCAGTCCGACGCGGCAATCTGATGCGGGGTCTTACAGGAGATTGCCACGACCCCTGCGGGGTCTCGCAATGACAGTAACCATACAAGGCTGCCACGACTTGCCGCCGCAGGTCCCGCAATGACGGACCCGCCGTTTTTTCAACCATCGCCAAGGAGAGCTTATGATTTTCAAAAATGCAAGGATCTATTCCGAGCGCTTCGTCTTTGAGCCGGGGTGCTTTGCCGTGGAAAACGGTGTGTTTACCGGGGTATTCTGCGCGGAGTCGCCCGATGCGGTCGATCTCGGCGGCGCTTACGTCATTCCCGGCCTGATCGACGTCCATTCGCACGGCAATTCCGGTGCGGATTTTTCGGATGCGGACGATGACGGCCTTCGCAAAATGGCGCGTTACTATGCCGAAAACGGCATCACGTCCTTCGCGCCTGCGTCCATGACGCTGCCGTACGAGACGCTGTCACGCGCCTTTGCCACGGCGCGGCGGCTGGCCGATGCACAGCCGGAGGGCTGTGCGGTGCTGCGCGGGATTCAAATGGAGGGACCGTTCTTTTCTGAAAAGAAAAAGGGCGCGCAGAACGGCGCGTATCTGCGTGAGCCGGACTTCGACGCGTTCCGGCGGCTGTATGACGAGTGCGGCGGGCTTGTGCGTATCGTCGATGTGGCTCCGGAGCTGCCCGGTGCGATTGAATTCATCCGCGAAGCGGGCCGCCTGTGTACCGTCTCCGTTGCCCACACCGACGCGGACTACGATGCTGCCCGCGCCGCCTTTGATGCCGGTGCGACCCACCTGACCCATCTGTATAACGCCATGCCCGGCATCCATCACCGCAAGCCCGGTGTGATCCCTGCCGCTGCGGAGAACGAGCGCGTCAGCGCCGAGCTGATCTGCGACGGGCAGCATGTCCATCCCGCGGCCGTGCGCTTCGCCTTCCGTGCGTTCGGTGCGGCGCGTGTGGTCCTGATTTCCGACTCACTGCGTTGCTGCGGAATGCCGGACGGCGAATATGAGCTGGGCGGCCAGCAGGTATTCCTGAAGGGCGGCGTTGCACGTCTGGAGGACGGCACCATTGCGGGCTCCGCTACGAATGTCTATGACTGTATGCGCCTAGCCGTGCGTTTTGGCATCTCGCGCGAGGATGCGATCCGTGCCGCGACCTATAATCCTGCGCGGCAGCTCGGCGTGCTCGATACCGTCGGCAGCATAGCCGCCGGAAAGCGTGCGGATTTTGTTGTCTGCGACGCGGAGTTGAACCGCAAGGCGGTTTACCTTGCCGGAAAGACGGTCTAAAATATGTTGAAGCTTGCCACGGGCCGCAAAGCCGCCCGTGGCAAGCTATTTATATGTCATTGCGAGACTTGCGTCGGCAAGTCGTGGCGGCCTTGTGCGGTTGCTGTCATTGCGAGACCCCGCAGGGGTCGTGGCAATCTCTTGTAAGACCCTGCATCGGATTGCCGCGTCGGGCTGCGCCCTCCTCGCAATGACACGGGGGCGGCGTGCCGCGTCGCTTCGCTCCTCGCAATGACACGGGGGCGGCGTGCCACGTCGCTTCGCCTACCATCCCTGTCATTGCGAGGGCGGCAGAGCCGCCCGTGGCAATCTGATGTACCGCACCCAAAGCCTTCCATTTGCGGGAAGGGTGGACGCGGAAGGAAGCGGAGCGGCCGGATGAGGTGGCCGCCGCATGGCGGCACATTTTTCCAAACCGCACTTGACAAAAAGATTCCCGTACGATATAATAAATCGTATGATGCAAAATGCGCGTTTCAAAACACGCATTCTCGTTCAAAGGATCGGGATATCGCAGACGTATCGTGGGGAGGGAGAATGTGAATACAAGCGTAAGATTATTGCTCGCGGCGGGGATATTGCTGCTGCTCGCGGGCGGTGTGTTTGCCTGCCTGGGACAGTGGCTTTGCGCGGCGCTGTCCGGTGCGGGCGCGTTGGGCTGTCTGGCCGGGGCATGGGCCCTTCGCAACGGAGAGGATAAAGCACGGTGAGGCTGCAGAACGATACGGCGTTCCCGACGCTCGAACGGCTTTTGCGGGAGCAATACGGATTATGCCTCGAGCGGGCGGAAAAGTCCTCCGCAGGCGCCGGCTCCGACACATGGTTCCTTGACTGCGCGGAGGGAGAATTCGTCCTGAAATTTCCGGCAAGCAGTGAGATCAATCATCCGGAATTGGAACCGGAGCTGTGTGCGTTTTTGCGCGAAAACGGCATTCCTGCCTGTGACTTTGTGAAAAACCGGGCCGGTAGCTGTGTTTCCGTGGACAGCTCCGGGCGGGTGTTCACACTCCAGCGGCATCTGCCCGGACGAACATTGGAATGGAATTCGGCTTCGGAAACGATCTTACTGGAGTCTGCGGAGCTGTTGGGCAAGATCCATTCCGTACTGCGAAACTATCCCGCTCTGCCGGAGGGGATCGGCGCAGGATTCTTTGCCCACATGACCCCGCAGCGCGCGCTGACTTCTTACCGAAGCTCTTTGGCCACCGCCATTCGGCAGGGCGATTTGGAACTTGCGGATGAGCTGGAATGGCGCATCGGCCTTATGGAGCGGTTCCCGGCGTGGAAATTTGACTTGAACAGGCTGACGCGCTGCAATACGCACGGGGACTATTTTATCAGTCAGTTTCTCTGCGAGGACGGGCATCTGACCGCCGTGATCGACTGGACGACGGCCTGCGTCCACCCGGTCATCTGGGAAATCATGCGCTCGTTTGTCTACGGCGCGCCCTGCTGCGCGAACGGCGAGATCGACCCGCAGCTTTTGGAACGCTACATTGCCGCATACTGCCGTTACGGAACGCTGAATGCGTATGACCGCGAAAATATATATCAGCTGTATTTCTATCAAATCGCCGTCTGCGACTATTACGGACAGTATTATGCTTCTAAGTCAGATAATCGGGAGATTTATTTGCAGCAGGCGCGGCTTGCAACAAAGCTGCTGAAGCATATGGAGCGGTATATTCAAGGAGAGAGCAGCTTATGAATCGGGAATGGTCGGAACAAAACAAGGCGGTTCAGTTGCAGCTCAAAAAGGCGGCAACATTTTCACAGGGGATCGAAACGCTTTTGGCTTTGCGTCAAACCCTTATGGACGAGTTGCTTCGCATGAAAAAGAGGTTAAACCGAGCGGAGTTCAGTGCTATGCCTTTCCCGAACACAAACGGGTATCACAGCAAAACCATCGCCTATTCCGTTTGGCATATTTTCAGAATTGAGGATATTGTTGCGCACGATTTGATTTGCCGGGACGAAGAAATATTTGCCCGATTCCGGGACAAGATCGGCGCACCGATTATCACGACCGGTAATGAGCTGGTCGGCCGGCAAATCAAAGATTTTTCTGAAGCGCTTGCATTGGATGCTCTGTATGAATACGCCATCGCGGTGAAAGAAAGCACCGACGCGCTGCTTCGGCAGTTTACATACCGTGATCTACGAAGAAGGTTTGACGATACGGATAAAGAGCGCCTGCGCGGTCTGCAAGTTGTGAGCACCGATGAAAATGCTTGCTGGCTGATAGACTATTGGTGCGGGAAGGATATTCGCGGACTGATCCAAATGCCGTTTTCCCGCCATTGGATCATGCATATTGAAGCCGGTCTGCGGATCGAAAACAAAATCCATGTTGAAAACTTAGGGAGGAATTATGAAGAAAGTCATAATAGGACTACTGCTATGTAGTCTTGTGACCGCAATGCTATCCGGCTGCCGGGTCAATATATCCATCGGAACAAATGATACGCTGACCGGCGAAACATATTCGGATGCCGAAAAATATCAAACCGGTGCTTTTACCTATAACGCAGCCGATATAAAGGCTGTTGAAGTCTATTGGCGTTCCGGTGAAGTGGAGATCACAGAATCGGATAATTCAGAGCTTCATGTCAAGGAAAGCGGCGGCGAATTGCCCGAGGATACCGCCATGCACTATCTGCTGGGTGATGGTGTGCTGAGAATCCGTTTCTGTAAATCCGGCGCAATAATTCAAGTGAATGCGACGGATAAGCATTTAAGCCTTGAAGTACCGAAAGGGATCGACCTCTCCGTTCACACGACATCTGCACTTGTCAAGGCAGATAGTCTGAACCAGAACAATATTTCGATTGCAGCGCTCTCCGGCCATACCGAACTCGGCACCGTAACAGCGGACACGGTTGATCTGAGCAGCAGTTCCGGTTCCATCCGTGCGGACAGTCTTTCGGCTCAGTCGCTCAAATGCAGCACCTCGTCCGGCTCCGTTACGCTCGGCGTCGTGTCAGCGCAGGCGCTCAACTGCGGTACGTCCTCCGGCTCTGTGCGGATAGACAATCTTCGCGTGGAAACTGCTGCGGTGGCGACAAGCAGCGGAAGCGTAAAGCTGACGATTCTCGAAGCCGCAGAGGCGACGGTCCGCACCTCCAGCGGAGGGGTCTGTGTGACGCTGCCGAACGCCGGTGCGGAGGTCCTGCTTGCGACGAGCAGCGGAAAGCTGCACACGAACCGAACGTTCGAACGCAAGGGCGATTTGTATGTGTTCGGCAGCGGGACGAGCCGTCTTTCGGTTGAAACCGCAAGCGGAGGTCTTGAGATACGGTGAAATGCGGAGAAGCGATATGAAGTCGCTCAAAACCATTCAGACCCTTTCCGGATTCGGGAGGGTGCTCGGCAGGCTTTGGCGTTGACAGAAAGCCCGTACCGATGGGTCCCATCGGTACGGGCTTAATATGGTTCTTTGCTTCCTTCAAGCCGCCGGAAATCATCTGCAACCCCCGAAAGCCTCGGAATTTCAGAATAATGGGGCTTGGGAGAAGCGTTATCAAAGTGTTATCAAAAGGGGTGGTCGAAGTCCGAGAACCCCTGATATTACTGGGTTTTTAGCCTTTCGGGTATCATTCCCACTCAATAGTCGCCGGGGGTTTACCGGTGATATCGAAAAGGATACGGTTGACGTGCGGGACCTCGTTGACGATGCGGGTAGCGGCGCGGTCGAGCGTTTCGTAGGGCAGGCGCGTCCAGGAGGCGGTCATAAAATCGCCCGTTGTGACGGCGCGCAGGCCGATAGCGCAGTCATAGGTACGCCCGTCGCCCATCACGCCCACGGAGCGCAGGTTCGTCAGCGCGGCGAAATACTGGCTCGGGCGCTCGGACAGCGGCAGCTTTTCGACCTCCTCACGGAAAATCGCGTCGGCCTCGCGGAGAAGGTCAAGCTTCTCCTTTGTAAGCGCGCCGATGACGCGAATGGCCAGCCCGGGGCCAGGGAAGGGCTGGCGCGAGACCAGCGCCTCGGGCAGGCCCAGCTCACGACCGAGCGCGCGCACCTCGTCCTTGAACAGCAGGCGCAGCGGCTCGACGATCTGCTTGAAATCGACGTGGTCGGGCAGGCCGCCGACATTGTGATGGCTCTTGATGACTGCCGCTTTACCGGCGCCGGATTCGATGACATCGGGATAGATTGTGCCTTGTGCCAGGAAATCGACCGCGCCGATGCGCCGGGCCTCTTCTTCAAAGACGCGGATAAATTCCTCGCCGATGATCTTGCGCTTGCGCTCCGGCTCGGTCACACCGTCGAGCTTTTCCAGAAAGCGCCGCTCGGCATCCACGCGGACGAAATTGAGCTTTCTGCCGGAGAATGCGGCTTCCACCTCATCGCCTTCGTTCTTGCGCAGCAGGCCGTGATCCACGAATACGCAGGTCAGCCGTTCGCCGACGGCCTCGCTCAGAAGCGCTGCCGCGACGGAGCTGTCTACGCCGCCGGAAAGCGCCAACAGCACGCGGCCGCCGCCGACGGTCTCGCGCAGCTCGGCAATGCTGCGCTGCAAATAGCTGCCCATGGTCCAGTCGCCCTTGCAGCCGCAGACGGTGAACAGAAAATCGTGCAGCATCTCGGCGCCGTGGGCGGTATGATTGACCTCCGGATGGAACTGCACGCCGTACAGACGGCGCGATTCGTCGGCAATGGCGCCGTTGGGGCAGTTTGCGGTGTGCGCCGTAACGCGGAAGCCCTCGGGCAGGCGCGCCATGTAGTCGCCGTGGCTCATCCAGGTGATGTCCGTTTGCGGTACGCTGCGGAAGATGGCGCAGTCAGTGTCGAATACCGTCTCGGTTTTTCCGAATTCGCGGGCGGTATCGTCCTGTGCGGCGACGACGGAGCCGCCGAGGCTCTGCGCCATGAGCTGACAGCCGTAGCAAATGCCCAGAATGGGGATTCCGGCGGAGAAAATACGCGGGTCGACCCTGGGCGAATCGGGGTCATAGACGCTGTTCGGACCGCCGGTGAAAATGAAGCCCTTCGGCGCGTCGGCCAGCAGGGTCTCCAGCGGCGTGGTGTTCGGCAGCACCTCGCAGAACACATGGTTTTCGCGCACGCGCCGGGCGATGAGCTGGTTATACTGCCCGCCGAAATCCAGAACAATGATTTTTTCCATATTACTCTCCCCGGAACACGAAGCCGTTTTCGTCGGCGCGGTCGATGATGGCAAGCGATTGCACGTCGTAGCCCTGCTCGCGCAGGCGGTCGCCGCCATGCTGGAAACCCTTTTCCACGGCGATACCGATACCGGCAAGTGTTGCACCGGCATCGGCAACGATGTCGCACAGGCCGCGCAGCGCTTCGCCGCGGGCGAGGAAGTCGTCGATAATGAGCACGCGCTCGCCCGCGCCGAGCCATTCCTTGGAAACGATCAGCGTAACCTTTTTGTTGTAGGTATAAGAGAAGATCTGGCTCTGATAGAGACCGCCCTCGATGTTGTCGCTCTTCGCTTTTTTGGCAAAGATCATGGGAATGCCGAAGGCGGCTGCGCAGGCCGTTGCAAGGGCGATGCCGCTGGCCTCCGCCGTCAGAATGACCGTGGGCTTTGCCGACTCGAAGCGGCGCAGAAACTCATTTGCAAGCTCCTGCATCAGCCGGATGTCAATGCGGTGATTGAGAAAGCCGTCGACCTTGACGATGTTGCCGGGCAGAATTTTGCCCTCCTGACGGATGCGCTGCTGTAAATACTCCATGGGAACCGACTCCTTATTCTGTATTTTGTGTGCCGGGAGAGAATATTATACTGATTATACGGTCGAAACGGCGTGCAGGCAAGCGATTTTTTAAAAATTATCGGACAATTTTCCGCGGAAAACGGCAAAGCTTTTCGTCAATTCCACAAAAACGGCGCGATTTTTTCGTGTGCGGCGCTTGAAATCGAAGGCAATCTATGCTACACTGATGCAAAATGGGAACGGGGGTACGGCATGGCAAAGCGTTGGATCGGCGGGCTTTTCGCCGTCGGCGTCCTGACGGCGCTGCTTTTGTGCGGGCTGCGGATGTATCTGCGGCCGCTGGACATCAATTATTATGAAAACCGAAAGGCCGAACAGCCGGAACCGCTTACCGTGCAGAGTTATCTCTCCGGCAGCTTCCAGAACGCAATGGAAAAGGCGCTGGCCGATCAGATTCCGTATTCTTCCTACGGAAAAAAGCTCTATAATCTTGCCTATAGCGGTTTTACCGATACGCTGCTGCAGCGGCTTGTGCAAACGATGCCGGAGCGTTACATTCCCTACCGTACGGGGCTTCAGATTTTCGGCGGCGACACACTGACCTTTTATACACGCAAGCTGGAGACCGAACAGCCAAAGCTGCTGCGTTATGCGCAGACGCTCAATTCTCTGGCCGAGCGTCTGCCGCAGGCGCAATTTTATGTGTATTATATCGAAAAGGACACGGACATCTTCTTTGGTGGCCTGGACCGGCGGACTGCTGATCGACCGGCTGCGCGGCCGGCGCGGTGAAAAAGCCGTTTTTGTGCTTACGGTGCTCCTGCTGACGGCTAATCTGTTCGTTTTCAAATATCTGAACTTTGCGGCGGAGAATCTGTGCGCCCTGTTCGGCGCCGAATCGTCGCTGCCGAAGATCGCCCTGCCGATCGGCATCAGCTTTTACACCTTTCAGATCCTCTCCTATGTGATTGATCTGAAGCGCGGCGAGATTGCCGTGCAGCGCAATTTCTTTTATCTGCTGCTCTATGTCAGCTTCTTCCCACAGCTTATCGCGGGGCCGATCGTGCGCTATCAGACGGTCGAGCAGGAGATCCGCACACGCCGCGAGTGTCTTGACGACGTAGTTGCCGGACTCAAGCGCTTTATCGTCGGCTTGGGGAAAAAGGTGATCCTTGCCAACGGTGTCGCGCTTCTGCCGCAAACGGTGTATGGCGGCGACGCGCTGTTCGGCACGGCGATGTACTGGCTGGCGGCGCTGGCTTACACCGTGCAGATCTATTTTGACTTCTCCGGCTACAGCGATATGGCCATCGGCATCGGCAGAATGTTCGGCTTCCACTTTTTGGAGAACTTCAACGAGCCGTATCGCGCCCTGTCGGTAACGGATTTCTGGCGGCGCTGGCACATCTCCCTGTCGAGCTGGTTCCGCGACTATATTTACATCCCGCTCGGCGGCAACCGCTGCAG
Source organism: uncultured Oscillospiraceae bacterium (assembly GCA_934645175.1). Lineage (GTDB taxonomy): Bacteria > Bacillota > Clostridia > Oscillospirales > Oscillospiraceae > JAZOXB01. The sequence continues at coordinate 71,401 of CAKUDE010000002.1, forward strand.
CAGACTGCGCTGGGTGCGCAACCTGTTGATCGTCTGGGGGCTGACGGGTCTGTGGCATGGTGCGGAATGGAATTTTGTCCTTTGGGGACTGTACTACGCCGTACTGCTGCTTGCGGAGAAGCTGCTGCTGTCGCGTGTTCTTGCGCGGCTCCCGCGCATTGTGCGGCGGCTTTATACGTTGTTTTTTGTTGTGCTCGGCTGGGTGCTGTTCAGCGTTTCCGGATTGCACCAGCTCGGCGGTGCGCTGTCGTTTCTGTTCTGCTTCCGTCCGACGGACTGGATCCCGGCGCTGGCTTCGCATTCCGATCTGCTTGCGGCGCTGCTGTATCTGCTGCCCGGACTGCTGCTGGCGCTGCTGCCGGCGCCGAAGCGCCGCGTGCGCAGCACTGCCGGCGAGCTTTGCTCCTGCGCGCTGCACGGGCTGCTCTTGATCGCCTGCATTGTGCTGCTGCTCAGCTCCACCTATAATCCCTTCATTTATTTCCGGTTCTGACCGATTCTTATGTTTCCGGGAGGCATGTCGTATGTCCAAGCGAATCACCCGTATTGTGCTCACCGGCGGCCCGGCCGCGGGCAAGACCACGCTCATCAGCCGTATTCTCAAGGAATTCCGGCAGGACGACGGCTGGCGGGTCATCACCGTGCCCGAAACGGCCACGGAGCTGATTTCCGGCTTTGGCGTCAAGCCCTTCGGCGGCTGTGTTTCGATGCTGGAGTTTCAGTATTTTGTCGTAGGCGACCAGCTCCACAAGATGCGCCTTGCGCTGCACGCTGCGGAGAAGGTGCCGGAGCCGAATGTGCTCATCATCTTCGACCGTGCGCTGTTCGACGACAAGGCCTACGTTTCCGACGAGGAGTTCCGCGCGGTGCTCGGCTCCTTCGGCGTGGACGAAGCCGAGGCAATGGGCTATTACGATGCGGTGCTGCATCTCGTCTCCTGCGCCAAGGGCGCGGAGTTTGCCTACAATTTCGGCAACGCCGCGCGTTATGAATCTCTGGAGACCGCCCGCGAGATGGACGACCGGACGCTGCGCGCCTGGTCGGCGCACCCGAATCTGCATATCATCGACAATGCCGTCGATTTTGAGGATAAGCTCGCGCGCGGACTGCGCGCAGTCTACGCCGCAGCGGGCGAGGCCGTACACCGGACTGCCTGGCGCAAATACCTCGTGCAGATGCCGGACACCGACCTGCTCTGCAAGCAATACGGCGCGGTCGGACTGGATATGATGCAGACCTATCTGTCGCAGACCAGCCCGAATATCGTCCGCCGTGTGCGCCAGCAGAAAAACGGCGACGAGTATCTTTATTTCTATACCGAAAAACATACCAGCCGTGACGGCCGCTGGGAGACGGAAAAACCCATCTCCGGCAAGCAGTATGTACAGTATCTTATGGAGGGCGACCCCGCGCTGCACGCCGTGCACAAGGTCAAATATCGGTTTACATATCAAAATCAACGCTTTGAGCTGGATGTATACCCCTTCAGCACCGAACACGCCATTCTCCGTGCGGCACTGCCGGAGGGTGCGTGCGAACCGCTTGCGCCGCCGGAGATTACGCTGCTGCGCGACGTGACGGATGACCCTGCCTACCGCAACCGCCGGCTTGCAAACGACCAGAAGCTGTAAAAAAAGCGCCTTGGATCTTCCGTCCAGGGCGCTTCTTGACGCTAATGAATTATCCGTTGACGCGGCGCAGAAACTCCGCCAGCTCCGCGACGGTTTTGAAATAAAAGTCCGCATTTGCCCGCATAAACGCTTCAATCTGCGGTACGTCGTAGGCCCAGCCCGCTGCGGCGAAGGCCACGCCGCAGCTCCGGCACATATCCAGCCCCGGCTTGAGATCGTCGAGCATCAGAAGCTCGTCCGCGTGCAGGGAAAAACGTGCCATAAGCTGCTCCAGCGGGTAGGGATTCGGCTTGCGCTGCGCCTCGGGGTACTCCCAGCCGAACACCGCGTCCGGCTCCGGCAGGCTGTTCTCGCGATAATCGCGCAGAATATTCTCCGCGTAGGAGTGGGACACGACGGCAATCAGACCGCCTGCGGCGCGGTGGCGCAGCAGAAGCTCGCGGATGCCGTCGAATGCCTGCGGCACGCGCGTGCGCACATATTCGCGCCAGAAGGCGAACTCATCCTCCAGCTCCTGCGGCGTAAAGCCCAGCTCGCCGGTGAAAAACGGCAGCACGCCGGGATCGAAATTCTTGCGGAAATACTCGTCGCGCGTATAATGCAGGCCGGGGCGCACCTGCGCCAGGTAGGCCAGAAACGACGGGTAGTGGATGGTCGCCGTACTGTTGACCACGGTATCGTCGTGATCCAGCACCAAACATGGATAACGCATATCGGAAGCTCCTTGCCGCGGATTTGGCGGCGGATCTGCATCGCACCGCCGCCAATAGCATAACATATCCTGCGGGAAAAGGCAAGTACGGGGCTTCTTTGGTACGTTGCCATGTTTTTGCCGTTATTTTTGCTGAAAGCCGATGATTTTTTTGACAAAAAATCTTGAAAATCCACAGCAAAGGTGTTAAACTTAGAATTGCGTGACCTTGTGCCCGCAACGGACCGAAAAGGAGACGACCCAAATGAGAACGATTCAGGCTTCGCAGATCAGCGAAACCGTCCGCCGTCTGTGCATCGAGGCGAATACCCGCCTGCCGGACGATATCCGCCGCCGGCTCGACGAGGCTGCGCAGGCGGAGCCGTGGCCGCTTGCACAGAATATCCTCGGCATTCTGAAAAAGAACTATGAGATTGCCGAGCAGACCGACGTCCCCATCTGCCAGGACACCGGCATGGCCTGCGTGTTTCTGGAGATCGGGCAGGACGTACATATCGAAGGCGACCTCAGAGCCGCCGTGGACGAGGGCGTCCGCCGGGGCTACACGGAGGGCTATCTCCGCAAGAGCGTCGTGCGCGACCCGATCGATCGCGTAAACACCGGCGATAATACCCCCGCCATGCTCTATCTCGACCTGGTGCCCGGCGACGGGCTGAAGATCACCGTTGCCCCAAAGGGCTTCGGCAGCGAGAATATGAGCCGTATTGCCATGCTTAAGCCGTCGGACGGCCTGCAGGGCGTGAAGGATTTTGTGTTGCAGACCGTAGAGCAGGCCGGGCCGAACCCCTGCCCGCCCATTGTTGTCGGCGTCGGTGTCGGCGGAACCTTCGACAAGGCTGCCTACCTCGCCAAGCGGGCGCTGCTGCGCAGCACGGACGAGCGCAGCGCCGACCCCTTCTATGCGGCGCTGGAGCAGGAGCTTCTGGAGAAGATCAACGCGCTCGGGATCGGCCCGCAGGGTGTCGGCGGCAGGACGACCGCACTGGCCGTCAATATCGAACATATGCCCACGCATATCGCGGGTCTGCCGGTGGCCGTCAATATTAACTGCCATGTCACGCGGCATTGCAGCGCCGAGCTTTGAGAGGAGGACGCAGTATGGAAAAGCGGATTACCACCCCTCTGACGCTCGAAACCGTCCGCGAGCTGAAGTGCGGCGACAGCGTGCTGCTCAGCGGCACCGTCTACACCGCGCGCGACGCGGCGCACAAGCGCCTGTGTGAGCTGGCGGCGCAGGGGAAGCCCCTGCCCTTCGACCCGCGCGACAGCGTGATTTACTTCGTCGGCCCCACGCCGGCCAAGCCCGGCCATGCCATCGGCTCGGCCGGCCCGACGACCAGCTACCGTATGGACGCCTACTCGCCCACGATGATCGCGCTCGGTCAGCGCGGCATGATCGGCAAGGGCAAGCGCGGTCCTGCCGTTGTGGAAGCGATGAAGCAGTACGGCGCGGTCTATTTCGGCGCCATCGGCGGCGCGGGCGCATATCTCGCCCGCTGCATTAAAAAGGCCGAGATCGTGGCCTATGAGGATCTCGGCGCAGAGGCCGTCCGTCGCCTGGAGGTTGAGGATCTGCCTCTGTTCGTCATCATCGATTCGCAAGGAAATAACCTCTATGAGTCGGGCCGCAGCGAATATCTGCGCTCGCTCTCGGAGGAAAAATAAAAAGGAAAATAATATGGCTAACAAGAAAAAACTCGTCATCGGCGTCATCGGCGCGGACGTACACGCCGTCGGCAACACCATTCTTAACCGCGCGTTCCTCGACGCAGGCTTCGACGTGACCAATCTGGGCGTTCTGGTGCCGCAGGAGGAGTTCATTCAGGCAGCCGTCGAGGTCGGCGCGGATGCGATCGTCGTGTCTTCCCTCTACGGTCAGGGCGAGATCGACTGCACCGGTATGCGCCAGAAGTGCGACGAAGCCGGTCTGAAGGGTATTTTGCTCTATGCGGGCGGCAACCTCGTCGTCGGCAAGGTGCCGGTTGAGGAGATCGTGCGCCGTTATAAGGCGCTCGGCTTTGACCGTGCCTTCGGCCCCGGCACCGATCCGCAGGTTACGATCGATTGCCTGAAGCACGATCTCGGCGTTTCGGAGTAACTTCCGGAAAGGAGCCGGTATGAAAGCCATTCTCTTGATCGATTTCGGCAGCACCTACACAAAGGTCACTGCCGTGGACGTCGATTCGGAAACCATTCTGGGCACGGCTCAGAGCTATACCACCGTCCGGTCCGATATTCTCAACGGGCTGAACAACGCCCTTGCGCTGCTGCGTAAAACGATCGGCCCGGTCGAATTTTCGGGGCAGTACGCCTGTTCCAGCGCTGCGGGCGGGCTGCGCATGGTCGCCATCGGCCTCGTGCCGGAGCTGACCGCCAATGCTGCGCGGCAGGCTTCGCTTGGTGCGGGCGCAAAGGTCATCAAGACATACTCCTATGGCCTGACCGAGGGCGACCTGGCCGAGATCGACCGTATCGCCCCGGATATCTGTCTGCTGACCGGCGGTACCGACGGCGGCAACAGCGAGAATATCATTGCGAATGCCGCCGTGCTTGCCCGTGCAAAGGGCGACTTCCCCATTATCATTGCGGGAAACCGTAACGCGGCGGACGAATGCCGGAGACTTCTGGCAAATAAGCAGACCTATGTCTGCGAAAACGTCATGCCACGGCTGGAGATCCCGAATGTTGCGCCCGTACAGGCGCGCATCCGCAGTATTTTTCTGGAGCAGATCGTCCGCGCCAAGGGCCTTTCCCGTGCCGAAGCGCTCATACACGGAATCCTGATGCCCACGCCCGCCGCCATGCTCAGCGCCATGGAGCTTCTGGCCAAGGGCACCAAAACCGAGGCCGGTATCGGCGATCTTCTGGGTGTGGATCTCGGCGGCGCGACGACGGACGTGTACTCCATGTCGCTCGGCCTGCCCGCCACGGGCGCCACTGCGCTGCGCGGCCTGCGCGAGCAGTACGCCAAGCGTACTGTGGAGGGCGACATCGGGATGCGCTACAGCATCCACGGTATCGTGGACGCCGCAGGGGCGGACCGTGTGGCGGAGCTTTCCGGGCTGAGCGAGGACGAATGCCGCGAACGCATTGAGTTTCTGGCCGCCCATACGGACGTTCTGCCCACCGAAGCCGACCCTGACGCCGAAAAGCTTGATTTTGCCCTTGCCTCGCTCGCCATCGAGACGGCCGTGGCGCGCCACGCCGGAACGCTGGAGGCGTTCTATACGCCCATGGGCATCAGCTATATGCAGACCGGTAAGGATCTGACCCCCGTGGAGACCGTCGTCGTTACCGGCGGCGCGCTGATCCACACCCGGCGTACCGCCGACATCGCGGCGCACGCGCTGTTTTCCCCCGCCGATCCCATGTCTCTGCGCCCGAAGCAGGCACAGATTCTGGTTGACCGAAAATATATTCTTGCAGCCATGGGGCTGCTCAGCACGATCTACCCCGACACCGCGCTCAGAATAATGAAAAGGGAGTTAACAAAGGATGGAACTCGAAATCAAAAATAAACGATGGACCGACGACGAATTTTTCAAGGTTCGTTCCGAAGTCCTGACCACCTGGAAAACCGGCAAGGATGTCGATCTTGACGAAGCCATTGCCTACCACCGCGCGCTTCCGGAGCACAAGATCTTCTCCGCCAAGCTCAACAAGGCGCAGGCTGCGGGCGAGACGCTCATCCAGCCGCGCGCAGGCGTAGGTTTGATCGAGAACCATATCGAGCTGCTCACCTATCTGCAAAACGAGGGCGAAGCGGATCTTCTGCCCACGACCATTGACTCTTACACCCGCCAGAATCAGTACGAAAAGTGTGACGAAGGCATCCGCCGCGAGGAGGAGGGAATGCGCAACGGCAATTTCCACCCCTTCCTTAACGGCTTTCCCGCCGTCAACCACGGCGTTTCCGGCTGCCGCCGCCTGATCGAAGCGCTTGATACGCCCATTCAGGTGCGCCATGGCACACCCGATGCCCGCCTGCTTACCGAAATCGCCTATGCCGGCGGCTTCACGTCCTATGAGGGCGGCGGCATCTCCTACAACATCCCCTACGCAAAGAATATCCCCATCGAAAAGACCATGTACGACTGGCAGTACGTGGATCGTCTGACGGGTATCTATGAGGAGGCCGGCGCGCCCATCAACCGTGAGCCCTACGGTCCGCTGACCGGCACGCTTGTGCCGCCGTGCATCTCCCACTCCGTCGCCATCATTGAGGCGCTTGCCGCTGCGGAACAGGGCGTCAAGAACATCACCGTCGGTTACGGTCAGCTCGGCAACTTCATTCAGGACGTTGCCGCCATCCGCACGCTCGAGGAGCTGACAAAGGAATACCTGGCCCGCTTCGGCTATCATAAGGTCAACGTGACCACCGTGCTGCACCAGTGGATGGGCGGCTTCCCTGCGGACGAGGCGAAGGCCTTCGGCGTTATCTCCTGGGGCGCAGCCACCGCCGCACTGGCGCGTGCGACCAAGGTTATCGTCAAAACGCCGCATGAGGCGGCCGGCGTTCCCACCAAGGAGGCCAATGCGCAGGGACTGCGCGCCACGCGTCAGGTCGTGCATATGCTGGCCGACCAGCAGGTGCTCGGCTCGCGTATGGAGGCCGAATGCGCCATCATCAAGGCCGAGACGCGCTGCATCCTCGACCGCTGCCTGGAGCTGGGCAAGGGCGACATCATCCTCGGCGCCATCGCCGGCATCCATGCGGGCGTGATCGACATCCCCTTCGGCCCGGCCAAGTGCAACGCCGGACTGATGCTCCCCGCGCGCGACAATTCCGGCGCGGTGCGTATCCTCAATACCGGCAATCTGCCCTTTACGAACGATCTGAAAGCCTTCCACCACGACCGGCTTGCCGAGCGCGCCGCCGTGGAGCACCGCGAGGTGTCATTTAAGATGGTTGTTGACGACGTTTACGCCATCGGTAAGGGTCAGCTCGTCGGGCGTCCGGACAATATGTAAGCCCTGGCGGAGCACGGCTCCGACCGTTTCCCCATTCCACCCATACACCGGACGGCTTCCCGACGAAGCCGCCGGAAAGAAAGGACGTTTCAGAATATGAAAATTGTCAATGTGATCTGCGCGCCGGGTCGCACCGGCTTCTTCTTCGACGATCAGAAGGCCATCAAGGCCGGCGCCAAGTCCGACGGTTCCGCCTATATCGGCGAGCCGATGACCCCCGGCTTCCGCTCCATCCGTCAGGCGGGCGAGTCCATCTCCGTGATGCTCGTGCTTGAAGACGGCCAGATTGCCTACGGCGACTGTGCTGCCGTGCAGTATTCCGGCGCGGGCGGCCGCGATCCGCTCTTCCTTGCCGAAGATTTTATCCCCGTCATCGAAACATACATCAAGCCGATGCTTGTCGGCCGCGAGGCGGACAATTTCCGCACGCTTACCCGTGAGATGGAGGCCATTGAGGTGGACGGCAAGCGCCTGCACACCGCGATCCGCTACGGCGTCTCCCAGGCCATTCTCGATGCCGTCGCCAAGGCCAGCCATCGGCTCATGGCAGAGGTCGTTGCGGACGAATACGGTCTGACCGTCAGCGAAACGCCGATTCCCATTTTCACCCAGTCCGGCGACAACCGTTATGACAATTCCGACAAGATGATCCTCAAGCACGCGGACATCCTGCCGCACGCGCTGATCAACAACGTCGTGACCAAGCTCGGCACGCACGGCGAGCTGCTCAAGCAGTATGTTGCATGGCTGCGCGACCGCATCCTTGCGCTGCGCACCGACGAGAGCTACAGTCCCGTGATGCACATCGACGTCTACGGTACGATCGGTCAGGCCTTCGGCGACGAAAACTACACCGGTATGGCCGACTATCTGGCGGAGCTGGAGCAGGAGGCCAAACCCTTCCATCTGCGCATCGAAGGTCCGATGGACGCGGGCGAGCGCGAAAAGCAGATGCTCTGCCTGAAGCATCTGCGCGAGGAGCTGGACAGACGCGGTATCAACGTTGAGCTGGTTGCCGACGAATGGTGCAACACGCTGGAGGACGTGATCTATTTCTGCGACAACAAGGCAGGTCATATGGCGCAGATCAAGACGCCCGATCTCGGCGGTATCAACAACACCATCGAAGCCGTGCTCTACTGCAAGGCTCACGGCTTCGGCGCCTACCAGGGCGGTACCTGCAATGAGACCGACCGTTCCAGCCAGGTCTGCGTCAACTGCGCAATGGCCACGCAGCCCGACCAGATCCTTGCCAAGCCCGGCATGGGTGTGGACGAGGGTTACATGATCGTTTACAACGAAATGAATCGCATTATTGCGCTGCGCAAGGCAAAGAAAGCGTAACATCCCGATTGGCAGGGCTTCCCGCGAAGCCCTGCTTTTTTCAAGACGGAGGAAAACATGGTAAAAATTATTTCCGTCGGCGATGCGCCGGAGCTGCTGTCCCGTGCCGCAAAATGGTTTGCGTCGAAATGGCGCATACCGGAGGAGGCCTATCGCGAGAGTATGTGCCGCGCGGCGCAGGCACAGGCCGTCCCGGCGTGGTATCTGGCGCTTGACACAGAAGGGGAGATTCTCGGCGGCCTGGGCGTCATTGAAAACGATTTTCACAGGCGCCCGGACCTGACGCCGAATCTTTGTGCATTTTTCGTTGAGCCGGAATCTCGCGGACAGGGCATCGGCCGTGCGCTGCTCGCACATGCCTGTGCGGAGCTGCACGCGAACGGCGTGGAGGACGCCTACCTGATTACCGATCATACGTCGCTTTACGAGAAATTCGGCTGGAACTTTTTCTGCATGGTCGAGGAGAACGACGGCGGCCGGGCGAGAATGTATCATCGAAAAACGGCAGTACGGCCGGAAAACAAATAACCAATCAAATAGGAGGATCCATATGCAGTCAGGATGTGTACAGGTTTACTATGGCGATGGGAAGGGAAAGACCACGGCTGCGATGGGGCAGGCGCTCCGCGCGGTCGGGCACGGGATGAAGGTGCTGATCTACCAGTTTCTGAAGGAGCCAACCTCGGGCGAGATCACCGTGCTGCGCACGCTCCCCGGCGTTACCTACATTGAAAATGAAGGGAAAATTCCCTTTCTGTTCAACCTGACAGAGGAGCAGACGCAATATTACCGCGACCTCTGGCATAAGAAATTTGATAAAGTCTGCGAAGAAATTGCTTCGGAAAAATATGACCTTGTCGTTTTGGATGAGGTAATCGACGCGATGAATCTTGGAATTATTGACAAATCCGAGCTGTATACGCTTATGGAAACCAAACCGGAATCGACGGAGCTGGTGCTGACCGGGCATCAATACGGCGAACCGCTGGATGAACTGTTTGCGCGGGCGGATTATGTCACAAAATGCGTGAAGGAAAAGCATCCCTTCGACCGCGGTCAGATGGCGCGTGTCGGGATCGAAAAATAGGAGGAACTATGGAAATATATTCAAAAGCGGTCGCCGGAACGCTGGAATCCAGCGACGCCTTCGTGACCGTCGAGCCGTCCGAAACGCTTTCCGTCGAGCTGGAATCGGTCGTCAGCCGTCAGTATGGCGAAGCCATTCGCGCCGCTGTTCAGTCGGTCGTTGACGAGCTGGGCGTAACCTCCGGACGGATCTGTGTGAATGACCGCGGCGCGTTGGATTGCGTCATTCGCGCCCGCGTCGAGACAGCCCTGCGCCGGGCAGGAGGCGAAGCATGAGACGATCCATGCTCTTTATCCCCGGAAACACCCCGAATCTGCTGATGAATGCGGATGTTCTGGGCTCAGATGCAATTATACTTGACCTTGAAGACGCTGTTTCTCCCGCAGAAAAGGATGCAGCGCGCATTCTTGTCCGCAACGCACTGAAAACGCTCGGCTATCGCGGCGTGGAGGTTATCATTCGCATCAATCCTACCGAAACCGAGTTCTGGAAGCGCGATCTGGAGGCGGTTCTTCCGCTTCGTCCGTCGATGATTATGCCGACGAAGGTCAGCGGCCCCGAGGTTGTGCGCGAGGTGTCGGATTATCTGTCGATTCTGGAGCAGCGCGAGGGCATCCCTGTCGGGACCGTGAAGCTGATCCCGCTGATTGAAACGGCGCTCGGCGTCGAGAACGCATATGCGATTGCGTCCGCCGACCCGCGCGTCGCCGCGATTTTCCTCGGCGGCGAGGATTTGACGGCGGATTTGCAATGCAAGAGGACGAAAGAGGGCCGCGAGATCTTCTACGCCCGCAGCCGCATGGTCAATGCCGCCCGCGCGGCCGGCGTAGAGGTTTACGACACCCCCTTTACGGACGTTAACGACCCGGAGGGCCTGCGCGCCGATGCACTGCTTGCCAAAAGCCTCGGGTTCACCGGAAAAGCCTCCATCTCGCCGCGTCACGTTGACGCAATCAACGAGGTCTTTACCCCGACGCAGGCAGAGATCGACTATGCCCACGAGGTCATGGACACGATTGTCGAGGCGAAGCGCCAGGGGAAGGGCGTTGTTTCGTTACGCGGAAAAATGATTGATGCACCGATTGTCGCGCGTGCGCGGCAGGTGCTGGAGATCGAACGGGCACTGCTGGGAGGACAAAATGAATAAACTTGCAAAATCGCTTCGCGAGGCCGTGGAGCGCTCCGGCCTGAAAAACGGTATGACCGTCTCCTTCCATCACCATCTTCGTAACGGCGACTTTGTTCTGAATATGGTTTTGGAAACCTTATCCGATATGGGCTACCGCGACCTGACGGTTAACGCCAGCTCGATTTTTGACGTTCATGCGCCGATTTTGGAGCATATCCGGCGTGGCGTCGTGCGGAAAATTGAATGTAACTATATGGGCGGCGTCGTTGGACGTGCAGTCAGCGAGGGTATTCTTGAGGAACCGGTTGTGTTCCGCACACACGGCGGCCGTCCGTCCGACATGGAAAAGGGGACGTCGCATATTGACGTTGCGTTTATAGCCGCCCCCTGCGCAGACGAAATGGGGAACTGCACCGGCAAATACGGTCCCTCCGCCTGCGGCTCCATGGGCTATGCCTTTGCCGATGCCATGAACGCAGACCATGTGATCGTCGTCACGGACGAGCTGCATAAATATCCGCTTATCGGCTTCTCTATACCGGAAATATACGTCGATCAGGTTGTAAAGGTGGATCGCATCGGCGACCCCGCCGGTATTGTATCCGGTACGACGCGCCTGACGCGCGACCCTGTCGGCCTGCGAATGGCGGAGCTTGCCGTGCAGGTGATCGAACACTCCGGCCTGCTGCATGACGGCTTCTCCTTCCAAAGCGGCGCGGGCGGCGCGACGCTTGCCGCAACGAAATTTCTTCAGGAAAAAATGCTTACCGAAGGCATCCGCGGCAGCTATGGCATGGGCGGCATCACCGGCTGCATGGTCGAGATGCTGCAAAAGGGCTGCTTTGACGCACTGTTGGATGTCCAGTGCTTTGATCTCGACGCCGTCGCTTCGCTGCGCGACGATCCGCGTCATATGGAGGTCTCCGCGACTCAGTATGCCGGTGTCAGCGGTAAGAGCGCGGGCGTTGACTCGCTGGATGTTGTTCTGCTTGGAGCGACGCAGGTCGATGTCAATTATAATGTCAACGTGCATACCGACTCCAACGGCTATATCATGGGCGGCTCCGGCGGCCACAGCGACACTGCCGCGGGTGCGAAGCTGGCGATTATCATTGCGCCGCTGACGCGTGCGCGCTTGCCGCTCGTCGTCGAGCGCTGCATCTGCACGTCTACGCCGGGCAGTACGATCGATGTGATCGTTACGCAGCGCGGCATTGCAGTCAACACCTTATACGGCAAAAACATCGAGCTGAAGCAAAAGCTTATCGAGGCCCGGCTGCCGGTCTGCGATATTACGGAGCTGAAGGCGCGCGCCGAGGCAATTTCCGGTGTGCCCGCCCTCGCGGAGCATACCGACCGCGTGGTGGCCAATGTCCTGTACCGGGACGGAACGCTGTTGGATCACATTTATCAGGTCAAAAAATGACGGATTACAGCTTATACGAACAGTCCGGCGCGCCGTTTACGGGACGCCGCCGCGCTGCCGTTGAGGCGTTTTTGCAGCAAAACGGGCTGGAGTACGACGAGGGGATTGAATACACGGTGAACCTGGTCGATTCGTCGGGCAGGATTGCGGCAACCGGCTCGCTGCGCGGAAACGTTCTGCAATGCATTGCGACGGACGAAGCGCTCCGCGGGGAAGGACTGACTGCGCGGATCGTTACACTGCTGCGCGCGCGGGCATTCTCGGCCGGGCGGACGCATCTGTTTCTGTTTACGAAGCCGAAGAACCGTGCGCAATTCGAAGGACTGGGTTTTTATCCGATCACGCAAACGGAGCAGGTGCTGCTCTGCGAAAACGTGAACGGGGGAATCCGGCGGTATCTGTCTGGACTCTCCCGACCAAAGGGCTCGGGTATTGCGGGGGCAATCGTTGCGAACTGCAACCCGTTTACGCTCGGCCATCGCCGGCTGATCGAGCAGGCGTCGGAGCAATGTGACACGCTGCATCTGTTTATCCTCTCCGAGGATCGCAGCGAGTTTTCGGCAGAGGAGCGCTTTGCGCTTGTGCGGCGCGGCGTTGCCGACCTCAAAAACGTCCTGCTGCATCCCACCTCGGATTATCTGATCTCCTCGGCGACGTTTCCGACCTATTTTTTGCGCGACAAGGCGGACGCCGCGTCGGCGAATTGTGAGCTGGATATCCGGATCTTCGGCGAGTTTTTTGTGCCGGAGCTGCGTATTACACGCCGCTTTGTCGGTGCGGAGCCGTTTGACCCCGTAACCGCCGCCTACAATTTCGCCATGGAGCGGCTGCTGCCTGCCTATGGCGTCCGGCTTGTCACATTGCCGCGCTTTGAAACCGGCGGTGTGCCCGTCAGCGCGTCGCGGGTTCGCGAGGCGCTGCACCGCGGCGATTTTGCGGCGGTTCGCGCACTGGTGCCGGATACGACATATGAATTCCTGTGTAAAAAAGCCGCCGAAAACCCGGCGGCGATACGGTAAAAAAGGTCCCGCCGTCCCTTGCCGGACGGCGGGATTGCCATTTTATCGGGGGATCAGACCCCAAAGGTCAACGTTTGTAATGATCATGGCGCGGAACCAGCTCTCAATGCCGGTGAGTAGACTGTAACCGACGAACATGATGCCGATGATGACCAGAAGCTGCCAGAAATTCAGCTTGATCTTATAGACCTTCGTCAGAAGAACTACCAAACAGACGGCACAGGAGACCAGCAGCAGCGACCAGAGCCTTGTGTAGAACCAAAGGCCGAAAAGCTGGAAAACGAACAACGTTGCGAGAACGGCGACGGGAAGCGTCGCGGACGCACCGACGGAGGACAGCACCGAACGGAAATTCACGCGTTCCCTGCCCACGAGCTGTGTCAAAAACACCGCGCCGACGGCCGTGCCTACGCCGATAACGGGCTGGGCAAAGGCTGTGACGAGCCAACCGAGCCAGGCAAAGGAGCCGTATTCCGGACGGAAGCGCAGCGCCGTGATCAGCGCACCGAAAAAGGCGAGAAGGATGATGGCAGCCGCATTTACCAGGGCGGGCGTCATATCGCGGTCTTCCTCGACCTGCCGCAGGGTATCGACCGGCGCCTTTATAAAGGACGTGATGAATTTCACATAGTTTTTCATCATGACCGAGAAGCCGCTTGGCGCGTCAGGCTTGGGCGCGGGGTTTTTGGTTTCCTGCGGCACATAGCCGACCTCGGGCTGCGCCTGCTGCGGCGCGCAGAAGGGACATTTTCCGTCTTCGGGCAGCGGACGCCCGCAGCGGCTGCAAAATCCTGCCATAAAAAATCCTCCGATGTTTGCGGCGACGCCGCTTTTTCCTCATTATACCTTTCGCCGCACCGTCTGTCAAGCGCTGTCGAACGGATCGGCAAAAAAACGGCGGACAAGGGCCATGCACTTCCTGCAATCCAATGCCGGGATCGCCGCGGCGGCCCCGCGTTCCGTAATAAAAAAGACGCATCCCGGCCGGGGAACCCGACCGGGACGTGCCTTGGTATGAGAGAGAGAAAATCAGAATGCGGGTCAGAATTCGCGGATCAGCTCCGCAAAGAGCGGCAGACTGCGGCGGATCATATCCTCATCGACGCAGTAGCAGATGCGGAAATAGCCGGGGCAGCCGAAATCGTCGCCGGGTACGAGCAGCAGGTTGCGCTTTTTCGCCGCCTCGCAGAAGGCGTGACAGTCGCCGCCGGGCGCCTGAATAAAGAGGTAAAACGCACCGTCCGGCTGCGCCATGGAGTAGCCCATTTCGCGCAGACCGTCAAAGAGCAGGCGGCGGTTGCGGTCATAGGCCGCAAGATCGGGCTTGCATTTCAGGCAGCGCGCCACGGCGTGCTGAATGAGCGACGGAGTGCAGACATGGCCGGTGGCACGGGCTGCGCCGGTGATGGCGGCAAACAGCGCTTCGCTCTCGGCGGCAGCATCCGGTACGAGGATGTAGCCGATGCGCTCGCCGGGCAGCGACAGAGACTTTGACCATGAGTAGCAGACGATGGTGTTGTCATATAGCGTGGGGATAAAGGGTACCTGCACGCCGCCGTAGACCAGCTCGCGGTACGGCTCGTCGGCCAGAATGTAGATGGGCTTGCCGTATTGCGCGCCGCGCTCGGTCAGAAGCGCAGCCAGACGGCGCAGCGTTGCCTCGGAATAGACCGCACCGGAGGGGTTATTCGGGGAATTGACGATGACCGCCTGTGTGTTCGGGTTGATGGCGGCGGCCAGCGCGTCAAAATCGATCTGGAAATCGCGCGTGTCGGCCGAGACGACCACCAGCTTGCAGCCGTTATTTTCGGCGAAGGGGCGGTATTCGGGGAAATGCGGCGCGATGGCGATGATCTCCGCGTTCGGAACGCTCAGCGCGCGCATGACGGCGATCAGACCGGGCGCAGCGCCGCAGGTGAAAAAGAGGTTCTGCGGGCGGATCCGTGTGCCGAAGCGTTCGTTGAGGTCGTTTGCGACGGCCTCGCGAAGCTCGGCGCAGCCGACGGCGGGGGTGTAGCCGTGAAGCCGGAGCGAGCCTTCGGTGGCTACGGCGCTGCAGATGGCCTCGCCGACCTCGGGCGGGGCGGGAATCGAGGGGTTGCCCAGAGAGTAATCGAAGACATTTTCCTCGCCGACGAGCTTCTTTTGCCGCAGACCGAGCTCAAACAGCTCGCGGATGCAGGAGCGCGTCGCGCCGAGGCGGTACATTTCCTGATTGAACATGGCGGCCTCCTAACGCGCGGCGTCGCGGCCGGCGTGGTAGGCGCGGAGGTTCAGCTCCAGGAACTTGGGCGGGACGGTTTCACGGATGACCTGTTCCCAGTCCACGTCGTCCATTCCGAGCGCCTTCGTCATGGCGCCGAAGAGCACGACGTTCATACACTTGGCGTTGCCCAGCTCCAGCGCGATGCGGCCGGCGTCGAGAGAGTAGGTTTTGAAATGCTTTTGCATGGCCTCCAGACAGCCGGCGGGATATTCGACCAGACCGGCGGCGATGGTGGAGGAGGGCATTTCGTAGTCGTTGACGACGGCAATGCCGTCCGGCTTGAGGAAGCGGGAGTAGCGCACGGCTTCCATTTTCTCAAAGGCGACGAGAATATCCGCCGCGCCCTCGCCGATGACCGGAGCGTATACCTTCTCGCCCCAGTGAACCTGCGTGGAGACGGAGCCGCCGCGCTGGCTCATGCCGTGAACCTCGGACATTTTAACGTCGTAGCCCGCGCGAAGCAGACCGCCGACGAGGATTTTCGCCACCAGAATGGCGCCCTGTCCGCCGACGCCGACCAAAAGAGCATGTTTCGTTGCCATAGCTTAATCCTCCTTGCGCGAGATGGCGTCCACCGGGCAGACCTGCGCGCAGACCGTGCAGCCGACGCAGAGCGTCGGGTCGATGAACGACTTCTTATTCCTGACCATGACGGCGGGGCAGCCCACCTTCAGGCACTTCTTGCAGCCGATGCACTTGTCGGTGTCCACGACGCACTTGCCGATGTCGTGCTTTATGCGCTTGATGAGCAGGCAGGCGCGGCGGCAGATGATGGCGGCGGGCTTTTCCGACGCGGCGGCGTCGAGCATGGCCTTTTCCATCGCATCGAGATCCTGCGGATCGACGATAATGACGTTTTCATAGCCCAGACCGGTCAGGACGTTCTCAATCTTGATGGCTGCGGCAATCTCGCCTTCGAGGTTCATACCGGAGCCGGGGTTTTCCTGATGACCGGTCATGCCGGTGATGTGGTTGTCGAGCACGACGGGGATGACGCCGCCGCCGTTATACAGGATCTCGGCCGCGCCGGTCATGCCGGAGTGGAAGAAGGTGGAGTCGCCGACGACGCCGAAGACCTTGTGGGTCTTGTCGCCCGCGGCGGCGAAGGCCTTGGCCATGCCCATCGGCACGGTGAAGCCGCCGCCCATGCAGACTACGGAGTCGAGCGCGTTGAGCGGCGCGGCGCAGCCGAGGGTATAGCAGCCGATGTCGCCGCCGACAACAAAGTCCTTATGCTTGCTGACGGTATAGAAGAAGCCGCGGTGTGGGCAGCCGGGGCAGAGCGCGGGCGGGCGGCTCACGGCCTGCACGCCGACGTCCACCGTCTCCGGCTCGATGCCGAACAAACGCTTTTGGAGCACCTGCGGGTTGAATTCATAGAGATTTCCGGTCAGCTCCTTGCCGATGCATTCGATACCGGCGGCGCGAATCTGCTCCTCCATGATCGGCTCAAGCTCTTCAATAACATAGAGCTTTTCCACCTTGGATGCAAACTCGCGGATGAGCTTCATGGGCAGCGGGTTTGTCAGGCCGAGCTTCAGGAAGGACGTATCCTCCGGGAAGATCTCCTTGGCATACTCATAAGCGATGGAGGCGGTAATAACGCCGACCTTTGTCCCGGCCATTTCCACGCGGTTGAGCGCGCAGGTGTTGCCGTATTCCTCCAGGCGGCGGAGCTTTTCCTCCAGAATGGGATGGTTCTCATACGCGAAAGCGGGCGTACAGACACGCGCGCGGATATCGCGGGTGAACGGGGGGATGGGCTTTTCCTCGCGCTCGGCAAACTCGACCAGGCTCTTGGAGTGGCACACGCGCGTGGTGGTGCGGTAGAGCACGGGGATGCCGAACCGTTCGGAAATCTCAAAGGCGGCCTTCATGAAGTCCTTGCATTCCTGTGAATCCGACGGCTCGACCATCGCCAGCTTGGCCGCGCGGGCGTAGTAGCGGTTATCCTGCTCGTTCTGCGACGAATGCATTGAGGGGTCATCCGCCGATACGATGACCATACCGGTCGCCAGGCCGTTGTAGGCGGCCGTGAAAATCGGGTCCGCTGCGACGTTTACACCGACGTGCTTCATTGCGGTCAGGCTTCTCGCTCCCGCCAGCGCCGCACCGTAGGCGACCTCCGTCGCGACCTTTTCATTCGGCGCCCACTCGCAGTACAATACGTCCTTATACTGCGGCAGGTTTTCAAAAATTTCCGTACTGGGTGTGCCGGGGTATGCGGAGCAGACCTTGACGCCTGCCTCATAAGCGCCGCGCGCGGCGGCCTCGTTGCCGGTCATCAGATGCTTCATAGAGAATCCTCCTTTTGGTTTCTGCGCACGGATTTCATTTCGGCTGCGGCTCCCGCCGAATGATCCGTCGGAAACAATCGCCGATCCAAGCGCCGTGCGCTGTTTGTTTTTTCTGTTGGGTGCCGCACTCGCCCCGAAACGGAATCCCTCGGCAAAGCTGCCTGACGCTTGGGGCGCTTTTATTGTGTGTTATGGCGCGGAGGGCGTAAGCCCGACGCGGGGCTTTACAGGAGATTGCCACGACCCCTTCGGGGCCTCGCAATGACAGGTATCGTCCACAAGGTTGCCACGGCCATTGACGTAACCTCGCAATGACAGACGCTTGAGATCGCCACGGCTTGCCGACACAAGTCTCGTATGGACACGTTCGACCCTTTCCGGGGGGCTTGCGGCGGCGCTCAGACCTCTGCGCCGTCGGAGAGAACGCAGCCCAGCGCGATGGATGCGAGCTTGCTTTCCACGCTGTCCGAGCGGGACACGAGAATGATCGGTACGCGCGCGCCGACGATCACGCCTGCGTTGCGCGCGTTGGCAAAGCAGGTCATGGCCTTGCCGATGCCGTTGCCGACCTCGTAGTTCGGAACAAGCAGGATGTCTGCCTCACCTGCGCAGTCGACGGGGTAATGCTTGTGCTTTACGGCCTCCTTTGATACGGCCAGATCCAGTCCGACCGGGCCATAGACCGTCATGCCGTAGGCGCTTTGCCAGTAGTCGTTTTTTTCGACGAGCGCCTGCGCGTCAAGATTTGACTGGATTTTCGGATTGACGACCTCCGCGCCGCAGACGCAGGCGGCGGTAATGTCGGGCTTGCCGAATTTCTTCAGTGCGCGGGCGGCGTGCTCCAGAATCTGCACCTTCTTTTCCAGATCGGGGAAGGTGTTCATGCCGCCGTCGGTCAGGCACAGGAGCTTATGACCGGGGATCTCGTAGAACATCAGGTGGGAGATGATATGGCCGGTGCGGATACCGTTCTCGCGGTCTACTACGGCGCGCATCAGCGTAGCCGTTCCGAGCAGACCCTTCATCAGTGCGTCTGCTCGGCCCTCGCGCACCAGACGCACTGCCTCGCGGGCGGCGGTTTCGTCATCCGGGGTGTCGATGAGCGTATAATCGGCTTCCTTTTCGCCCAGCGCAGTCAGTCCCGCACGCAGCGCGTCGATATTGCCGGTCAGAATGGCATCGACCATACCGGCGCGGCGCGCCTGCGCCACGGCGGACAGAACGGCTTCGTCGTCCGCGCGGGCAACGGCCAGCGTGCGTTTTTCCGGCAGCGTTTTTGCTGCGCGGAGAATATCGTCATAGGTGTTGATTCGCATGAGCTCCTGCCCTCCCTTAATATTCCTTTGCGGGTTCGCCGTGCAGCACGCGAAGCGCGCCCTCGGCCAGAGCCTGCATTTCGTTCTCGCCGGGCAGCCGGTATACCGGCGCGACCGCGCCGACATAGGAGCTGATCTCGTTGCAGAAGCGTTCGGAGTGCGCCATACCGCCGGTGTAGACAATGGCGTCGACCTTGTAGCGCAGCACGGCGGCCATTGCGCCGATGTCCTTGGCAAGCTGATAGGCAAAGGCGCGGAAGATCAGGCTTGCCTCAGCATCCTCGCCGGAAAAGGCGCGGCGCTCGACCTCGCGGAAGTCCTTTGTGCCAAGGTAACTGTAGACGCCGCCGTCGTAGCCGAGCAGCTTCTTGACCTCAGCCTTGGTCTTGCCGGAGTAGCAGAGATTGATGACCGCATTGACCGGCAGCGCACCGGAGCGGTCCATGCCCATTGAGCCGTCGTCCTTGACGTTGTAGTCGTCAATGACGGCGCCCTTTTGATGCGCCGCGACGGAGACACCGCCGCCCAGATGCACCACGATGAGGTTCAGCTCCTCATAGGCGCGGCCGAGCTGCGCCGCCAGACGGCGGGCGGTGGATTTCTGATTGAGCGCGTGGAAAAAGCTCTCGCGCTGCATCCCGGCAAAGCCGGAGATATGCGCCAGCTCGCTCATCTCATCGACGGAAACGGGATCGACAAAATAGGCGGGGATGCCGACCTGATCGGCAAGCTGCTTGGCGATGACCGCGCCGAGGTTGGAGGCGTGTTCGCCGTAGGGCGGATTTTCGATGTCCGCCAGAACGCGGTCGTTGATGGCATAGGTGCCGGAGGGGATATGCCGCAGCAGGCCGCCGCGGCTGCAGATTGCGTCGAAGTCACGCAGCTCGTAGCCTGCGTCGCGCAGGGCACGCAGAATGACCTCCTCGCGGAAGGGGGTCTGCTCGACAACGCGCGAATAACGGCGCAGCTCGTCTGCGTCGTGCTCGATGTTTACGCGGAACAGCTCTGTCCGCTCGTCGTAGACAGCGATCTTGGTGGAAACGGCGCCCGGGTTAATAATCAGCACTTTCATAAAGCGTCCTCCATCGGGGGGAAAAATTCACAATGCCGGATTTATTCTTATATTATACAGCGCTTCTTCCCATAGGTCAATTCGTGAAAACAACAGAAAATCAGGCATAAAATTTGTGACACCTGTCGCGTTGCGTCCGCGACGCGCGGACACGTGCCTTTTGGCTGCTTCGTGCGCATGACCGTATAAATCAGTGGGCGTTTTACGGGCTGCCGCTACATAGAAAAACCGCTTCGGCTGCGCCGCGGGGGAGCCTTCCATTGCGGGGAGGGCGTAAGCCCGGTGCGGCAACCCGACGCGGCTTTGCAGCGCCGCCGCTTGCGGCAGCGGAGAAGATTCTCCTTGCACCGTCGGGTGAGCTGTGGTACAATGGCAACAGAGAACAAAACCGCGTCGATTTTCCGAACGAATCAGGAGGTTCCCGATGAAACGTCTGCTTGTTGCACTCGCCATAATCATTTCGCTGCTGTGCGGATGCGCGGCAAGCGCACTGCCTACCGCGCCGCCGACGCCGACGGTGCCGTCCACGGAGGATCCGCGTCCCGCCTCACTGGAGGGCGTCGGAACGGTTTGCGACGCCCTGCCGGACGGCGATGGCTACATTGTCATGACCCACACCGGCTTTTACCGCCTCGACAGGGAGCTTCGCCGTGCGGAGGCCACCGGGCTGGAGGCCTACAATGCACTGTTTGAGGATGCCGCCTCGGAAAATCCCTTCTACCGAATGAAGCTCGACCCCGATTATGAGCTGCCGCTGCTGACCGCGCTGACGCAGACCTCCCGCGGACTGGTCTTTTTCTGCTATTCCAACGGTACGTTTTATCTCGACGGCAAGCCGTGGTTCGACGCGCGGAGCTATATTAACGCCGTGGATCTGCATGATATGCACGGTACCGTCAGTCCGAGGTGTAAGGTGCAGGTAATCGAATACGACGGTGCGATCTATACGATGCTCTACGGCGCGGCGTGCAGTCTGCTCATGCGTGACGGAAAACAGCGCCTGGATCTTCCGGAACGGGACGAGGCCTACGAGCAGGGCACATTGCGCGCGTTTACGGGTCTGGCGCTGCTTGACGGGCGGCTGTTCGCCGGCGTCGGCTGCTTTAACTCCTATAACGACTATGCGCAGCCCAATTCCACCCGGCTGCTGCCGGTGGACGGTGCGGACTTCCGACTGAGTTATGAAAACTCACGCAGCGGGCTGGGCGTTCTGACCGCCTCGGCGCAGAGCGGTGAGGCGTTTTATTTCACGACAAGCAGCAGCGAGCTGTTCTGTACGGACGGAACGCTGCTTCGGACGCAGACATTGCAGGAGCAGGTGCGCACGCTCCACACAGACGGCGAAGGTCTGCTGGCCGTGACCTGCGAAAACAAGCTGGAGCGCTTTGTTCCGGAATTTGAACGCAGCCTGCGCATGACAGAGCTTCGGCTTGGCTATCTGGCCGGTGAGCGGGACGAAAACGGGGAACCGGTCTTCACGCTCGGCTCCGCGCCGGACGTCTTTTACCCCGTCCTTGCATCGCTCGCCTCCTATCCCGGTCTGACCGTCACGGCGGTCGCCTATGATACGCCCGAGGCGCTTGCGCGCGCCGCAGCGGCGGGCGAGGTCGATCTGCTTGCAGCGACGCTCTCCGACGCCCTGCTTCCCGCCGCACAGCAGGGGCTCTTGTGCGATCTGACGGAATGCTGCCCGGAGCTGTTCCGGCAGGGTGTGCTTGCGCCGGCCGTGCGGAATGCTTACCGGACGGACGAAGGCTGCTATGCGCTGCCCATGCAGTTTTTGCTGCGCGGGCGTATGTTCTACAACGCGTCAGAGACGATCATCGGCTCCGGCGCGCAGATTCCGCAGCTTTCGCTGAGCAGCCTCCTTGCAAAGGTGGGCGGCTCGCACACGAGCGACGGCGCCTATCGTGCCTACGATCTCTACGAGCCGCAGTCGATGTTTTCCACACTGTGCAATGAGCTGACCGACGCCGTAATTGACCCGGAATCCGATGCGCTTCGCCTGCCGCAAAGCGCGTTTATCGAGATCCTCGACTTCTGCGGCCGGTTTAAGCAGACCGTGCAGTTTGACGATTACAATGCCCTTTATACGGTGCGCAGCAAGCTGAGCTTCCGCGTCGGCGGCGAGCGCGGCTTCTACAATGCGTCGTTTTTGGCTTCTCCAATCTCTCGACAGAGTGAGCAATTCCTCTGCATCGAGGGGCTGACCCGTATGCCTTGCCTGCCGGATGTGTATAACTTTCTTTCCGTAGTTCGCGGCGGCGCGCACGAGGCGGAGGCGCAGGCGGTCGCGACCTATCTGCTGACCGATGAGTCGCTTTCCGTGCGGCTCGGAAGCAAGACTCTCCGGGAGCACGGGATCCTTCCCCTCATGCCGACGACGCGCGCGGCGCTTGTTGCGCAAACCGACCGGCTGCTGGATCCGAACGAGGGCTATTCCTATTCCGACCTGTCCCGTGAGCGTGCAAGGGCGTTGGTTTTGAGCATTTTTGACAACGCGCAGACGGTTTACGGGCAGGCCGCGCCGCTGCGCGAGGCGGTCAGTGCCGCGCTGACCGAGGCTGCCGCGCAGTATTTCGGCGGAACGATGACGGCAGAGCAGGCGGCGTCGTATGCACAGTCGCTGCTTGACGCCCTGCGGCGATAGAAAAATGTCAAATGGGAAGTCTCCCCTTGCTTACAAGGGGAAGACTTTGCTTGCTGTGCTGCGGCGGATGCGTCATGGCCATGGGCGGCAAAGCCGCCCGTGGCCATCTCCTATACCGACGACTGTCATTGCGAGACCACGTCAGTGGCCGTGGCAATCTCCTGCAAATCCCTGCGTCAGATTGCCGCGTCGCTTCGCTCCTCGCAATGACACAGAGGGATGGACGCCGTGCGCGCTCCTCGCAATGACACATACCTCCTGTCATGGCGGGACTCACGTCGGCAAGCCGCGGCAACCTTCTGTAAGAACCCACAGATACACAAAATCTGCACAACTTGCAGGAATATAAAAAATATCTGCGAAAAATGCAGGAAAAAGAGTGAAAAGGTGATTTACAAATCCGCCTCGATGTGGTATACTGGCGTTATAATGGACGGGTGTGCGCAGCACATCCGGAGAGGAGGAGCCCGTGAAGGTCCGCGTTGTCCGTGAACCGTGTTATTTTGCCGAGGCGGTTTATCTGCTCTATTATTTTGTGAACGGCGTATCCTATGTCGAAGAGTATCATCGCATTTCGCAAAAATACAGAAGCTACCACCCCGACCGGAGCGACGAGGGGCTGATCAAGGCGCGTGAGCTGGATCGCGTGCTTGCCGCTGCGACGCGGGATATCGATCCGCAGGATCCGAAGCTGCGCCTGTTTTTTGAGCGCCTGGCGGGAACCGTTCCCGCAACGGCCTGCTGCCTGGCGCAAGTCATGCTGCTGACCGTTCCGCTCGACCGCAGCGACCCGGATGAATTTGCCGCCGATCTGTTGGCGGGCTTCCGCTCCATGTGCAGTGAGGGCATTAAGATCAACGATATCAATGCCATGGGACTGATCGTTGAACACTGGGAGCCGCAGCAGGAGCAGGAGTCGCTTTCCGCACAGATTGAGCATTTGCCCTGCGCCATCGAGGCCAAGTGGGAGATCCTGCGCGCATTGACGGAGTTTGAGAGCTTCCTTGCCGAGCTGATGCAGCTTGTTCGGCCCGTTGCCGAACGTCTGCGCACGGAGCTGGAGACGATGCGCTCGCTCAACGCCCCTGCGCTGGAACGCTGGTCGGCATATTTTTCCGAGCATACCGTCGATAAGTTCCGTGAGGAGATGTTCGGATCGAGCTTCCTGTTCCCGCAGGATCTGCCGCAGCAGGATGTACTCCTGGGTATTTGGAGCTGTAATATGATCGGCTTCTGGTCGGAGTGGCTGGAGCGCGGCGGAGAGAGCGTGCGTGTTGCCTATGTCGGCTCCGGTCTGAGCTTCGATTTTGCCGCGTCGCACAGGAAGCGCCCCGATCCCGAGAGCCTTTCGGCGATGCTTCGCGCGCTGAGCGGCAAGGATCGGCTGGAGATTTTGCAGCGCTGCCGAACTGCGCCGCTGTCCGCTGCGCGGCTTGCCGAGGCAATGAACCTCAATTCGGGTACGGTCTCGCGCAATTTGTATGACCTTTACAAGCTGGGTTATCTGGAGACGCGAGGCGACGGAGAGCGCGTAAACTATATCACCCGCCCGGAAGCCGTTGAGCGGCTGTTCCAGTGGATCATGGATTTTATTAAAAGCTGAAAATCAGCCTCACGCGGCGTGTTCCGCGTGAGGTTTTCATATTTCGACGGCTTTGGGGTGCGCTACTTGAGATTGCCGCGGGCGGCGTTGCCGCCCCCGCAATGACAGCGGGGGGGTATGTGTCATTGCGAGGAGCGAAGCGACGTGGCAATCTAATGCAGGGCCTTACAAAAGATTGCCACGACCCCTGCGGGGTCTCGCAATAACAGATTGGCCGCCTTTGGCGGACATCTTATCGCCGTATTTCGGCGAAACCTCGGCAGTCGGTAAACGAAAAAGCGCTCCTGCTTTGCAGGAGCGCTTCTGGTGACCCGTACGGGACTCGAACCCATGTTACCGCCGTGAAAGGGCGGTGTCTTAACCACTTGACCAACGGGCCTGGTAGCGGCAATCTGACTCGAACAGATGACAACACGGGTATGAACCGGGTGCTCTACCAACT
>CAKUDE010000003.1 GCA_934645175.1 uncultured Oscillospiraceae bacterium
GTCTAATATTAGCATAAAAATAATGGTAGGCACTTTCGTGTCTACCATTATTTTATCACTTCACCGAAAGGGACGGCGTTTTTGCATATTAGCGGATAAGGCAGCAGGACCGAGCTGTCATTGCGAGGGCGGCTTTGCCGCCCGTGACAATCTCTTGTGAGACTTTGCATTAGATTGCCGCGTCGGGCTTGCACCCTCCTCGCAATGACACATACCCCCCACTGTCATTGCGAGGCCACGTCAGTGGCCGTGGCAATCTCCTGTAAGACCTGACGTTAGATTGCCGCGTCGCTCCGCTCCTCGTAATGACATATCGACGGATTGCCACGTCGCTCCGCTCCTCGTAATGACATATCGACGGATTGCCACGTCGCTCCGCTCCTCGCAATGACATATCAACGGATTGCCACGTCGCTCCGCTCCTCGCAATGACATATCAACGGATTGCCGCGTCGCTCCGCTCCTCGTAATGACAAGTGGGGGATCGCCGGACTGCGCCTTTCTTGCAATACCGTAAAGAAAGGTGGCGTATATCCGCGTAAAACAGAAAAACGACCCGGCATGGACTGCGGATCGTTTGTTATTCGCGGACGAAGCGGAGAATGTCCTGCACCTCGCAATCAAGCGCGTAGCACAGCGCGTCAAGCGTCTTGGTGCTGATCGCTTCGCCTTTTTTCATGCGGTGCAGCGTATTGGCGGAGAAGCCCTGCTTGAAAATCAGATTGTATTCCGTGATCTGTTTCCGATACAGCGTTTCATAAAACGGCGCGTAGCTGATCAAGAGCTTCCCCACCTCCTTTATGTTTTTCTTATTATACCATGCTCAACCTCTTGACAATACTCAATATATTGAGTATAATGAAAGCAGATTCGCGGGATTTTTCCACGAAACGGCTTGGGTTTCTCCGGCGCAGCCGGTGAAATACACTTTATCAAGAGGAGAGTTCCGAAATGAAGAACAACCGCAAAAAGGGCTTTACCATCGTAGAGCTCGTCATCGTCATCGCCGTCATCGCCATTCTGGCCGCGGTGCTGATTCCGACGTTTACAGGCGTAATCAACAAGGCGAAGGATTCTAAGGCACTTCAAGAGGCGCGCAACCTTTGGACACAGTACACTGTGGAAAATGCCGAAACTTTTGGTGATGTTAAGGAGGCCTATGTTCTCTCCAACGGCAATGTATACCTGGTGTTGAATGGACAGTTCTATAATGAGAAGCCGGCCACCTACACCACTGGACTGCCTACTGAGTCGGCTCTAAAGAGCACGGAGGGTAGTGCTGCTTATGAAGCCCTTAAGGGAATCAAGGACGGTGAAAAGAATAAGGTTTGGGAAGGACTTTATGTGAAGAAGTCCACCTAACTCACCAACTCTTCTTAAAAATAGCTTCATATCCCCGCGCGGGCGCCCGGCTTTGCCGGGCGCTTTGCATTTGCCGCTGCCTGTCATTGCGAGGGCGGCTTTGCCGCCCGTGGCAATCTCTTGTAAGACCTAACTTTAGATTGCCACGTCGCTCCGCTCCTCGCAATGACAAATAACGGCCGCGCCGCGTCGGGCTTGCGCCCTCCTCGCAATGACATAGCCATCGAATTTTCGCCCTTCCGAGCCCGGAAGGACGTTTTTTTATTTCGTTGTACGCTCTTATGCAATTTCTCCATAAATCGCCGCTTCGGATGAAACGGCGCGTTCGATGCGCCGAATAAAAAACGAGGTGATACCATGAACGAAATTCCCGAAAAGCGCCGCTTTGCCGCGGCGTACCTGCGCTGCTTCGATGCAGAAAGCGCCGCGCACGAGGTCGGTCGAGTTGACGGCGTATCGATGCTGGAATCCCGCACCGTGCAGCGGGAGCTGCGGCTTCAGCGCAGGCAGTGCGATGTCGGCCGGCAGGACGTTGTAAGGCGACTGGCACAGCTCGCCTTCGGTCGTGCGAACGACTGTGTAAAGCTGGTGCTGGAGGATGCGCCGCAGATCGATCGGCTGGAGCTGAGCCTGCTTTCCGAGCTGAAACGCAACGACAAGGGCACGGTGGAGGTCAAGCTCATTGATCGCGTGGCTGCGCTGGAGCAGCTGATGAATGCCTGTGCAGAGAACTCCGATTATGCCGACGCCTTTTTTGCGGCGGCTGCGGAGGAAGTGGAAAGGACGTGAATTTTTCCCCAAAGCAGAAAACGGTGCTCAACTGGTGGCGGCCGGAATCGGTCCATCACGCCAGAGAGGCGCTGATCTGCGACGGCGCGGTACGCTCCGGAAAGACGCTGTGTATGGCGCTGAGCTTCTTCCTCTGGGCCTGTACCTGCTTTCATGGACGGCGCTTCGGCCTGTGCGGAAAGACCATCGCTTCCCTGCGGCGCAATGTGCTGACCGAGGTGCTTCCCAAGCTGCGCGCCATCGGGTTTACCGTCCGTGAGCGGCGCTCGGAAAATCTGTTGACCGTCGGATTTCGCGGCAGGCAGAATGAGTTTTACCTTTTCGGCGGCAAGGACGAAGGCTCCGCCGCACTGATTCAGGGCATCACCTTTGCCGGCGTCCTGCTCGACGAGGTGGCGCTGATGCCGCGCAGCTTCGTGGAGCAGGCCTGCGCCCGCTGTTCCGTTACGGGAAGCAGACTGTGGTTTAACTGCAACCCCGAGTCTCCGCAGCACTGGTTTTATCGCGAATGGATACAAAATGCCGCGCAGCGTAACGCGTTGTATCTGCATTTTACCATGCAGGACAATCCCTCACTGGCCGCGAATATCCGAAAGCGTTACGAGCGGCTGTACCGCGGCGTATTTTACAGGCGCTTCGTGCTGGGTCAGTGGGTTGCGGCGGAGGGGCGCGTGTATGACTTTTTCGACGCGTCCAAGGCGCCGCCCGCACCCGCGGACGGCTACGAGCAGTGGTATATTTCCTGCGATTACGGCACGGTGAATCCGGCCTCCTTCGGACTGTGGGGACGGATCGGCGAGGTCTGGTACCGCGTCGGTGAGTTCTATTTCGACTCGCGCCGCGAGCAGCGGCAGATGACGGACGGCGAATACTGCAACGCGCTCAGGCGGCTGGCGGGCGGACGCGAGATCACGGCGGTGATTGTTGATCCCTCGGCGGCGAGCTTCATTGAGACGCTGCGGCGTGACGGCTGGCGGGTCGTCAAGGCAGATAACGATGTGCTTTCCGGCATCCGCCGAACCTCGGAGCTGCTCAGGCAGGGCAAGCTCGTGATCTGTGACGCCTGCACGGATTGCCTGCGGGAGATGGAGCTTTATGTCTGGGATACAAAGGCGACGCACGACGCGGTGAAAAAGGAGCACGACCACGCAATGGACGATATGCGCTATTTTGCGGCGACGGTGCTCGGCCGACCTGCGGCGCTGCCGGCGGCGCGGGCGGTGCGGCGGAACGGGTATTCCATCTGAAACCGGATGTGCAATATCAAAAAACGGGGAGTTTTCCCGAAAGGAAAGGAGGTTTTTCATGAAACGAAAGAAACAGACGGTCAAAACGGCGGCTGCGACGCAGCTTCGCATGGCGCAGCCGGGCTTTGAACTGACCCGGTTTACGCCGCTTGCCGGCGGGGAGGAAACGCTTTACCGGAATCTGCGCGAGGCGCTGCCGCTGCTTGACGCGGCCATCGGCAAGCTCGTGCGGCTCATCGGCGGGTTTACGGTCGAGTACGACGACGTGCGGACACAGGCGGCACTGCGGGAATTTCTGCGTACCGTCCCCTGCGGGCATGGACAGCTTGGCATTCATGCGTTTCTGTCGGCCTATGCCGACAGCCTGCTGACCTACGGACGCGCCGTGGGCGAAATGGTCATATCGAACGGACGGCTTGCCGCCGTGTGTTGGGGCGATATCGAAACGGTGCAGGTCGAACAGGGTGACAGCCCGCTGGAGCTGAAACTCTGTACCTATGACGGCAGCGGTATGCTCCGTCCGCTGCCGTATCAGCAGCTTTTGCTTCTGAGCACGTTGAACCCGGAGCCGGGACATCCCTATGGCGTGTCCCTGCTGCGCGGCTTGCCGCACCTGGCGTCGATTCTGCTGAAGATCTACGAGACGATCGGTATGAACTGGGAGCGAGCAGGAAACGTGCGCTATGCGGTGGTGTGTAAGCCGGGTGCCGAGGGCTATGAGCGCGGCGCAGCGGAACAGGCCGAAGCCATCGCGGGTGAATGGTCGGCGGCAATGCAGGACAGCAAGAGCGGTGTGGTGCGCGATTTCGTCGCCGTCGGCGATGTGAGCGTAAAGGTCATTGGTTCGGACGGACAGATTCTTGATTCGGAGGTACCCGTGCGCCAGCTTATGGAACAGCTTGTCGCCAAGACCGGTTTGCCGCCCTTTTTGCTTGGGCTGAGCTGGTCAAGCACGGAGCGCATGAGCAGGCAGCAGGCGGATCTGCTGACGAGCGAGCTGTGGGCTTACCGCCGGACGCTTCAGCCCGCGTTGGAACGGATCTGTGAGCTGTGGCTCCGCCTCAACGGCCGCGGCGGTACGCCGCGTATCATCTGGGACGAGATCAGCCTGCAGGATCTGGTGGAGGACGCACATGCGGCGCTCTACCGCGCACAGGCGGCGCAGCTCGCCGCAACAGACTAAGGAGGGATTCTTACGCAAATCAAAAAGGAAGCCGCTCTGCTCTCGACCGGTACGCCGAGCGCAGAGCAGCTTGAGAAAATCAATGCGCTGACCAAGTCGCCGCTGAAGGCCGAGGAGGTCTACTGCTTCAGCGTGCGGCTGTGCGACGATCAGCCTGACCGTGACCTGGAGCGCTTTGATACCGCTGCATTACCGAAGCTGGCGGAGCTGTTCCGCGGCAAGACGGGCATATTGGATCATGATTGGTCGGCGCAACGCCAGGTGGCCCGTATCTATGACACGCAGGTTCTGCCGGACGGCAGCGCGCATTTTATCCGTGCGTACTGCTATATGCTGCGCACAAAAAAGAACGCCGAGCTGATCGCGGAGATTGAAGGCGGCATTAAAAAGGAGGTATCCGTCGGTTGTGCAATGGCCGAGGTGCGCTGCTCGATCTGCGGTGCACCGGCCGGAAGCTGTGAACACCGTAAGGGCAAGCGCTACGGCGGCAAAACCTGCTGCACCGTGCTGTCCGATCCGACGGATGCCTATGAGTTTTCCTTTGTGGCCGTCCCTGCGCAGCGCAGCGCGGGTGTTATGAAGGCAAAAAGAACGGCTTGCGGAGCCACGCTCAAGGAGCTTGTAGCGGACAGCGGCTCGGACGAGCTGTGCCGCGCGCTTCAGGCGCTGGAGGATGCGGCGGCCTTTGGCTACGCGCAGCGTGAGGCAGCGGTTGAACGGATTGTCGCACTGGGACTCACGCTTGACTTCGGTGCCGACGAAGCCATTTTACGCAAGAGCGCGCGGGCGCTCGATGATGCGGAGCTGACCCGGCTCCGTGCGGCAATGGAGGAGAAGGCCGCTGCGCTGCTGCCGTTATACGTCCAACTGCCCCAGAAGGGGAAGCAGGCAAACGCCGTCGATTCGGCGTATCTTATCTAATTTTCGGAGGTTTTTATGAGAACTAATATTTCGTTTGAATCCGTCGGCCAGGAGCTTGTGACGTTCCGGGCCGGTACCGGTATTGCCGCCGGTGTGCCCTGCAAGGTCAGCGCCAACGGCACCGTCGCCGCCGCGACAAGCGGGGATTTCATGGGCGTGGCGCTTGCGCCCAAGGGCGGCCTTGCGGCTGTTCAGCTTCGCGGCTTTGTGACGCTGAAATATTCGGGTACGGCTCCGACCGTCGGCTACTGCACGCTCGCCGCCGCGACCGGCGGTAAGGTGAAGGTCGATGAAAACGCCATGTCCCGCCTCGTCGTTTCCGTTGACGAGGACAATACCACCGTTTGTGTTCTGCTGTAAGTGAAAGGGAGGAACGATCATGTCTTTTGAAACCATTCGTCTGGAAAAGGGGATGTACCGCGAGAGCGGTAAGAGCTTTACGCAGGTTCTGGAGTCGCTTGACCCCTCGGAGAACTATCGCGGCACAGCACTGGAGAATACCGACGCCTTCCAGCGTCAGCTCAAGCGCTTTGACATCCATGCCAAAGGCGCAGACTCCGATGCCGTGGAGAAATTCTTTTCCTGCCTGGACTCGGCCGTCCTGTTTCCGGAATTCATCTCGCGCGTTGTTCGCCAGGGCATGGAGGAGGCCAACGTCCTGCCGGAGATTACGGCAAGCGTGACCACAATCGATTCCATGGACTATCGCAGCATTTACTGCGTTCCGCAGGAGGCCGACAAGCAGCTTGCCGATGTGCGCGAGGGCAGTCTGATCCCGGCCACGACGGTTCGCTCCCGTGACAAGCTTGTCACGCTGAAAAAGCGCGGCCGGATGCTCATCGCGTCCTACGAGGCGCTTCGCTTCCAGAAGCTCGATCTGTTTTCCGTCATGCTTCGCCAGATCGGCGCGTACATTCAGAAAATGCACCTGACGGATGCCGTGGACGTGATTCTCAACGGCGACGGAAACAATAACAGCGCGGCCGAATTCAATGTCGGTACCGACCCTATTTCCGGAACCTCCGGCACGCTGGCCTATGCGCAGCTTGTGGAGTTCTGGTCGCAGTTTGACCCGTATGAGATGAATACCATGCTGGTCAACTCCTCCGTTTTGACGAAGCTGCTGAAGCTCACCGAGCTCCAGAATCCGCTCACCGGACTGAATTTCCAGGGTACCGGTAAGCTCTCCACGCCGCTTGGCGCACGCCTGCTGCGTACCGACGCCATCAGCGACGACGCGATCGTTGCGCTGGATCGCCGTTATGCGTTGGAAATGGTGCGTGCGGGCGAGGTCAATGTCGAGTACGACAAGCTGATCGACCGTCAGCTCGAGCGCGCAGCCATTACGTC
This sequence comes from uncultured Oscillospiraceae bacterium, assembly GCA_934645175.1. Classification (GTDB taxonomy): domain Bacteria; phylum Bacillota; class Clostridia; order Oscillospirales; family Oscillospiraceae; genus JAZOXB01. The sequence continues at coordinate 6,853 of CAKUDE010000003.1, forward strand.
CATCACCGGCTTCTCCAAGATTATGGACGACGCCTCCAAGGTCCTGTATCTGTAAGCATGGCAGCGCTTGACACAAGCATTCGCACGGCGGCACTGGCGATGGCAGGCGAGCTGACGGAGAGTGAAACGGCGCTGCTGTATACCGTCTGCGACGGAGTACGCGCCGAGCTGAGCGCGCGCCTGCGGCGCGGCGTTTCTCCGGAGGACTGCGCGGAGGCCTTTGTTCCGGCGGCGGCCATTGCCGCCTCGGCGATCTTCCGGGCCGCCGGCCGGCAGGATGTGGCTGCCTTTCAGGCGGGGACGGTCAGTGTTTCCATGGATCGCGAACAGACGCGCGAGCATTATGCGATGGCGCTGCGGCTGCTCTCGCCGTGGCTTGACGGCGGCACGGCCTTTCTGGGGGTCTGAGCATGAAAAATCAGATTCGTGCGCTCGTCCGCCGCTTCGGCGACGATGTGACCGTTGTTAAGACAAACGGATCAACGGTCGTCCGCGCATTTTTACAGCCGATCATGTCACGGAGCTGGCAGAATATGCAGCGCCTGATTCCGGCGGGAGGACAGGTGCCCGTGGGACAGTTTCTCTACATCGGCACGCCGGAAACGACCGTAGACGACGCCGTTGAGCTGCGCGCAAACGGCCGCGCCTATTATGTCCGGCGTGTCGATACCGTAACATTTCAGAACGAGGTGCTCTTTTACTGGGCGCTTCTCGTGGAAGGAGGCCGCGACGATCCTTGGACGTCCTTATCGACCGTGTGATTACGTTTCTGAACACCCTGGGGCTGCACGCTCTGCGCGGCGGAGGCACGGCAACGCTTCCGCGGCTTCGTGCGCCGATGGGAGCGGTCTATCCGCTGAAATGGACGCTGCGCCCTGTTGCAGCCGGAGATATTCTGGCGCGTGACGGCACGGAGCTGCTTGGCCGCCTGCTTGAGGCGGAGATGGCCGTGGATATTTACTCGCCCTATTCCGGCGGCGGCGCGGCTTGCCTGACCCATGCGGAGAACATCGTTACATCGTTTTCCGCACCCCTTCCGGGCTTTAGCGTCAGCGAACCGACCGTCGGTGAATGCAAGTACAACGAGCGGCTCGATTGTTTTATCTGCCGAGTGACATTTCAAGCCAGCGCCTATCGTTACACGGCGGGGCTGGCATTGTAGGGAGGTACCATGAGCAACACACAAGTCTGTTACGCGCCCGAGCGCGCAGCATTTCTGGTCAAGCTGAACGGTACGCCTGTGGGCGGGCTGGAGGGCTACACGCTGCGCACGGAAAGCAAATGCTATCCCTGCCACACGGTCAACGGCGGTACAGCCGGGAAGGTCCTGCGCGGCGCGGCGGTGTATACGCTGACGCTGAAGCGTATGCTGCCCGACCTGATACAGATGCCAAACCTGTTTGGCTCGATATGGGCGGGGAGCTTTCAACTGACGATCCTTCACAAGAACTGGTCGGACACCTTTGCCGACTGCCGTCTGCAAGGCGCGACGGAAAGCGTGGACGGGCGCGGGCGTGTCTTTGAGGAGCTTGTCTGCGTTTCGACAAAGCGGACACATTCCGACACAGTTTCTTCGGAGGTCTGAGTATGGCGACAATTCTGAAATATAAGACATATACCTGGCCGTGCAATCCCGAGACGTGCAATGTGACAATGAGCCGCCCGGTGACACTGAATAAGGACGGCGCGGGGGTACTCTCGCAGACGCAGGCTGTGACCGAGCCGCGGCAGGTGCGCGGGGAGGGGATCCTGTCGGCAAACGATCTGTCGGCGGAGTATACGGCGCTCTGGACGCTCTTTCAGGCGGGCGGTGCGGGTACGCTTGTGCTTGACGGCCTGCCGTCGATGCGTGCGTATCTGACCGAGCTGGAATTTATCCAGATTCCGTACGAGGGAGCCATGCGTTACCGCTTCGCCTTTGTCGAGGCGCTTTCACAGACCGCCTGATGAAAAAAAGCCCGCGCCGGTTGTCCGGCGCGGGTGATTTTTATGGGCTTCAGAGATTGTGGACAAATCCGACCGATGCTCAGACGAGCGCAGCGGTAATGATGGCCATCTTGTAGACCTCATCGGCGTTGCAGCCGCGGCTGAGGTCATTGATCGGCGCATTCAGGCCGAGCAGGATGGGACCGTAGGCTTCATAACCGCCCAGACGCTGAGCGATCTTGTAGCCGATGTTGCCTGCTTCGATGCAGGGGAAGATGAAGGTGTTGGCATAGCCTGCGACGGGGGAGCCGGGGAACTTGAGCTGGCCGACAACGGGGGAGACAGCAGCGTCAAACTGCATTTCGCCGTCGATGGCAAGATCGGGAGCCATTTCCTTGGCCTTGGCAGTGGCATCACGGGAGAGCTGCACGGTACCGCCCTTGCCGGAGCCCTTTGTGGAGAAGCTCAGCATGGCAACCTTAGGCTCAATGCCGAAGGTCTTGGCGCAGCGTGCCGTCTCGATTGCAACCTCGGCCAGCTTGTCCGCCGCAGAAACGACGACGTTGCCTTCCTTGTCGAGGGTATCCTCATAGGAGATGTTGATGGCGCAGTCGCCCATGGCAATTTTCTCTTCGCCGCGCACAAGGATGAAGCAGGAGCTGACCAGATGTGCGCCGGGCTTCGTCTTAACGAGCTGAAGCGCGGGACGGACGGTGTCGGCGGTGGAGTAAGTGGCGCCGCCCAGCAGTGCGTCGGCGCGGCCGAGCTTCACGAGCATGGTGCCGAAGTAGTTACCCTTCAGCAGCAGTGCACGGCATTCCTCGGGGCTCATCTTGCCCTTGCGGAGCTCAACCATTTTGGCGACCATGGCGTCCATTTCGGGATAGGTCTCGGGGTCAATGATCTCCAGACCTTCAATGTCGAAGCCGCCCTTCTTTGCGGCCTCTCTGACCTCCTCGACCTTGCCGATCAGGATCGGGGTCAGGAAGCCGTCCTTTTTCAGACGGTCGGCGGCGTCGAGAATGCGGGCGTCCGGGCCTTCGGTAAAGACGATCTTGCGGGGATTTGCCTTCAGGATTTCAATCAAACGGTCAAACATGATGTTCCTCCAAATTTCGCAGGTGTGGGTCTGCGGTTTTTATCATTATACTTCTTTTTGCGTGAGAAAATCAAGAGATACGTCCATTTTTGAGCGAATCTCCAGCATTTTTCCGGTCATGGGATGCACAAAGCGCAGAGAGACGGCGCATAGCTGCTGTCCGGTCAATCCGAAACGGGCGGAAAAGGCCTGTGATTCCGTGCTGCCGTATTGTGCATCGCCCAGAATCGGGCAGCCGAGAAAAACGCAGTGCAGCCGGAGCTGATGCGTGCGTCCGGTCAGCGGTCGCAGCTCCAGCGCAGACGCGCCGCCGCGCGTTTCCAACACGCGGTATGCCGAGCGGGAGTCCTTTCCGCCCGGCGCAATGCAGCGCAGAAGGCTTGGCCCTTCGGGACGCGCAATCGGCGCCGAGATCAGTCCCTCCGGTTCGGCGGGAGAGCCGTAGACGAGCGCATGATAACGCTTCTCGATCTGCCCGCAGTGCGACAGGTCGCACATTTTAGCATGGATGTGAGCGTTTTTTGCCAGCAGCACCAACCCGAAGGTGTCCCGATCAAGCCGACTGACGGGGTGCACGGCGCATTTCTGCCCGGTTTCACGATAATAAGCCAGCAGACGATTGGCCAGTGTGCCGGTGTTGCGCGCGGCGGAGGGATGCACCAGCATCCCGGCGGGCTTGTCTACGGCCAGGAGCCATTCGTCCTCATAGATCACATACAGCGGGCCCGGTTCGGCGGGATAGTCGGGTTCCGATTCGTCCAGGCAGACCCAAATTTCGTCGCCCGGGTGAACGGGATGATCCGTGTGCGCGGTGACCCCGTTTACATAATATGCGCCGCGGTATTTCAGCCGCCGCACCAATCCCGACGAAAGCCCCAGCTCCCGCCGGAGAATACTCAGCAGCTTCGCCTCGCGCGAAGCAATGTGGCGCAGCTCCATCAGCAGCCCGGTGTGCTTAGCTGCGGCGCGATGAATTGCTGCAGGCAGAAGCGCATAATTGCGCGGCGCGTGACAATGCCGATAAAATCGCCCTTATCGTCCACGACGGGGACGAAGTTCTGGTCGGTTGCTTTGAGCAGCAGATCCTGCATATCCGTTGTTACGGAGACGGGGACGTTATCCTTGTGGTGCGAGATTTCCATGATGTTATGGTTTTCCGCATCGCGCATATCCATGCAGCACAGATTCTTCAGCGCCCACAGGAGGTCGCCTTCGGTCAGTGTGCCGCAATAAGAGCCGTCGCGGTTCAGGATGGGCAGTGCGGTGTAGCCGGATTTTTCCATGCGCTCCATTGCCTGACGCAGCGAAAAATCGCAGTATAAATAAGCGCAGGTCGCCTTTGGGGTCAAGAAAAACAATAGGTTCAAGGGGATCCCTCACTTCCGGCGGATACGCTGGGATCAGAGCGTGGGCTGATTGGCGTCTTCGACGATCTTAATGAATTTTGCAGGGTCGAGCGAAGCGCCGCCGATCAGACCGCCGTCGATATCCGGCTGCGCCAGAAGGTCATAGGCATTCTTTTCGTTCATGGAGCCGCCGTAAAGGATGGTGGTTGCACGGGCGTTCTTCGAGCCTGCGAGCTTGCGCACAACGGCGCGGATATGCTGGCAGACGGCTTCCGCCTGCTCGGGTGTGGCGGTCATGCCGGTACCGATCGCCCAGATGGGCTCGTAGGCGATGACAACGCGGCGGATGCGCTCCGAGGGCAGGCCGTGGAACGCCAGCTTGAGCTGCGTGGAGATCAGCTCCTCGGTAATGCCCGCCTCGCGCTGCTCCAGCGTTTCGCCGCAGCAGAGAATGGGAACCAGACCGCCGTCGAGCGCGGCGTGCAGCTTGGCGTTGACCTCTGCGTCATCCTCACCCATGGCGCGGCGCTCGGAGTGGCCGATAATGACGTATTTGCAGCCTGCATCAAGCAGCATATGCGAGCTGATCTCGCCGGTATATGCGCCGGAGGAGAAGCGGCTGCAATTCTGCGCGCCGATGCCGATGCGCGTCTCGCGTGTCGCACGCACTGCGACGGCAATATCCACGGCGGGGACGCACAGCGCAATGTCGCACCAGCGGCCCTTCGGCAGCAGCGCCTTGAGCTCGGTCAGGAAAGCCTTTGTTTCGCTGGGCGTCTTGTTCATCTTCCAGTTGCCCGCAATGAGCGTCTTACGGTACTTACGGTTCATGGTTAAAACTCCTTCGTGTATATAGTAATGAACGGCAAAAGCCAATATCTTTCGTTATCTGTCCTGCAGGCAGGCGATCCCGGGCAGCTCCAGACCCTCCAGGAATTCCAGGGAAGCGCCGCCGCCGGTGGAGATGTGGGTGATGCGGTCGGCAAAGCCAAGCTGCTCGCAGGCGGCCGCACTGTCGCCGCCGCCGACGATGGTCACTGCGCCGCTGTCGGCCAGAGCCTGCGCCATGGCAATGGTGCCCTTGGCAAGCGTTGGATTTTCAAAGACGCCCATCGGGCCGTTCCAAACGACGGTTTTCGCGTTTTTCACGGCCTCGGCGAAGCGCTCACGGGTCTTTTCGCCGATGTCCAGACCCTCCATATCGGCGGGGATGGCATCGGAGGAAACGGTCTTTACCTCGATCGGGCCGTCGATCGGGTCGGGGAAGGAGGCGGCGATTACCGTATCCACCGGCAGCAGGAGCTTCACGCCCTTCTGCGCGGCCTTTTCCAGCATTTCGCGGCAGTAGTCGAGCTTTTCGGTGTCAAGCAGAGATTTGCCGACGCCGTAGCCCTTGGCGGCGAGGAAGGTAAATGCCATACCGCCGCCGATGATAAGCGTATCGACCTTCTCCAGCAGGTTGTTGATGACGCCGAGCTTGTCGGAGACCTTGGCGCCGCCGAGAATGGCGACAAAGGGGCGTGCGGGGTCGGCCAGAGCCTTGCCCATAATGCTCACTTCCTTTTCTACGAGGAAGCCGCACACGGCGGGCAGATACTCCGCCACGCCGGCAGTGGAGGCGTGGGCGCGGTGCGCCGTGCCGAAGGCGTCGTTGACAAACACATCCGCCAACGCTGCAAATTGCTTCGACAGCTCGGGGGCATTTTTTGTTTCACCCTGTTCAAAGCGGACATTTTCCAGCAGCATGACCTCGCCGTCCTTCAGTGCGGCGGCTTTGGCCTGCGCATCCGGGCCGACGACATCGTCGGCCATAACTACGGGCTTACCCAGCAGCTCCGACAGACGCGCCGCAACGGGGCGCAGCGAAAGCTCCGGTCTCCATTCGCCCTTGGGTTTGCCCAGGTGCGAACAGAGAATGACACGCGCACCATGCGCGCAGAGATATTCGATGGTGGGCAGCGCCGCAACGATTCGCTTGTCGCTGGTGATCTGCCCGTTTTTCATGGGGACGTTAAAGTCGCAGCGGCACAGAATGCGCTTGCCGCGAACGTCAATGTCTTTTACGGATTTTTTGTTGTAATTCATTTGTGATGCCTCCCGGAATGCTGCGAAGCGTTCAACGCTTCATTTTACCGAATTCACACAGGTGAGGGAAGTCAAGCTGCCGCAGAGCCTCGAACACGCCGACGGCGACGGAGTTGCTCAGATTCAGGCTCCGCGCCTCGGTGCGCATGGGAATGCGGACGCAGCTCTCCTCGTGCGCCTGCAGGAAGTCCTCGGGCAACCCCTTTGTCTCCCTGCCGAAAAAGAGAAAGCAACCGTCTTCGTAGTCCGCCTCGGTGTAGGCGCGCGGCGCTTTTGTGGAAAACAGCCGCATCTGACGAACCTCGTTGCGTGCGAAGAAATCGTCGAGCGATTCGTAGACCGTAACCTCCACCAGATGCCAGTAGTCCAGCCCTGCACGGCGTACCGCCGATTCGGAGATGTCAAAGCCCAGCGGCTTGATCAGATGCAGGCGGCTGCCGGTTGCGGCGCAGGTGCGGGCGATGTTGCCCGTGTTCTGCGGGATTTCCGGTGCGACGAGAACGACGTTCAGCATGACGATTTTCGGCTTCCTCTCCGGGGCGTATCTTTTTGCGCCGCCGCCCCAGCCTGCGGCGACTTCATTCTATGACAAATCCGTGCGGAATTCAACCGCTTTTCCGGAAAATTAAAAAATTTTTTAAAATAATTGTTTGGAAACGTGCACAAAGCCTCCGCAGACAAATAAAAGCGCGGGTCCGCAATGCGGACCCGCGTCAGAGGAGAAATCGGGGAGGTCAATTGTCGGTCGGCTTGGCGTCGAAGGTGACGGTCAGCTTGATCGTCTGGCCGTTGCGTACGACGGTCAGCGTAGCCGTATCGCCCGCGCGGAACGAACGCAGCGCGTTGACCAGAACGGTATGGCTTTCCGCCTGAACGTCATCAAGAGCGGTGATCACATCGCCGACACGCAGCCCGGCTTTGTAGCCGCAGGCGCTCTCATCGATCTCCACGATTTCCGCGCCGGCAGGCTCGGTGCTGTTGGTAACGGTGATGCCGATATATGCGCGGTTGAGCACGGCGCCGTTCTGCCGGAGATCGTCGAGAATGGACTTTACGTCGTTGATCGGGATGGCAAAGCCGATGCCCTCAATGGAGGCGCCGCTGCTGGTTGTGCCGGAGTATTTCGCGGAGGTGATGCCGATGACCGTGCCGTCCGCCGCGAAGAGCGGGCCGCCGGAGTTGCCGGAGTTAATGGCCGCATCGACCTGAATCATGGAGGTCGTGCTGCTGTCGGTGCTGACCGAGCGGGAAAGGGCGCTGACGTAGCCGACGGTCAGAGTATTGTTCAGCGTGCCGAGCGCGTTGCCGATCGCGGTAACCTGTGCGCCGACGACCAGACCGTCGGAGTCGCCCAGCGTAACGGTCGGCAGCGATGTGCCGTTGATTTTAATCAGGGCAATGTCGGTCGCCGCCTCGTAACCGACGACGGTTGCGGCATACTTTGTGCCGTCGTTCAGTGCGACGGTGATCTTGCGGGCGTTTTCAATGACGTGATAGTTCGTCAGGATCTCGCCATCGGCGGAGATGAGGAAGCCGGTGCCGGAGGAGGTGCCCACCTGCGACTGCTGGAAGGGATTCGAGCTCTGCGAGACGGTTTCACAGACGATGGCGACCACGGCGTCAACGTTCTGCGAATAGATCTGCGCAGGAGAAAGGCCGCTCGAGGCGCTGCCGGTCGGAATGACCGTGCCGCTCGTGCCGGTGTTTGTGCTGCCTGTTTTGTGTTCATTTTGCAGCTGTGCCACCTGGCTCGACAGCGTGCCGATGCGGTCGCTGACCATCCCGCCGACGACTGCGCCGCCGGCCAGGCTGCCGATCAGTGCGCAGCAGACGGCGAGAATCGCCACGCGCCAACCCCAACGGGTCACGCGCTGCTTTTTCTTCGGCGGCTGCTGCGGATAGGGCGTGTACTGCGGCTGGGAACGGTACTGCGGCTGGGAGTAGGAGTAATAGGTCTCATACTGCGTTTGCTGCGCGGCGCCGCCGACGTCAGACGGAGCTGTGCCCTCCGCAGGCTGCTGCACAGGCTCCTGTGCGGCGGGCTGCTGCGTGCCTTCCCCGGCGTTTTCGGGGCGGACGCTTTCGTTCCATTCGTTTCTGTTTTCGTTCATCGATCTTCAGCTCCTTGTCTGATGTTTTTGATGCTTTTATCTTACGCCATGCTTGTGGCGAATTTGTAAAATGCGGGAAAAGATTACTTAAATTCATGATGGACAAAGCGTAACATATGCCGCCTTACGAAAAAGGGAACCGCCGTCGGTTCCCTTTTTCGGGACGGACGGCGCTCAGCAGCGCTCGTCCTCCTGCATGATGTTCAGAATGGTCCGGTCGGTTTCCAGCATACCCTGACTGGCAAGTATGCCGACGTTTGCGATGGTCGAATCCACGCAGTCGGCCACGATGCCCTCGCCGCGTGAGAACTGGCAATTGTGCAGATACATCCGGTAGCCGAGGATACCGGCGTCGACGGATGCGGCAATCTTTGCCGCGCAGGAGGGCTTTGCGCCGTCGCAGATCGTGCCGGAGAGAATAGCTACGGCGTTTGTTACCGTGTGCGCGACGGCTTCATAGCGGCCGCCAAGCAGATAACAGATCCCCGCTCCCGCGCCGACACCCGCCGAAACGGCGCCGCAGTAGGCGCTCAGGCGGCCGATACCGGTTTTCTGATGGATCGTAATCAGGTCGGAAACAAGCACCGCACGCAAAAGCTGCTCTTCGTCCGCACCGATGTGCCGTGCGTAAACGACGACGGGCAGACAGGCGGTCATGCCCTGATTGCCGGAGCCGGAGAGGATCACTACGGGCTTTTCGCAGCCGCTCATGCGGGCATCCGAGCCTGCGGCGGCGTAGGCCTTGGCGCGCACCTTAACGTCGCCGCCGTAATCCGCCATGAGAATCCGTCCGATCTGCGCGCCCCATGGATTTTCCAACCCCTCGTCGGCAATGGCGCAGTTGTACTCAATCTGACGGCGCAGCAGAGGCGCGATTTCATCGAGCGGTTCGGTGTCGGCAAAGTGCAGGATATCCGCCACATTCAGGCAGCGCTTGTCGGTCAGATGCTCCTCGGCGGCCGCTTCGGTCGGTATGTCGAGCAGTACCCTGCCGTCAAGCTCCTTGTAAACGATATTCGTGTGACTGTTGGTGATGCGCACGCGCGCGGTGTGCGGACCGGAATAGCCGGTCAGGTCAATGTCCAGCTTGAACGGCGAAGCGCTGCACGTTACATTAACGGTCACGTTGGCAAGAAAATCGTCGATTTTCGGATGCAGCGCCTCGGGCAGATCGGAGATAACCTCCAGCGCACGCGAGGCGTCGCCTGCAACCATACCTGCGGCAATGGCCGGACGGATGCCCTTTCGCCCGCCGGTATTCGGCACGACGACGCTTTTGACGTTCTTCAGAATGTTGCCGCTGAGCACGGCGTCCACGCGTTCCGGCAGACGATCGAGCAGATCGCGCAGTGTGGCGGCGCAGTAGGCGATGGCAATCGGCTCGGTGCAGCCGGTCGCGGGTTTGAGCTCTTCGCGAAGGATCGAACAGTAGTCGCGGGCAATGTTGCGGTCAAGCATGGTTGGCCCCTCCGTAAATGTTGTTATTCTTCTTTTTTGCGAAGTCTGCGCTCACGCAGACGATCTTCCATTTTCAAAAGCAGGAACAGGATCAGTAAAACCTCCAGCACGCCGCATACGAGCAGCAGCCAGAAGGCGGAGGTCATCGGCAGCGTGACGGAAACGGCCACGCCGAGCCCCCATATGATGAGCGAGCAGGAAATGCCCTGCATCAGACGGTTCCACCACAGCGCGCTGAACACCTCGGCCACGATGCCGGAGACGGGGATGGCGTAGAGGAACACATACCAGGAGTAACGCTCCAGAAGGCCGAAGATTTCCAGAAAGAAAAACGCGACCGCAGCCACCAGCCATACCAGCAGCACGGCCAGGGAGGTGATCAGAATGCGCTTGGTTTGCGCGCGCGGGACTTTTTTCCGCCGCAGGAGATCCTGCACCGTAATATCATAGAGCGCGGCGATCTTGGACAGAATGAATATGTCCGGAGTGCCGTCGCCGCGTTCCCATTTGGAGACGGACTTGTCCGAGTAATTGAGCTTTTCAGCCAGATCGGCCTGTGTGTCGCCGTGCTGCTTTCTGTAGTAGGCGATGTTTTCGGCAATGAGCTGCCGGAGCTGATCGTCACTCATGGGATTGGCGTCCTTTCTGAAAAATCGGGGAAAGCCCTTGCGGCGCAAGGGCTCTACTGTGGGTAGAGAGCCTTTCTCACAGTCGTGGAGCGCCTCTCTTTTTCTCGTGGGGCTTGTTCCACGGATGCGGGCGTGACAAGGTGCGCATAATGTGCTACCATCGGGGCGTCGGAGGAAAACGACAATCCCACGGGAGGTGTGAACGATGAATCTCAAACCCGCTTTTCAAAAATCCGCGAAGCTCATCCGCGTGTTGACCACGCCGCCGCTGTTTGCGGCCGTTCTGAGCACGCTTTTATATCTGCTCTATGACGGGAGCTTCGCTTCCGTGCGGCATTATCTGTCTGCGCTGTTTTTCCTGACGGCGTTGCCGCTTCTGGCCTACCCTGTAGCGGCGCTTGTGCCGCCGCTGCGCAGAAAAGGGCGCAACGCGCAGCGCAATCTTGCGCTGGTGTTCTCCGTGCTGGGCTATATCGGCGGATTTCTTGTGGCCGTGCTCGGCGGCGGTGCGCCGGTCGAAAAGGTGATGCTCGGCACCTACCTGTTCTCCGGTATAACGCTGGCGTTGACGACGGTGTTTCACTTCAAGGCCAGCGGACACACCTGCGGCTGTTCCGGCCCGATCGCGCTGCTGTCGTTTTTCGTCAGCCCGTGGTTCCTGATAGGGTACTTTCTGCTTACGCCGATCTTCTGGTCCAGCAAGAGCCTTGGGCGGCATACGGTTCCGCAAATGATTGTGGGCTGTATCATCCCCGTGATCGGCATCCTGCTGTGCAGCGCGTGCTTCATCGGAATGTGATCCATTCCATTATATCAAATCCTTCGTCGCTTTGCAAGAAACAAAACGCCGGTTTTGACAGGCGGAGGGCCTCTCCCTTGGGAGAGGCCCTCCGCGTTTTTTGCGCTGTCTCGGGGCTGATTATTCGGTTTGTTCGGACTTGAGCTGAATATCAAGCACCACGGGATTGTGGTCGCTGTAGACAAACCTTGCGTTCAGCGTCTGCACCTGCGTCAGCTCAACATTCGGGGAGAGAATAAACCCGTCGATGACATAATACTGCGTTTTGGAGCTTGAGGCGTCATAAGGCTGGTTGAGCAGGCGGCAGGAGGGAGTGCTCAGGTCGCAGGCATAGCTCCAGCCCGAGGGAAGATTGAGCTTCAGACCGGCCGGCCGCCATTCGGAGCTTTCCTTCAGCGGGAAATTCGTCGTTCCGCCCGGAAAGATCTGGTTGAAGTCGCCGCCCGCGATCACATAGTTTCCCTTGGCATATTCCGTCTGCATCAATTCCAGAAGCTGCTCGGCCTGCTTTGCGCGGCCGGTTCCGTCGTCGTAGGCATCGAGATGCAGATTGATGAGAACAAGCTCTTTCTCGGAGTTTTTAATGGCGATGCGGGTCACGAGCAGGCAGCGCTTGAGGTTGGCGACGCGGGTCGGCCATGTAAACGGGCAGTACAGGCTGTAGCGGGTTGCCGAGACAATGCCGTAGCGGCTGTAGGTCGCCAGTCCGGAGTTCACCTTGCCGATGCGGTCGTTCAGCGGGTAGGGGACATAGTCGCAGGAATAGTTCAGAGCAAAGCGCGCCTCGTAGCCGGTCAGATCGTGCTCATACTGTAAAAACTGATTATGACCGAAGCTGCGGGCGGAATCCGTGTCAACCTCCTGAAGCATCAGAATATCGGCGCCGGTGCCGTTCAGAATTTCCTCAATCCCTTTCATGTTGCGCAGGACGGTCTGCTCCGAATCGGGGTTGACCTGCTTGCCGCCGTCGAGCACGGAGTCCGCGTCGCGGCCGAGACCGCCGTAGCCGGTGTTGAAGCTGACGATGCGCAGCCGCTGCCCGACATAGTCCGTCGAGACGCGATTTGCGCCAAACATGGCGTTTTCCGCATAACCGGGGTCATATTCCGTCAACGTCAGGTAGCCGATCAGGCCGCCGGCAAGAACGGCGAGCGAGACGATGATCCCGACGACGATCTTGAGCGCAACGATCAGCGCGCGCGTGCCCGCAACGGGCTTGGGGCGCGGCATATCCTGCGGCTGCTCCGCAAAGGACGGACGTTCATTCCGGCGGGGTGTCTGCGCATGGTGCGTCGGACGGTCGCTGCCGGACTCGCGCCGCGCGGGTTCGGATGGTTGCTTGGGCGTTGGCATATCGCTCGCCTCCCTTTCCGTGTTTCGGTTTATCATACCACGATTTATGAAAAAACGCAAGCAGCGCCGCGTGCTTTTTCGCCGGTTGACGCTGTCTGCCGCAAAAAGTTTGACAAAGGAGAAAAAAGGGATTGCAATTTTCAAAAAAGCTGTTATAATATCTTTTGCAATCGGGCGCGATCGATTCGCGCTGCCGAAAAAACGTATATGGGCCTGTAGCTCAGCTGGGAGAGCGTTCGGTTCGCATCCGAGAGGTCGAGAGTTCGAGTCTCTTCAGGTCCACCATAAGTCCACCGTAATTTTGATAGAATTACGGTGGACTTTTCTTATTCGAGGAGCGTATATACGGATATTTCGCTCGGTTGAGAGAAGCAAAAAACGGATTACAGTGTCTGTGTGATGATGATCCGGAAGACGGGATTTCGGCGATGCATGATACACGAGATTCCCACATCGTTTCGCTCCCTGGAATGACACAGAGGGTAGTTTTTCCGATACGCCGAAAAAGCAGCCTTTCGGCTGCTTTTTGTTCGTATTGTGTCATCGGAATGCCGGCCGCCTGTGAGGTTATGCCTTGCCGATGGCGCGCAGAAGCTCGCGCAGCTTCGGGCGATTGCCATACAGCAGGACGCCGACGCGGTAGATTTTCGCCGATAATACGCCGATGCCGAAGGTTGACAGGAGCAGGATTACAACGGACAGCGCGACCTGCCACGCGGGTACGACGCTCATGGCAATGCGTGCGAACATCGCCATCGGCGAGGTGAACGGCACGAACGAGCAGACCAGCATGGCGGCGTTGTCAACCCTGCCGCTTGTCATGGAGCCGACCACGATGCAGAATGCGAGGATAAACAGCATGGAAATCGGCATTACGGAGGTGTTGACATCCTCCAGCTTTGTCGCTGTCGAGCCGATGGCGCCGTAGAGGAACGCATAAATGAAGAAGCCGAGAACAAAATACAGCAGCAGATAGCCGACCAGCTCTGCGGGCATATTGAACACCGAGCAGACAAGCGCATTATCCGCCCACTGGGCGCGGTTGAGGTTGAAGCAGACAAACGCCGCGCCGAACACGCACAGAAGCTGCGCAAAGCCCGCGAGGCACGCGGCAATGACCTTGCCGAACATCATGGCCGTCGGACGGGCGCTGGTGATAAGCAGCTCCATCGCGCGCGAGCTCTTCTCCGAGGCGACGTTCGTTGCCACCATCTGGCCGTAGAGCATGATGACCGTATAGAGCGCGAAGATCATGATGTAGGTATAGAGGAAATTCTGCGTCTGATCCTTGCCGAGATTTTCCGTGTGGTGGTCGATCTGCTTCGACAGAATCTCCCCGGCTTGGTCCGGAGTCAGACCGGCCTCCGCCATCGCTGTCAGACGGTAGTAATTGACAAGGATTGCGTCAATAATGACCGTATTCTGATCGTAGATCGAGAGGTTGTTGATATAGTATGTGTAGCTTGTCAGACTGTTGAGCACAACGGCGCAGCCCGCCGTTCCCTCCTGCACCATGTGGCGAAGCTGATCGGGTACACCGGAGAAAAGCTGCACGTCATAATCCGGAAAAGCGGCCGCAAAGGCCGGAAGCAGCGCGGCGCCGTCGGCCTCCGCCGAGAGCAGCAGCACCTCCTTCTCCGAGGGAGACGGCGTTTCGCCGCCGATGAGCGCCCGCAGCCGCGGAAAGAACATGACCAACACGATCGCGGCGACGAGAAAGAGCGTAATGCCGACAAAAATCTTATTTTTGTAGTAACTGGCCAACTCAAATCGCAGGATTGTTCGAAACTGTCTCATGCGTTTTGCCCCCCTTCCGCCTGCTCGCCGGCGTACTCGATAAAAATATCGTTGAGCGACGGCTCGAAGACACACAGCTCGTCCGGATCGTAGCGCTCGGCAAGTGCGCGCATGGCGGCGGACTTGTCCGACGCATCCGGCAGACGCAGCAGTACGCTGCCGTCGGGGCGGAGCGTGCAGCGCTCGCCCAGCTCGGCACACAGGCGCGCGGCTTCGGAGGTACGCACGATCAGGCGGTCGCGCGGGTAGCTGCGCTTGATGTCCTGTAAATTGCCGTGCAGAACGACGCTGCCGCCGTTGAGAATGGCGATCCGGTCGCAGAACTCCTCGATATAATTCATCTGGTGGCTCGAAAACAGCACAAGCTTGCCGCGTGCGATCTCCTCGCGGACAACCTCCTTGAGCAGACCGGCGTTGACCGGGTCGAGACCGGAAAACGGCTCGTCAAGTACGATAATCTGCGGGTCGTGTACCAGCGCGGTGATGAGCTGGATCTTCTGCTGATTGCCCTTTGAGAGTGTATCGAGGCGGCGGTTGCGGTATTCCGTCATGTCCAGCCGTGCAAGCCAGCGATCTACGGAGGCCAGCGCTTCGGCTCGGCTCATCCCGTGCAGCAGCGAGAAATAGACAAGCTGATCGAGAATTTTTTTCTTCGGGTACAGGCCGCGCTCCTCCGGCAGATAGCCGATGCGGGTGAGAGAATGGTCAATCGGCGCACCGTTCAGCAGAATCTCGCCGGCGTCCGCCGGGAATACGTTCATCAGAATTCGGATCGTGGTGGTCTTGCCGGCGCCGTTGCGGCCGAGCAGACCGAATGCACTGCCTGCTTCCGCCGTCAGGCTCACGCCGCGAAGGACCTCTTTTTCGCCGAAATGTTTTCGTAAATCACGAAGCTCAAGCTGCATAAGCATCGCCTCCTTATGCCGTCATTTTATCACGACGACGGCGGAAAGTAAAGCGCCCGCCGCGGAGCGGAAAAAGGTTTTTGAAGTTTTTTTCGGCGGCGTTGACTTTATGCGCTTTGCGGGATATAATAAGAAAAAACGAAAGGAATCACGAACATGGAGCATAAGGAGACCTGCTGCGGCTGCGGCTGCACCAACGAGGAGCACGTCCACGAGCATAGCCATGAGCATACGCACGGCGACGTGACCCATACCCACGCGCACGACCACGCCCACAGCCACGAGGGCGGCGACCATCAGCACTGCCACGGCGAGGGCGAGCTTGCCGATCACGACCACAGCCACGGCTGCGGAAGCTGCGGCGCCTGCGCCCCCGGCGACCCCATGCAGGAAACGTTGGCGCTCATGCAGTATATGGTCAACCACAATACCGCGCACGCACATGAGCTTTCCGAGCTGGGCAAAAAGCTGGAAACGCTCGGCAAGCACGATGCCGCCGAGCAGGTGCTCGCCGCCGTCAGCGAATTTGAAAAGGGCAATCTGCGCCTGTCTGCGATTCTCGCTTCGCTGAAATAAAGGAGGCTTGGCAAAATGTGCCTGTCTACGGTCTATCGAAATGCGGTCGAGCCGCAGAATATCGTGATGCAGAACGTGATGAAGATCGAGTGCCACGGCGATACCGTCGTGCTGACGGATCTGTTTGACCGTCAGTTCGCCCTTCAGGGCGAGCTGGTGCTGGCCAATCTGGTCGAGGGCGTAGCGATTGTACGCGAAGCTCAAGCATAAACAAACACGTCGGGAGCGGCCGCAGCCGCTCCCGACGTTTGCTTTTGACCTGTCGAAGGAAAGAAAACAGGAAAAAGACACCGCTTCGGCGGTGTCTTTTTTTGTGTGCTGCCCGGTGCGGCTTACTTTTCGTTGGGCGACATCTGCGCGTCGATTGCGTCGCGAATGAAACGGTTGAGGCTTTTCCCCTGAGCCTCCGCAAAGGCGGCGATGCTTTCGCGCTGTCCCTTCGGGACGACCAGACTGATGCGGTCGTATGCTTTTTTGTTGTAGCGCATGGTTGCTTCTTTCTGTGCGTCAGTATACGGCATAATCAATCCCCCGTGTCTATACTAGCGCAAGTATTGGGAAAACTGTATAATTACACAAGTATATTTTTGGCAAAACTGCGAATTGATATACTTGTGTAAGTATAGTAGAATTTGTAATGATTAAGAGTGTGTGAACGCGCGGAGGACTTTCCCCCTCGGTGCGCTTTCCACGCTTTCGGACACAGCACGCACCTGTCATTGCGAGGGCACGTCAGTGGCCGTGGCAATCTCATGCCCCAATCATCTCGGGTTTCCCACGCGTTTGCGTGTGAAATACAAATTCTTTAAAGGAGAGCAAAATCAATGAAAACCCAACGTAAAAAGGGCTTTACAATGGTTGAACTGGTCATCGTCATTGCAGTCATTGCGATTCTTGCAGCAGTGCTGATTCCGACGTTTGTCAATTTGACCAAGAAAGCCAACGAAGCGGCTGCGCTGGCCGATGCGCGTAATATTGCCAATCAGATTCTGGCAAATATGCTCAAGGGCGGCGACGAAGCAAAGGACATCCTCGTGTTCGAGCAGAAGGGCGACGAGCTGTATATCCACGGCTACTGCGCCGAGGCCGGCCGCGTGCTGGCGTACTACGGCAACCCGATCAAGGTCAGCGATCTGACGGGCGAGACCCTCGCCGAAAAGGTTGCGGCGCAGTTGAAGATTATGGCCGAAAAGGCCGAAGTGCAGCCTGCTGCTGTTCCCTCGGCGGAAGACTGGTGGAGCTCGGAAAAGATGGCAACCGCCGCAGAGGAGCTGGGCTATTCTGCCGAGACGACCGTCCTGCGCGCCGACTATAAGATTATGCCGGTGAATTTTGTCAAGGACGAGACGCCTGTAGACGAAGGTCATGACTGCAAAGATTCTCTGACGCACTACGACAAGCAGGAAGCTAACTGCACGCAGGCGGGTTATGAGGAATACTGGATTTGCAATAAGTGCGGTAAGATGTACAGCGACGCGGAAGCGGCGCGGGAGTTGGATAAGATCACGATTACTCAAGCCCTCGGTCATGACTATGGTGACGGCGATACTTGCACAAGATGCGGCGCTGAGAAGCCCAACAACGGCGGCAACAATGGCGGGAATACCCCGGCGCCGAACCCCAATCCCAACCCCGGACCCGAGCCTAACCCCGAGCCTGAAAAGAGCGCCGAGGAACAGCTCGTTGACAAGATGAACGCTGCCATCAACGGCTATAACGGCGAGAGCATCATGAAGGCGCTGGCCTACATGGCGGACAAGGACGTGTCCGTTACTGTTAGCAATCTTGTCCACAGCGATCCCACAAAGACCTTTGCCTATGACATCGCAGCGCATCGGTTCTATATCGTGAACGCTGCGAATGGTACTGTTGAATATCCTGAAAATACGACCGCGAAGGGCGAGCTGGTTTACGTTATCAATAACCGCGAGATGATCAATGCCAACACGACGCGAATCTATATCAACAATATTGAGACAATCGAAAGATCGATGTTTGTTGTTGATGCGACGAAACTGCAGACTCAGACGATCCATACATTTAAGGCAAACTTTGTTTCCGTCGAAATCGGCGCGGGCGTGAAGAAGATGGAAACATGTAAGAATGAAATAGGAGATCTTTCGAACAAGGTAAATAGTAATGGCAATAAATATAGACCGGTGTATTACATGGGTAATTCAATTAAAAAGGATTTCAAAGGAAAGAAAACTGTTACGTATACGTTGCAAATAGAGGAGGGCACAGGAAGATACTACTGGTATAACAGGAACGGGATATCTAGTGGCTGCGACTCCAATGAGTACGAGTTTACGGAGGAAGATAAGGAAACCTACAAGGAGAAGGTACGAGATGATGCCTCGTATGGTAACGATCCTTGGCAGGACTGCTTCTATGGTTGCACGACGCTAGAGAGCGTATATGTTGGTAGCTCTGTGACAGAAATGGGTCAGGCATCTTTTGCAAAGTGTACGGCTCTGAGCTATATCTATTATAACACAAACGCAACGACGACTAACACAACGGATTGGCGGAGATTTAAATCGAGCGGCACGGCCACTTCCGGGATGACTCTTGAGATTGGCAACAAGGCTACGTCTGTACCTGATTTGTTTGGTGCACCCTATGAGTTGAATCTGACAAGTGTCGTATTTGAGGAAAACTCGATCTGCAAGGTAATTGAGGAGTTTGCTTTCTATCATGCAAAAATTACTGAGATAACTCTTCCAAAGTCGCTTTCGGATATTAAAGGAAGTACTGACAGCGCTGCATTTAGCGGCTGCTCTCAACTTCAGAAAATAAAATGGTACGGCCAGAGCATCACCTGTGGCGGAAAGACCTATAATGCAAGCAATCAGGAGTCGTCAGGTACTGGCCGAGCCGCTTTCGAGGCGTATATGCGTGTCGGAGGCACTCACTCGCTTGAGACTAATCCGACTAACCTTGTTATTGAGTTGATTACAGATTAACTAACCTCATTTCTCTCCAACGAGTCCCAAAACTACGCGGGGCGGCAATGCCGCCCCGCGCTTTTTTTCGCCGCCCTGTGGCGAAAGGGCTTCTCCCGTGTCATTGCGAGGAGGGCGCAGCCCGACGTGGCAATCTAATGAGGGGTCTTACACGAGATTGCCACGACCCCTTCGGGGTCTCGCAATGACAGAAAAGGCCCCCCTTGTGGCAAGGGCTGCGCCCGCAGGCGCGTTTCGAAGCGCAACCGCCGCGCAGCGGCGGCTCTTAGCGCGGAGATGGGCTGTCAGCGAAGCTGACTGGGGGGATAGAAAGCTGCGTTTTTGGCAACCCCTCCGTCACGGCTTCGCCGCGCCACCTCCCCTTACACAGGGGAGGCTTTCTGCCGCCTTCGGCGGACACCTCATCCGGCCGCTCCGCTTCGCTGCGCGTCCACCTTCCCCTCAAGGGGAAGGCTTGGGGGTGCGAACATCGCCGCGCGGCGGGGGTCAGTCTCCCAGCAGGAGCGTGCGCAGCTCGCCGAGGTCGGCGGCGAGGTAGTCCGCACCCGCCTTTGTCAGCTCCCCGCGGCCGCCGTAGCCGTAGAGCACGCCGATGACGGGCAGACCGACCGTGTGCGCGCCCTGCACGTCGTGGCGGCGGTCGCCGACCATCACAATGCCGTCCAACGTGTCAATTTTGGCACGCTTCAACGCATTTCGAATGACCTCCGATTTGGCGCAGGCCGCAATATCGTCCTCCGGCGCGCCGCAGATCCGCTCAAAATACTGCGCCAGACCAAAGTGCTCCAGAATGCGCACGGCGAAGTTTTCCGGCTTCGACGTTGCCACGATCAGCCGTTTTCCCGCGCCGCGCAGCGCGGCGAGAAGCTCGCCGATGCCGGGGTAGGGCTCGTTTTCCGCCCAGCCGCGCACGGAAAAATACTCGCGGAATTTTTTGACGGCCAGCTCCGTCTGCGCTGCATCGAAGCCGTAGTATTCCGGGAAGGCGTCGTGCAGCGGCGGGCCGATGAAGGCCGTCAGCTCGTCGAGCGACGCGACCTCGATGCCGAATGCGCCGAGCGCGTGCCGCACCGCGCTGCAAATGCCCACCTTCGGGTCGGTCAGTGTGCCGTCCAAATCAAATAGAATAACGTTCCATGCCATAAGCTCGCTCCTTTTGTTTTCTGCAAGCATACCATGCCGCAGTGTGCCTGTCAAGTCCGCCGGGGCGCGGAACGCAAAAGGGAACCCTGACGGTTCCCTTCGTACGTTTTTTGAAAAGCATCGCCCGTCAGCGCGCAAGCGCCGCGTCATAGAGCAGATTTTTCGGCAGGCCGGTCGCCCGCGCCGCCTCGCGGACGGCGTCCTTGCGCGAAAGCCCCTCGGCCATGCGCGCCTCGACCAGCGCCAATGCCCGTTCCAGATCGGGCGCTTCCTCCTGCACGGGGGCGGCGCCCTCTACGATGAGCACGAATTCGCCGCGCGGCGGCGTTTCGTCAAAATATGCAACCGCGCCGTCGAGCGTTGTGCGCACGACCTGCTCGTGCAGCTTTGTCAGCTCGCGGCACAGCGCGATGCGCCGCTGTCCGCCGAAGGTCGCGCACAGGTCGCGCAGCGTGTCGCAGAGCTTGTGCGGCGCTTCGTAGAAGATCATGGTGCGCGTTTCGCCCCTCAGACCGTCAAGCTGCGCCCGGCGGGGCTTTTTTACCGTGGGAAGAAAGCCCTCGAAGCAGAAGCGCCCCGTCGGCAGGCCGGACATACTCAGCGCCGTAATCGCCGCGCAGGGGCCGGGGATGGACGTCACGGCAATGCCCTGCGCCGCGCAGAGCACCACAAGCTGCTCGCCGGGATCGGAGATCGCGGGCGTTCCCGCGTCGGAAACCAGCGCGCAGCTTTCGCCCGCCAGAATGCGCTCGACGATGCGCGGCCCGCTGCCCTGCTTGTTGTGCTCATAGTAGCTTACCAGCGGCTTTTTCAGCTCCAGGTGATTCAAAAGCCGCAGCGTTACGCGCGTATCCTCTGCGGCGATGAAATCCGCCGCTGCCAGAGCCTCGCGTGCGCGCGGCGAAATATCCGATAAATTGCCGATCGGCGTCGGCACGAGGGTCAGTGTTCCGCTCATATGCCGTCCTCCTGTCCGTAATTTGCTCCGTAGCGATCCGCTTCGATCCGCAGACCGGGCCGGCCGTCCTTCCGCGCCTCCAGTAATACCAGCCGCACGGGCGCGTCCGGCGCGTGGCGGACGAACGCGAGACGCTTCGGCTCCAGCCGTGCGGCGCGCAGGGCGCACATCAGGTCGCACAGCCGCTCCGCGCGGTGCACCAGCGCAAAGCGACCGCCGCTCGGCAGCAGCCAGGCCGCCGCCGCGCACAGCGCTTGCGGCGGAAGCGATTGCTCCGAACGCGCCATCGCCGCCGTT
The DNA here is from genome assembly GCA_934645175.1 of uncultured Oscillospiraceae bacterium. Classification (GTDB taxonomy): domain Bacteria; phylum Bacillota; class Clostridia; order Oscillospirales; family Oscillospiraceae; genus JAZOXB01. The sequence continues at coordinate 28,301 of CAKUDE010000003.1, forward strand.
TCACGGATCGCGCCGCTGCCCGCCGGGAAATAGGGCGGATTGGAGATTACACAGTCAAAGTGCCCCGGAGGCAGAAGCGTACGAATTTCACGCACATCCCCCGGAAGATTTCTGACGCGGGCTTCCAGACCGTTTCGCCGGATATTCTCCAGCGCCAGCCAATGCGCCTGCCCGTCAAGCTCAATGCCCGTGACCGTGCAGTCGTCCGAGCGGGCGCACAGAAGCAGCCCCAGCGCGGCGTTGCCCGCACCGAGGTCGGCCACACGCGCCGCCCGCGGCAGCGTCAGAAAACGCGACAGCAGCAGGCTGTCCGTGCCGAGAGGGAAGCGCTCGTTTTGCAGCAGGCGGATACCGCCGCCCAATAATTCCTCGCGAAAATTTTCCATCATGACAGACAAAGCCACCCGGCGCGAATCGCGCCCGGTGGCTTCGGGCCTATTTACTGCTGCTCGATGGCGTCCATGGGGCAGACGGCAGCGCAGGAGCCGCAGTCTACGCACTGGTCGGCGTCGATGACGTACTTGCCGTCACCCTCGGTGATGATGCCGAGCGGGCAGGCGTCGGCGCAGGTGCCGCAGGCGACGCAGGCGTCGGTGATTTGATGTGCCATGTTGGTAGCCTCCTATATGTATTGGGTTCCCTATCATTCTATCACGCTTTTCGAAAAATGCAAATGGAAATTGCAGAGAATACAAAATTTTTCTGCGGTATAAGTTTCGGGCGGACGGTCAAGAATGCCTTGGCGGGAAAAAACGGCGAGGGGGGCGGGTAAATGCGGCGTACGGAGCTTTCTCCGGCGGCAAAAACGGTGCTGCAAACGGCGTGGGCACTGGCGTCTTCGCTGGGACATCTGCGCGTAGGGACGGAGCATCTGCTGCTGGCGGTATGTATGCAGCGGCGTGCGCGGCTGCGCGCGTCGCTGGCGCGGCGCCTTCTGAGTGAGGCGGAGCTGTATGACCGGCTGATTGCGCTCTGCGGGCGCGGAAGTCCGGCCGGCCGGCTGCCTTTCGGCCTGTCGCGCAATGCGCGGCGCGCCCTGGCCTGCGCCGTGCAGACGGACGGCACGGTCACGCCGGAAACACTGTTTGCCGCGCTGCTGCGCGGGCAGGATACGGGCGCATGCGCGCTTTTGCGACGCTGCGGCGTTGCGCCGGAGGCGCTGTTTTCCGATTATTGCACGCTGCGCGCGCAGGAGGGAGAAAAAGCAATGCAGAATACAAGACTTCTTGACCAGTTCGGTGTGGATCTGGTCGAGCGGGCAGCGACGGCGGAGCCGGTCATCGGGCGACAGGAGGAGATCCGTACCGTGCTCGGTATTCTTACGCGAAAGAATAAAAACAACCCCGCGCTTATCGGCGAGCCGGGTGTGGGCAAGACGGCCGTGGTCGAGGGCGTCGCTCAGGCGCTGGCAAGCGGACAGGCGCCGGAGGCGCTTCGTGGGAAGCGGCTCATCGCGCTGGATATGGCCAGCCTGATTGCCGGGACAAAATACCGCGGCGAATTTGAGGAACGTGTGCGCGATATTCTGGCGGAGCTGCGGCGGGTACAGAATGTGATCTTATTTGTGGACGAAATGCATACGCTCATCGGCGCGGGCGCGGCCGAGGGTGCGATCGATGCGGCAAATCTCCTGAAGCCGGCGCTGGGACGCGGAGAATTGCAGCTCATCGGTGCGACGACGCTTGACGAATACCGCCGCCAGATCGAAAAGGACGCCGCGCTGGAGCGGCGCTTCCGCGCGGTTCTGGTGCGCGAGCCGACGGTGCAGGAGGCCGAAGAGATTCTGGAGGGACTTCGTCCGGGTCTGGAGGCGCACCATCGCCTTGCCATCGGCCGCGATGCGGTCACGGCGGCGGTGGAGCTATCGCGGCGCTATCTGACGGATAAATTCCTGCCCGATAAGGCCATCGATCTGCTCGATGAGGCGGCGGCACAGGTCTGCCTGACGCGCTGCGCCGGCGTGGCCGATACACAGGGCGCCGCGTTGGAGGACGAACTGAAGCAGGCGGTTCGGCAGGGGCAGTATGAGCAGGCGGCACAGCTTCGCGACCGTCTCAAGCAGCTTCGCCGACCGGAATGCGGCCGTGTGGGCGCGGCGGAGGTGGCGGCGACCGTTTCGGCACGAACCGGCATACCCGTCGGTACGCTTTCCTTGAACGAAAAGGAACGGCTTGGCGCGCTGGAGGCGGAGCTGTCGGCGCGGGTCATCGGCCAGCCGGAGGCGGTGCGCGCAGCGGCGGAAGCGGTGCGGCGCGGACGGTCGGGGCTGTGTGAGCCGACGCGTCCCGCAGCGGCAATGCTCTTTACCGGCCCGACGGGTGTGGGCAAGACGGAGCTTTGCAAGGCGCTGGCGCAGGCGGTATTCGGCAGCGAACACGCCATGGTTCGCATCGATATGTCGGAATATATGGAAAAACACTCCGTTTCGCGCCTGATCGGCGCGCCGCCGGGTTACGTCGGGCACGAGGAGGGCGGCGTGCTGACCGAGGCCGTGCGCCGCAGGCCCTATGCGCTCGTATTGTTTGACGAGCTGGAAAAGGCGCACCGCGACGTGACCTCGCTTCTTCTGCAGGTCATGGAGGACGGCATCCTGACCGACTCGACCGGGCGGCGGGTGGACTTTAAAAATACACTTCTGGTGATGACCTCAAATCTCGGCAGCGAAGCAACGGCCGGGATCGGCTTCGGCGCACAGGCCGCGCAGAGTGCGGTGCAGAAGGCGCTGCGTGAACGCTTTGCGCCGGAATTTCTGGGGCGTATCGACTGTGTCGCGCAGTTTGCACCCCTGGATTCGGCGGCGCTGTGCGCCATTGCACGGCGCCAGCTCGACGCGCTGACGGAGCGTGCAAAGCGGCAGGGTCTGGCGCTGCGCTATGACGCCGACGTGCCGGATTGCCTTGCGCGCCAGACGGCCGCCGCACGCAGCGGAGCGCGCGCGTTGCGGCATTTGCTTCAAACGCAGGCGGAGGCGCCGCTTTCCGCACTGCTGCTTGCAAAGCATCCGCCGGAGCGGGCGGTGCTGCACGCGTCTGCGCAGGGGCTTCGCGTCGATTCTTCTTCTTGACATTGCGCGGTACGGAATTTATAATGAGTACCGTATGTCACAGAGGGGGCGCAGAGAATGAAACAGAGCATCCGCCGCATCGTGCGCGAGGGCATCGACGCACTGACCGGCACGCCGCACACCATGCAGACCGTTTACGGCGCCATGTTCCGTCCGGCGCAGAATATTCTCGCCGAATATGAGCAGGATGGGCAGACGATTCGCCTGACCTACGGCGAGGTGCGCGAGCAGATCGAGCGCGTTTCTGCTGCGCTGTATGCGCGGATCGGCGCAACGCACGGCTATGTTGCACTGGAAATGGAGAACTGCGTGGAGTGGATCGTTGCCTTCTGGGCGATTCTGCGCAGCGGCAATAAGCCGTATCTGGTCAATACGCGCCACCCGAAGCGGCTTTCGCAGGGCATTGTGCGCACGCTTGGCGTGCGCTGTGTTCTGGGCTTCGGTGCGACGCAGCTCGATGCGGAATTCATCGACTTTGCCGGGCTGACCGGCGGCGACGCAGCCTTTGCCGGAGAATTTGAGGACGAGTTTGCGCTTTCCACCTCCGCTACCACGCTGCACGAGGTTGCCTGTATCTATACGGGTCGGGAGGTCGCGGCTCAGCTTCTCAATACGCCGAATATCCTGCGCGACTGTCCGCAGATGTCACGTCACTATCATGGAAGCCTGAAGCAGCTTGCCTTTTTGCCGTTTTATCATGTGTTCGGCCTGTTTGCCGTGTATTTCTGGTTCACCTTCTTCGGCAGGACGCTTGTGTTCCTGCCGGACTATTCCGCCGACGCCATTGTGAAAACCTGCCGCCGCCACGAGGTTACGCATGTCTTTGCCGTGCCGATGCTGTGGCATCAGATTGAGGCGCAGCTCGGCCGCACGCTGGAGCGTGAGGGGAAGACCGTGCGGTTCCGCCGCGCGCTGCGCCTGTGTACGGCGCTGCAAAATCTTTGTCCTTCGGCGGGCGAGGCGCTTTCGCGCCGGTTGCTGCATCAGGCGACCGATCGCCTGTTCGGCCGCAGCGTGCGCTTCTGCATCAGCGGCGGCAGCTATCTGCGCCCGGAGGCGCTGACGCTGCTCAACGGGCTTGGATATAACCTCCACAACGGCTACGGCATGAGCGAGACGGGGATTACCTCCGTAGAACTGCGCTCACGGCCGAAATATCGGAACCGCGGCTCGGTCGGCAGACCGTTTCACTCCGTGGAATACCGCCTGAGCGAGCGCGGGACGCTGCTGATTCACGGGCAATCCGTTTGCAGCTATCGTATCGTTGACGGCGAGCGATTCGACCGCGAGTCGTGGCTCGACAGCGGCGACGTTGCCGAGTGTATTGATAACGATTGGTATCTGCGCGGCCGCCTCGGCGATGTCGTCATCGGTGAAAACGGCGAGAATATCAATCCTGACATCGTGGAGCAGCACTTCACCCTGCCGGATGCGGAGAAGCTGAGCGTGCTCGGCCTGCCCGCCGCCGGGGGCGAGCGGCTGGCGCTTGTGGTGCAGCTCAGCCCCTATCTTTCGGCGCAGCGCATCGAGGCGCTGATTGCCGCTGCCTATCGAGACAACGAGGCTCTGCCCTCACCGAGCCGCGTGCGCGATTTTTATTATACGAACGACCCCATCGCCTCGCCCACGGCCATTAAGGTCGGCAGACAGTATCTGCTGCGTGCGCTCAAAAACGGAGATGTTACGCTACATACCTTTTCGGAGCTTCGCGCACGGTCTGTGTCTCGCTCCGGTACGGATCCCGCGCTGGCTGCGCGTGTGCGTGCGATTGTTGCGCGTGAGCTGGGGGTAGATGAGGCGCAGATCCGAGACGACAGCCATATCGTCAACGAGCTTGGCGCGGACAGTCTGAGCTATCTGTCGCTGCTCGGCGCGATCGATGCCGAATTCGGCCTGCCCGCGCCGGTCGGAGAGGAGACGCGCTGCGCCACCGTCGCTGAATTCTGTGATTATATTGAGAGGAATATCCTATGAACAACGCCCGTAAGCACAGCCGGCTGCTGCTGGTTTTCGTCAAGCTGACGGGCTGGCTGCCCGCGCTGATCTTTTTCAAACCGAAGCGCGTATATGCGCCCGGCGCCCCCCGCCGCCTGCCGAAGGGCTGCATTCTGATGTCCAACCATACCTCTCTGATGGATTTTCCGTTTTATCTGACCGTATTTCCCTTCCGCACGCTGCATTTTCTGATGGCGGAGGTGTTGTTCCGCAAAGGAAAGCTGTTTTCTGCGTTTCTTTATGCCATGGGCGGCATTTATGTTGACCGCGATGCGCGGAATTTCGGCTTTGTTGAACGCTCGCAGGAGATCCTGTCGAAGGGCGGAACGGTCGGTATTTTCCCGGAGGGCCGTTTGCCGGTTGACGGCAAGCCGTTCCCGTTTAAGCCGGGCGTCGTCTATCTGGCGCTGCGCACGGGCGCGCCGCTGGTGCCGGCCTATACGGCGGGACGCTACGGCCTGTTCCGCCGCTCGCGAGTTGTGCTCGGCGAGCCGATTGATCTGAGAGCGCTTTGCCGCGAAACGCCGCCGTCCGCTGCGGAGCTGGAGCGTCTGACACGGCTTTTGCAGCAGCGGGTCTATGCGTTGGCGGACTGCCTGCCGGAGGGAAAGCGATGAAACGGTGGTTTATGGATCTCGGTCGACTGACCTGCTGTATGCCCGCGCGCTTTCTGCTGCTTTTGAAGAAGCGCCGGACGGACGGCAGCCGCTACCGCGGCGCACCGAAGGGCGCGGCGGTCATTGTCTGCAATCACGTCGGAATGATGGATCCTTTCCTGTTGGACTGCTGGTTCTGGACGCGGCGGATTTTTTTCCTGGCTTCCGAGCAGGTCATGGCGCAGCCTGTCGCAGGGACGCTTCTGCGCGGCATGGGCTGTATCCGCATTGACCGTGAGCACGCGGATCTGGATGCCATCCGCACCTCGGTCGGACTTCTGAAGCAGGGGCACCTTCTCGGCGTGTTCCCGCAGGGCGGCATCCAAAGCGAGCTGACGCAGATCAAGGGCGGCGCGATTCTGATCGCGCTGCGCGCGGGCGTGCCGATTCTCCCGATGTATACCGCGCGCCGCAGACACTGGTACAGCCGGCGTCTGCTCGTGGTCGGCGAACCGCTTGACCCGACGGGATATTGCACAAAGAAATTTCCCGGCATGGCGGACATTGAGCGCCTGAGCGGGCTGCTTCTGGCGCGTATGGAGGAGTGCCGTGCCGCCTACGAAACGATGAAAGGAGAAGTACATGGACACGATGCAGCGCCTCAAGACCCTGCTGGAGCAGGTGTTTGAGGGAGAGATCGATCCTGCCGACGCGACGCCCGAGGCGCGTTTGCGCGAGGATCTCGGCATGAACTCCATCGGAATGCTCTACATGGCAATGGCCATCGAGGAGGAATTCGGCGTCACGCTGACCAGCGACGACCTGATGAAGCTACATACCGTTGCCGACGTGATCGACCGCGTCGAGGCATAAAAAAACTCCGGACGAGAGTCCGGAGTTTTTTTATGTCAAAAAGGCCCGATTCCTCATTGCGGGACTTGTGTCAGCAAGTCGCGGCAATCTCATGTACCGACAACTGTCATTGCGAGGGCGGCTCTGCCGCCTGTGGTAATCTCTTGTCAAATCTCACATTAGATTGCCGCGTCGCTCCGCTCCTCGCAATGACATATCGGCAGATTGCCGCGTCGCTCCGCTCCTCGCAATGACACACACACTGTCATTGCGAGGCTTGCGCCAGCAAGCCGTGGCAATCTTTCGGAAAGCTCGGCACCCGGTTGACGTGTCGGGCTTGTGCCCTTTCTGCAATGACACGGGGGTTATTTTGTCAGGCGGCTGCACATTTCCTCAAGGGTCGTCAGTGTGTAGCCCTCCGAATGCAGGCGGGAGAGGAGCTGCTCGAGCCGCCCGGAAAAGCGGCTGCGGCCGCGACGCAGATAGACCCGGTCATAGAGCCGCAGCCCGCGCAGCGGGCCGACCGACCCCTCGGACAATTCAAAGGGGTGCAGATAGAAAATGTAGCAGTCGTTTTCGCGCAAATAGCGCTGCAGTGCGGGCTTCAGCACCGGCCACGGACACAGGCGCATATACCCTCCGCCCGAAACGGGGAAGCGTCTGCCGAACAGCCGTCCCTGCGAGGGGGCAAGCTCGCAGAAGCCGCCGTCCGTCCAGACGCCGCCGCCCCGCGGTGTAAAGCTGCGCAGATCGAGTGCGGCGACATGCCGCGCACCGGCGTAGCCGAGGCTGGAGTCGTAGCGAAAGCCCAGCGCGCGAAGCACGTCGAGCCGCTCGCGATCCAGACTGAAAAACGGAGCGCGGTAGCCGATGATCGGAAGGCCGAAGCGCGCTTCAAGCGCACGCTTTGCCTGCGCGACCTGTGCGGAGAACTCGGAAGCGTCCATAGAAAGCGGCGGCGTATGGGTCAGACCGTGCAGTGCCGGTCGATGCCCGCGGGCAAAGGCTGCGTGCAGCAGCGGATCGAGCGATGCGGGCGTGGAGCAGAGCAGAAAAAGGGTTGCGCGTGCATCGTAGCGCTCCAGAATCGTCAGGTAGCGCTCCACGCCGTCAAACAGCTCGTCTTCGACCGGAAGGCCGCGCCGCGCAATGCACTCTGCGTCCGACAGCGCTTCCAGATCCATCGTAAAGGCGGCATACTTCATCGGCTCAGAACAAACTCCTTTACCGCGCGGTCATAGGCCTCGGTATTGTTGATGCGCAGGTGCGAATGGCCGCCCTGCGGCATCCAGACGAGCTGTTTATCCGCCGAGCCGCAGGCCGCGAAGAGCTTGCGGCTTTTGTCCGGCCGGGAGAAGATGTCCTGCTCTCCGAACAGGAACAGTGCCGGAGTGCGGACCTTTCGGATGCTGCGCAGAGGCGAATCACGCAGCACGTTCGTGCCGGTGTGTCGGTAGATCTCCAGCATGACCAGATCCAGCACCGGAAACAGCGGGCGATGATCGGCGATCATGTGGGTGCGGAACGTTTCGCGGAAGGTCGTGTAGCAGCCCTCGCTGACAAAGCCGCGCAGCTCCTTTGGGCAGTCCGGTCGCGCCATTGCGAGCATGGCGGCATTCGAGCCGATACAAATGCAGTGCAGAAACAGCGCCGTTTTGCCGCATTCCTGCGTCAGAAAGCGCATCCATGCCATCAAATCGCGGCTTTCGCCCACACCGATGGTGCTGTAGGTGCCGTCGCTGCGGCCGTGGCAGCGGGTATCAATCACCAGAACGCTCACGCCCGCCTCGGCGTAGGGCGCGGCAAAATAGTAGGAATAGCACAGACTTTCGCAGCGCCCGGGCAGGATGATGACGCAGCGCTCGCCGCCGAAGTCGTACAGCTCCCCGAACAGACGCAGACCCTCGTTTTCAATCTGCACCTCGCGCATGACGCTCCTGTGTGCATCGGCCCAGCGGATTCCGGTGTTCCACATGGCAAGCTGCTCGGCGTTATCCGGAGCGGAGCAGACACGGCCCCACTTCTCCGGTGAGGTGCGCACGAGCTGCGACTCATATACCTTTTTTGCGATGGGCACGGTTTGGCACAGCATGACGATCAGGCCGCCGAGCAGCAGAACAAACGCTCCGAGCAGACAATACAGAACAGGATCGGACATAAAACGACACTCCCTCTTGAATTTGCCATACAATTATAGCAGAAGTGCCCAAACTTTGCAGCTCTTTTTTTTCACGCGCTTGAAAAAAGTCGAAATGTCCGCTATAATACAAAAATCGACGGTTTCCCCGGATTTTTCTCCCGGCGGGCATTGCATTTTTCCCGGCGGGCTGCTATAATACGACAGCGGTGTCGCTTTTTGCGGCCGAAAAATGAAACCGAGGGAATCAACCATGAATCGATATGCAATACTGACCGACTCCTCCTGCGATATGGACGAGGCGCTGCGCAGGCGCTTCGGGATCGACGATTATGTTCGCGGCGTGCTCTACTGTCCGGACGGACGCGAGCTGCGCTCCGATATGGACTGGAACAACGGCATGACGCCGGAGAGCTTTTACGGCGCGATGAAGGGCCGCAAGGCGCTCTTTCGCACGGCTACGCCCGTTGCGGGTGAGGTTGCCGAGGTGTTTGAGCGCTATCTGCGCGACGGGCGAGATATTCTGTTTGTTGCGATGTCTACGGGCCTTTCCGGTACGCTTCAGATTTGCAGGAGCGTCGGCGACGCCCTGCTGCAGCGCTACCCGGAGCGCTCGATCGCCTATGTGGACAGCCTGCGCTACTCCGGCTCGGAGGCGCTGGTGCTGATGCTTGCCGCGCAGAAGCGCGACGAGGGGCTGGCACTTGCGGAAAACGCCGCCTATCTGACACAGGCGCGGCATACCGTACATCAGACCGGTACGATGGACGACCTGTTCTTCCTTGCCAAGACCGGCCGCATCAGCAGCTTCAAGGCGTTTTTCGGCTCTCTGGCGGGGGTCAGTCCCATCGCGGAGATCAACCGTCAGGGGATGAGCGAGGTGCTGGCGAAGTTCAAGGGCCGGCGCGCCGCCTTTGACGCGACACTGCGCTATATGTCGCGTACGATCCTTGCACCGGAGCGGCAGACCGTTTTCATTTCCCAGTCCGCGCGCGCTGAGGCCGCGGAGCAGCTTGCCGAGCTGATCCGACGCGAGTTTGCGCCGAAGGAGCTGCTCATTCGTCCCATCGGAACCGGCTGCGGCGCTTCCATCGGACCGGGTATGTGCGCCGTGTTTTATCAGGGCGCGCCCGTGACCGAGGGGCTGGAGGCGGAAAAGCGTATCGTTGCGGAGATCACCGCCGAAATGAAGCAGTAATTTTTGTATTCCGAAAGGAGTTCCCCCGAATGAACCGCATTGCCATTCTGACCGATTCCACCAGCGACCTGCCAAAGGCGCTGCGTGAGCAGTATCAAATCGACTACGTTCCGATGAACTATGTGGTCGAGGAGCACGAATACCCTGCCAGCCTGGACTGGGAGAGCCACTCGCCCAAGGCGTTTTACGACCTGATGCGCGGCGGCCTGCGCGTGCGCACTACTCAGGTGCCGCGCGAGGTCTTTGAGGCGAAGTTTGACGCATATCTGTCGCAGGGGACGGACGTCGTTTACGTTTCCTGCTCCTCGGCGCTGTCCGGCTCGGTAAATCTGGCGCGTCTCATCGCGCAGGAGCTGGAGAAAAAGTACGCGGACACGCGCGTTTTCTGCGTTGATTCTCTTATCAGCTCGCTCGGCCAGGGCTATTTGGCGATGCGCGCCGCCCGACTGCGCGACGAGGGAAAAACGGCGGAGCAGATTGTTTCCGAGCTGGAGTCCGTGCGCCTGACGGTCAATCAGTACGCCACGGTTGAGTCGCTGGACTATCTGCGCCGCGCAGGGCGCGTCAAGGCGTCGAGCGCCTTCTTCGGCAACCTGTTCGGCGTCAAGCCGATCATCCTGTCCGACCGCATCGGCCAGAACTATGCATTCAAAAAGGTCAAGGGCGCCGTGGCCGCCCGGCAGGAGATTGCCCGTCTTGTGGCAGAGAACGTGATCGACCCGCAGGAGCAGACGCTCTACATCTCCCACGCCGATAACCTTGCCGGAGCGGAGCAGCTCCGCGACGAAATTCTGAAGCTGACAGGCTTCCGCGATGTTTGTATGAGCATCATTGCGCCGATCGTCGGCGCTTCCGTCGGCCCCGGCACGGTCAGCGCCTATTTTGTCGGGAAAGAAGTTACCATAGAGGGGAAAGAGTAAGCCATGACCGAACGCATCGACGGCCTGCGTCTGCACGAGCTGCTGTCCGGCGGCTTTGCGCGCCTGCATTCCAACGCCGAAACGGTTGACCGGCTGAACGTGTTTCCGGTTCCGGACGGCGATACCGGTACCAATATGAGCCTGACCCTGCGCGGCGGCGTGACGGCGGCCGAGCCGCAGCACGAAGCCGGGCGGACGCTCCGCGCCGTAGCGCGCGGGGCGCTGCTTTCCGCGCGGGGGAATTCGGGCGTGATTCTGTCGCAGTTTCTGCGCGGTCTGGCGGACGGCGCGCAGGACCGCGAGTGGCTGGATACGGCAGGCTTTGTCGCCGCGCTGCAAAGCGGTACGGCGTGCGCCTATCAGGCGGTGATCCGTCCCGTCGAGGGAACGATGCTGACGGTGATGCGCGAGGGCTTTACCCTGTCCGCGCCGCTGCCGCAGGATTTTGAAGCACTGTTTTCCCGCCTGCTGGAAGCCATGCGGCGGAGTCTGGCGCATACGCCGGAGCTGCTGCCTGTTCTGAAGGATGCGGGCGTGGTTGACAGCGGCGGCGCGGGACTGGTATATCTTTTTGAGGGCATGGACGCCGCGCTGCGCGGCGAACTGACCGAAACGGTTGAGACTGCACCGCTGCCTGCCGCTGCCGCGCCTGCGGGTGCGTTCGGCCGCGACAGCGTGCTGGAATACGGCTACTGCACCGAGTTCATTCTCCAGCTTATGACGGCCAAAACGGACATTGCCGCCTTCCGCATCGAGCCGATGATCGACTTCCTCGGTTCCGTCGGCAATTCCATTGTTGCGGTGCAGGACGGCGATCTTGTCAAGGTGCATGTCCATACCTTTGAGCCGGAGCGTGTACTGGGCTACGCACGCCGCTTTGGCGAATTTATTACGATCAAAATCGAGAATATGTCCGTACAGCACAATGAGCTCGTGCAGCGCGAGCGCAAGCGCTTTGCCGTGGTTGCCGTGGCCTCCGGGGCGGGACTGACGGACTATCTGCGTGAGCTGGGCGCGGACGCAATCGTCGAGGGAGGACAGACGCAGAATCCCTCCGCCGAGGATTTCCTGCACGCCTTTGCCGAGCTGAACGCGGACTTTATCGTTGTTCTGCCGAACAATTCCAATGTGATTCTGACGGCGCGGCAGGCGGCGGAAATGGCGCAGGGGATGCAGATTCGCGTTATTCCGACGCGCTCCGTCGCCGAGGGCTATTCCGCGCTGACCATGATGGATCCGACCTGCGAGACCATCGACGACTTTGTCGCGTCGCTGACGCAGTGCCTTGCCGGAGTGACGACGGGCTATGTAACGACCGCGACGCGCGATTCCGTGCTCGACGGCGTCAGCGCCCGCGCGGGGCAGTATATCGCCCTTGCAGACTCACATCTGCTGGCTGCGAGCGATACGCGGGCAGGGGCGGCGTTGGCGCTCTTTGCACAGCTTCCGCAGATGTCCGAAAAGCAGGTTCTGACCGTGTTTTTCGGCGCAGCCGTGGAGCAGGAGGAGGCCGACGCGCTTTCCGACGCCGTGCAGCGGCGCTTTCCGCTGCTGGAGATCGGCGTGGTCAACGGCGGACAGGGCGTGTATGACTATATTTTCTGCATAGAGTGAGAGAACGCATGGAAAAGATTATCCTTGACCTCTACGGCGCCGACTGCGGCGCACAGACGCTTGCACGCGGTGCGGCGGAAGCGCTGCGCGGCGACAAGACGCTGCGGCTCGTGCTTGTCGGTGACGAGCGGCTTGTCCGCGCGGAGCTGGACGACTGCGACCCGGCGCGCTGGGAGTGCCTGCATACGACGCGGTATGTTACAAATCACGATAAGCCGACGGAGATTCTGCACGGAAAAGACGACACCTCGCTTGTGATGGCATTGCGGCGGCTGAAGCAGGATCCGGAGTGCGGCGGTCTGCTGTGCGCGGGGAATACCGGCGCGCTGCTCGTCGGCTCGATCTTCCTGCTGGGGCTTCAGCCCGGCCTGAAGCAGCCCGCGCTGGCAACCGCACTCAATCTGGCCGGGGAGAAGTACGTCTGCTTGGTTGACTGCGGCGCGACGCTGGAGTGCCGCCCGAAGGAGCTGGCACGCTTCGCCCTGATGGGCGACGCATTCATGCGCTGCATGGGTGGGCTGGAGGCGCCGCGTGTCGGTCTCCTGTCGGTCGGACGCGAACCGGGCAAGGGGACGGATACGACCCGCGAGGCGTATGCCCGCCTGTCCGAGCTGCCGATTCGCTTCGTCGGCAACATTGAAGGCGGCGACGTCTGTGCGGATGCGGCCGACGTTGTGGTCTGCGACGGCTTCACGGGAAATGTGCTGCTGAAAAACATTGAGGCGACCGGGAAGCTCGCCGCTTCCCTGTTGTCGCGCTGGGGTGCGGATGCAGTACCGGAGGGACTTCGGCAGAGGCTGTACCATTATTTTGATTTTAATTCGCGCGGCGGCGCCGTTTTTCTGGGAACGGCAAAGCCGGTCATCAAGCTGCACGGTGCGGCGGGAGCGCAGACGGTTGTTTCCGCCCTTGCGCAGATGCAGCGTCTGCTTGCCGCAGACTTCAGCCAAAGGCTGGCCGAAGCCTGCACGGGCTTCGATCTGCACTGAAAAACCGGCTGCCGAGCGGCAGCCGGTGAGCGCGTTAAGGGAGCCTCCGGTCGTGTCATTCCGAGGAGCGAAGCGACGTGGGAATCTCGTGCAAAAAATTTCGGTTTTGCCGAAATCCACCGGAGATTTGGAATCGTTCCGTGAGATTGCCACGACCCCTTGCGGATTTTTGCAATGACAAATGACCGGCTGCCGAGCGGCAGCCGGTTTCCGCTATGTATGCTCTTTGTTGATATCGCGGTATTTGGCAATGTGCAGGAGCTTTTGCAGAAAATACTCCGGCGCGATCAGCACCAGGGCCGACAGGTTGAACGAGACGAGCAGCGGCAGCTTCAGCGGCCGCAGCAACACGCAGCAGACGGTGTAGGCGATAAAGCGCAGAAGCGTCTGCGACAGCGTGTGCAGCGCAGCGGCATAGCGCACCCGCCGGAAGATAACGAATTTATCCATGAGGATACAGAACGCGGCCGAAACGAAGCCTGCCTTGGGCAGCGAGGTGAGCAGATACCAGAATTCGTTCGGAAGGATGCCGGGCAGGACGGCGGGGTAAACCAGCGTCTCAAGCACGAGCACCAGCTCCACCAGCAGGATGCTTGCGAGCGACGCCCACGCGCTGGCGAACAGCCGGCGGTAGATACGCAGCGTGTCGCGCAGCGGGTCGAAATGAGAGGACCTGTTGCCGTCAATATACACCGAGCGGATCAGCAGCGTGGTAATGGGAATGGCCTGCTTGTCCGCATAATAGAGCATATTCATTTCGTAGTCGTATTTTTCGCCGCCGACCTGCGTGAGCCAGTCGAGCTGTTCCACGGAGAAGCCGCGCAGACCGGATTGGTTGTCGCGGAAATAGTGCCCCGTGAGCATCGTGTAGATAAAACGGGAAAGGTCGTTGCCGATGCGCGAGCGGAAGGGAATGTCGCCCTGAAAATCCCGCACGCTCAGTACGAACTGCGCGCCGTGCAGAAGCTCGTCGCGCACGCGCAAAATATCCGAAACGGGGTGTTGCCCATCGGCGTCGGCCGTGATAAAATGGGTGCAATCGGGGAATTCTTCCAACAGGTGGGACATCCCGTGCTTCAGCGCCGCGCCCTTGCCGCTGTTTTTCGGCAGCGTCAGGACGTGCGCGTAGGGCGCGACCGCCGCAAAGACCGGTGCGCAGCGGGAGCTGCTGCCGTCGTTGACAATCAACAGGTTTACGTCGTTCGCCGCAAGCTCGCGCGCCAGCGCGACGAGGGTGTCGTCCGGTTCATAGGCCGGAATCAGGATCACTTGGCTCATTTTTGTGTTTCTCTCTCTGTTTCATTTCCGCAGTTTTGCAGAAGGAATGCGTGAATCTGCGCCATCAGGCGCGAATTTGCCGTGCCGTCGGGGTCAAACAGCAGGTCGGTATGCCCGCTCTGTCCCGTTGCGCCCCAGAGCAGCACGGCGCTGGTGGCCGGGAGCCGGTTACGGTGGGAGAAGATCGAGAACGCCCCCGGCGGGACGGTTTCGTCCTGTGCACCCTGCACGATCAGTGCCGGCGTGCGGCTGCGCGACAGCTCCCCGGCGGCGTCGCAATCGAGCGTCTGCGCGTCGAAGAGCGAGCGCTGGTAGAGCCGGAGCAGGGGATAGTTGGCATATGCCAGGGCGCCGATGCGCTCTACCGCCGGGCTCATGACGCCTTCCATGGCGCTGTTTGCGCCCGCTACGGCGACCACCGCCGCGGGACGGTGCTCCCGCAGTACGCCGCAGGCGGCGTAGGCTCCGCGACTGTGGCCGAGCAGGGCGTAGTTCCGATAGCCGAAGCAGGCGTTTTGTTCCAGACAGTCCAGCGCCGCGTCCAGATCGACGACGGTCTGGCAGTAGCCGACGGCGGAGGCGCCGCCGCTTTCGCCGCAGCCCGTCGGGTCAAAGACGAAAACGCCCCAACCGTACCGTATCAGACTGTCCACCTGCCGCAGATAGTCCGAAGAGACGGCGTTCAGGCCGGGAATCAGCACGACGAGCGTATCGCGCGTGCCGGGGTAAAGATAACCGCGCAGCGTTTCGCCCCGGCAGGGGAAATCCACGGCCGTGCGGGATTGCACCAATGCCGAAAGCTCTGCGGGTACTGCCGCAGGTGCGGCGTCATAGCGGCGGAACGCCGCGTCATAAATCAGCTTGGTCGCGCAAAGCGAGACAAGCAGCAGGGAAAACAGACAGAAAAATATGGTACGCCAGATCCTTTTCCTATGATGATGTACCGTAATTCTCACCGTTTTCACCGAAACCTATTCCGATTTTCACTCCGAAGGAGCATTTGTTGTATGCAATTTGTGCCGGACTATCGCCGTGAGGCGATCAACGAGACCCAATATGCCGAACGCATTGCGCAGATCGGCGCGATGCTTGAGCCCTGCACGGAGCGGGGCTTCTGGACGGCCGCCGACGGCTGCCGCCTGCACCGGGTGTTCAGCCGTGCCGAAAACGCCCGCGCCAGCGTGGTGCTGGTGCACGGCTTTACGGAATTCTCCGAAAAGCTCACGGAGCTGCGCTGGCTGCTGCTGCGGCAGGGCTACAATGTCCTGTGCTACGACGCGCGGGGCCACGGCCTGTCCGACCGGCCGGTGGATGATCTGCAGCTTACCCATGTCGAACGCTTTTCGGACTATACCGACGATCTTGACGGGCTGCTGCGCACCTTCCTGCTGCCGCGTACCGAAGGGCTTCCGGTCTATCTCTACGGCCACTCCATGGGCGGCTGCGTGGCGGCGCTCTGGCTGGAGCGTGGTGCGGATCTCGTCGCACGGGCGGTGCTTTCCTCGCCCATGCTCTGCCCGGTCACGCACGGCCTCCCGCGCAGAGTGCTGCGCGCTATGGTACGCAAGGGCGCGCGGGACAACGGCTGGGCCGCGCGGTTTCCCTTTACGGGCGGCTTCAATCCCAACCCGGATTTTCGCCTGGCGGGCGACGCGAGCTTTGCCCGCTTCCGTCACAATATGGAGCTGCGCCTCGCCGAGCCGCACTATCGGAATTCCTCCGCCAGCTACCGCTGGATGGACGAGGCGCTGACCGTGCAGGACCGACTGCTGGCGCACGGTGCGCCGGAGGCCGTCCGGGCGCAGGTACTTCTTGTCAGTGCGGGTGCGGATCGCGTGGTGCGCCGTGCGCCGCAAAGGCGTCTTGCCAAGCGCATCCCGCAATGCCGCTTTGTCAGTCTGAAGGGGGCAAAGCACTGCCTTTACACTTCGGCGGAGCCCCTTTTGGGACGATACTTCGATCTTGTGCTTGACTTTCTTGCACAGGGGTGTGAGTAGAGCTTATTTTTTCTTGGAGAACAGCGCCTTGGCCTGCGCAGCGACGGAGGAGAGCAGCTTGCCGCTCTGCTCCGTTTCTTCACTTTGTACGGTCAGAACGCGCACCTGCCCGTCCTTTACGACGAGAAAGCTCATCGGCGTGCGGGTGATCTTTGCGCCCGCGCCGGCGGGGTTCTGCCGCTTTTTGCGCCCGACGTCGTTGACGTCCGCACCGCCGCCGGCAAAACCCGCCGAAACCTTTGAAACGGGAATCACGGTGACGCCGTCGAGTTCAAAACGGTCGCCCAGAACGGTATTTGCGTCGGCGAGGCGGAGCGTTTGCTCTGCGGTAAACGACAGCACGCGCAGCAGCGTGCTCTCCGGTTTTTTGACTTCAGGTTCCATGATTGTCCTCCTTCGGTGACGGCTGGTAAACTTCGTTTTGCATATTCTGACGGATCAGACGGATCGCCGCCTGTAAGATTCGGAAGATCGTAACGCTCAGCGCCGCTTCCAGCGCATAGCTGCTCTCCGGTGCGGAAAAATCGCAGGCAATCTGCACATCCGCGGCATTCGGACGGGTTTTGAATACCGTTTCCAGATAGCCGATCAGGGGGTAAACCACGGCGCAGGCCGCGCCGTAGTCCATCGCGGCGTCCGCCGCATCCTCTCCGGCACAGACCGCCCGCAGCTTCAGGCGGCACAGACGCACGAAGGGAAGAATTTGCACAATCGCGTCGATGAGCGTGCGCAGGGCGCTGACGAGCTGCCCGAGCGTACCCGAAACGCCGCGCGAGCGCACGGCGCTCTGCGCCGAGCGGGCGCTGTCCAGCGGAGAGAAGCCGAGCAGCCGGCCGACAATACGGCTGAGCGCACCCTTCGGCTTGTCAGGATCCTTCTCGCGAAAGGTGAAGAAGAGCAGACGGTAGCGCAGCGTAAGCGGCTGATCCGTCCGTGCGGAGATCAGAATTACGATCGGCAGCGACAGGATCAGCCCGATCAGCAGGGCAATCGCGCCCAGAACGATTCCGATCACGGCAAGCACATGCAACGGCCTTCCCTCCCTCTTCGGTTTGATTCCTTTATTCTAACGTATTTTGCCCGTAATTGCAACCGCTTTGCGGGCGGCGGAAACTTTTTTCCGAAATTTGAAAATAGTACTTGCATTTTCCGAAAATATCGATACAATAGTATCGACAATACGACGTTGCAGGGAGTAGAAACAAGTGCGTTAAGTACCGGCGGATGGGAGGTTGCCGCCGGGCGAAGGGAGCCTCGGCTTCCGCGATACTGTTTCGCAACCGCCTGAGCTGGTGCCGGCGTTCCGCAAACGATGCGGCGAGCCGCTTTTGCCCCGATCCTCGTTCCGGGCCGAAGGACTTGCCGTGCGGGGCAGGGCATGGCGTCGTACATATTTTTAACCTCCTCCAAATTCTTTCAGGAGGAATTTTTTATGCCCAAAACAGAAAAAACCCTTGCCCCCGGCCTGTATGCCACGCCGTTTTCCAAGGCATACTGGCACGATGCGGTCTGCGAGCTGAAAAAAACGAAAATGCTTGCCGTCGCCGCCGTGATGATTGCCGTGCGCGTTGCACTCAAGGGTCTGCCCATCCCTACCGGCATCCCGAATTTGCAGATCAATCTCGGCTTTTTTGTCAATGCACTCGGCGCAAGCATCTTCGGCCCGGTCGTCGCGCTGCTGGCTGCCGCGGTCAGCGATACGCTCGGCTGTATTCTGTTTCAATCCGGGCCGTATTTCTTTCCGTTCATCGTTACGGAGCTGGCCGGTTCGCTCATTTTTGCGCTGTTTCTCTACCGTGCGCCGCGCAGCAGCCTGCGCGTCATCCTCTCGCGCTTCTGCGTCTGCTTCTTCGTCAATATCGTGATCCAGACGCCCATTATGATGCTCTATTACGACATGGTCCTCGGCAAGTCCTACGCCTGGTTCGACCTGCCGCGCATCATCAAGAATCTGGTGCTGTTCCCGTTGGAGTCGCTGCTGCTGATTCTCTTCCTCAATGCCGTCTCCCCCGTGACCTACCGCATGAAGCTGACCTATGCGCCTCCGGAGAAGCTGCGGCTGACGAAGCGCTCCGTCGCGCTTGTGCTGGCGCTGTTTCTGACGGGCAGTCTGGCCACGGCGGGCTACGGCTGGTACAGCTATAACACCACCAATCACGCCACGCAGTTTTCCGATTCCGAGCGCGCCGGGTTCAACCGCACGCTCACCGAAAATCTGGCGCTCGGCGAGGACGAGATCGCACTGGTGAACCGGTATGATAAGACGCTGTTCTCCGACGAGGCAACCGTCACCTATACGGTCTACCGCTATGACCCAAAGGCCGGGAATGCACCCGACGCGAATACGCTCTATGCCCTGAAAAACTCGCAGGCGGCGGGCGACAAGTATGCCGGCGTGCTGGAAAAGAGCGGCTCCGGCGAAATCACCGTGAGAACGGATGATCTGAGTATCGTGAAATAGAAGAACAGGAGAAATTGAGATATGTCCAAATTAGCTGCGCGGCAAAAGCGCATCACGGCGCTCGGCGCGACTCGCGTTCTGACCGTTTGCGCGGTCATGATTGCGCTGACCGTCGTTACGGCGCGACTTCTTATCCCCATGCCCAACGCAACGACTCGCTTTTCGCTCGAGGCCGTGCCGGTGTTTCTGGCCGGTATGCTCTGCGGTCCGCTCGCCGGAGGCCTGGTCGGTTTCGCGGCCGATCTGATCGGCACGCTGTTTTCCGGCTACGGCTATAATCCGTTGTTCTGCCTGCCGCCCATTCTTTACGGCGTATGCGCCGGTCTGTTCCGCGAAAAGCTGCGCCGCAAGCCTTCGCTGGCGTGGATTGCCGCGGCATTTGCACCCGCCGTCGTGTTCGGCTCCGTCCTCTGGCAGAGCTTTACGCTGACATGGGTCTACGGCGGCGACGCCTTCTGGCCCTATCTTACCACAAAGCTCGTCACCCGCTCAATCCAGTTCGCGATCACCTTCGTGCTGGATGTGCTGATTGTCTACCTTCTGCAAAAAACCGGAGTCTTTGAGGCGGCAAGGCTGTGGTCTCCCGTCCGCTCCGCACGAAAAGAGGAACAAAAATGAACTACCCGGAAGCGCTTCAGTATATTCATTCCGTGAGCTGGAAGGGCTCAACGCTCGGCTTGTCCAGAACGCAGGAGCTTCTGCGGCGGATCGGCAATCCGCAGGATAAGCTGAAGTTTATCCACATTGCCGGAACGAACGGCAAGGGCTCCACGGCCGCCATGCTGGCGTCCGTGATGCGCTGTGCGGGCTACCGCACCGGCCTTTACACCTCGCCGTACATCATCTGCTTCAACGAACGGATGCAGGTCGACGGCGAAATGATTTCCGACGCAGAGCTGGCCGAAATCACCGAATTCGTCCGGCCGCACGCCGAAGCCATGGCGGAGCACCCGACGGAATTTGAGCTGGTTACGGTCATCGCCATGGAATATTTTATGCGGCACCGCTGCGATATCGTTGCGCTGGAGGTGGGACTCGGCGGGGAGCTGGATTCTACAAACGTCATCTCCGCGCCGGAGGTGTCCGTTATTACAAACATCGGCTTTGACCATACCGACGTACTCGGCGACACATTGGAAAAGATCGCTGCAGCCAAGGCCGGGATCATCAAGGGCGGCGACGCCGTGATCTATCGCGGCAAGCCGGAGGTCGAGCAGGTGTTCGAGCAAGCCTGCCTGCGTACGGATACGCGTCTGCACCGCGCGGATTTTGATTCGATCCGTCCCCTGAGCGCCGACTTTTCCGGTCAGAGCTTTGACCTTGGCGCACGCCGAGCGCTGCGGATCCCGCTACTCGGAGAGCACCAGCTTAAAAATGCCGCCGTTGTGGTCGCCACGGTCGATGCACTGACCGCGAAGGGCTGGCACGTCAGCGAGACGCAGCTTCGCGAAGGGTTGGAGCGCGTCCGTTGGCCCGGCCGCTTTGAGCTGCTGCGTACAAGCCCCGTGTTTTTCGTAGACGGCGGGCATAATCCCCAGTGTATGGCTGCGCTAGCGAAGAACCTGGAGCAGTATCTTTCCGGTCGCCGTCTGATCGCGCTGACGGGCGTTATGGCGGACAAGGACTACGGCGATATGTACCGTCTTGTTGCGCCGTATTTTTCCGCGTTTGTTACCGTCACACCCGATAATCCCCGCGCGATGCCCGCCGAGCGGCTTGCGGAGGTTCTTGCCCCCTTCGGCAAGCCCGTGACCGCCGGCGCAACCGTCGAGCAGGGCGTTGCGCACGCCATCAAGCTGGCGCGCGCCGAGGAAAACGCGGCCGTTGTTGCGTTTGGCAGCCTGTATATGGTCGGCGCCATTCGCACCGCCGCAATGCAGTGATACAAAAATCGGCTTTTCCGGTTCGGAAAAGCCGATTTTTTATGCCGCTGCGGACATTTTCGCGCCGGGGAACGGAGCGGCGCTGCGCGCCGAAGAAAATCTCCATAGGGGATTATTCTGCGATCAGGTAGACGCTGCCGCTGTGAACCGTGATCTCGGCGCAGCCGCGCGGCTCGTTGCTTACGCCCAGCGGGAAACTCGGCCGCAGCCTGTGGTATATCAGGTCGTATTTTGCGTTGCGTACCGAAACGATCGCCTCGCCGTCCGCTGCAAAGAGCGAGAAAAAGCACGCATGGTCGACGGTCGCCGTCTCGTTTTGCAGTGCGTAAACGGTGCAGTCCGCATCCAAGAGGCAGCCCTGCGCGTTCCGCGATTTCAGGAATAACAGCGTTTGCAGATTGGCAAGGCTGTGGGAAAAACGCTTGCCGCCCAGCGCGCCGTAAATTTCAAAACGGTCGCAGCCGCGGCGCAGACCTTCGCGCACGGCGGCAAGGGTGTCCGTATCGTCCTTCACGGTGGGAAGCGGCACGCAGGCAAGCCCCTCGGGCTGTGCGCCGAGCGAATCGGCGTCGCCTACGAACAGATCCGGCCGGACGTCCAGCGCCTGCAGATGCAGCAGACCTGCGTCGGCGGCAATGAGCAGCGCTTCCGGCTGCGCAGCGCAGGCGGCGCGGAAGCGTTCCGCTGCGAAGTCGCCCGCGGCGATGATCCGACACAACCCGCTCATCGTTCGGTCAGGTTTTTCGACACGGCGGGGATACGGTAGACCAGAGCGGCGACAATGGCCGTCAGGATGATCTCGGGGATCATATACAGACCGTTGTAGACCAGCGAGTAGACGAGCGCCAGCCCCTTACCGGAGAAATGCTCCATGATCCACGCGGAGAGCGCCAGGTCCTTTGCGGCGCTTTCGGTGAAGAACCACTCGGCCCAGGCGCCGTAGAACAGGAAGCCGGACAGGACATGGAAGAAATAGCACAGCGCCTGAGAAACGACGCCGCCGAACACCAGCCGCAGGCAGCTTTTTTTCTTCGAGGCGAAGATGCCGCCCAGACCCAGTGAGGCATAGGCGAGGAAATAGTCGAACAGGACGACGCAGATGGCCATACCCAGCGCCATATAGGAGTCGTCGCCGGGAGTGAACAGACCCGCGACGGTCTTAAAGCCCATGAAGATCTGGATCACGGCGTAGACGCCCGCGCTGCACAGGCCCCATTTGACGCCGTACATATACGAAATCAGAAGGATGGGCAGCATCGAGGCCAGCGTCAGCGTGCCGCCGAAGCGGAGCTGCAGGAAGGGGATGAACTCGGAGATCAGCGCCAGCGCGGTTGCGACGGCGATGAGCATGGCAGACATTACGAGTCTGCGGGTGTTTTGGCTTTTCATGGATTGCCTCCAAAATAAGAAATCCGCGTGCAGACCGTTCTCGGAAAGCAAGCGGAAAAACGTCTTTCTTTCCCTACGACGGTATGAGCCGTTTCAGGTTCGCGGGTCAGGGCGTCCGTCGCCCAATCTCAGCCGGAAGCATCCGACTCCCCGAAGAAGGTTCTGTATGCGGTTGCGGTCAGTATAGCGCACATTTCGACACTTGTCAAGAGAGGAGCGGGGTGCTATAATACAAAAAATTCACGAAAACGGAGGGATCGTATGTCCGATTTTTCCAGACTTGCCGCCCGATGTGAGGCGATTGTTGTATTCGATACCGAAACAAGCGGGCTGAGCTTTTCCCGTGACGAGATCATCGAGTTTGCCGCCGTGCGCCTCGAACGCGGACCGGAGGGCTTTGCCGTCGCGGCCGAAGCGGACGAGTTTGTGCGCATGACGAACGACCGCCGTCTGCCGCAGCGTATCGTTGAGCTGACCGGCATTACCGACGAGCTCCTGCGCGAGGAAGGAATCGGCAAAGCACAGTTTGCCGGACTGCTGGCGAGCTTCCTTCGCCCGAATACGCTGCTTGCGGCCTATAATGCGCAGTTTGATCTGCTGTTTCTCTATGAGTTTCTTGCAAAGTATGGCGATGCGCGACTGCTGCGCGGTTTGCCGAAGCTTGATTTGTTGACGGTTTACCGCGACCGTCGGGCCTACCCGCACCGACTGGCCAATGCAATCGAGCAGTATGCGCTTGCCGGACACGTACGCAATTCTCACCGCGCCATCGACGACGTGCGCGCCACCGTAGAGGTTATGCGCGCAATGGAGAAGGAACGCGACGATCTTGACCGCTATGTCGATCTGTTCGGCTACAGTGCGAAATACGGCGTTTCCGGTCCGCGTATCGGCTCCGTGACCTACCTGCCGCAGGGCTATGAGCCGGACGGCCTTCTGTATGAAAAGTGTGCCGGCGCGACCGTCTGAGCCGCCGCTTCTGTGGAATCACTGCGGGGAATGAAAAGAGAGGTGTCCCTTCCGGGATACCTCTCTTTCTGCCCTCGCACGGCGGCTTGCCGTCCGCGGCAATCTTCCGTAAAACCCGGCATGAGATTGCCGCGTCGCTTCGCCTCTCGCAATGATGTGGGAGGGATGCCGCGTCGGGCTGCGACCTCCCGGCAATGACACATATACACTGTCGTTGCCGGATCCCGAAAGGATCGGTGCGGAGCCTTGTTACATCCTCTCCGGGGCGGAGAAGCCGAGCAGCCCGATGCACTCCTCCAGCGCGCGCTTGGCGAGCTTGACGAGGGCAAGATAGCCGCATTTTTTCTGCGCGTCCGGCTCGGCGACGATGCGGGTTTCGTGATAGAAGCCGTTGACGGCGACCGCAAGCTCGTAGGCGTAAGCCGCTACCAGATTCGGCGCGGAGTCGCGGTAGGCGGGCGCAAGGCGGTCGGGCATCTGCGCCAGCAGGAGCTGAAGATTTGCGGCGCTGTCGCTCTCGGCGGGCAGCAGCGCCTCCGCCTCGATTTCGGCGCAGCGTGCAAGAATCGACTTGATACGCACGATGGTATAGAGCAGGTACGGGCCGGTGTTGCCCTCAAAGGCGGCGAAGCGCTCCAGATCGAAGATATAGTCCTTTGTGGCAAGATTCGACAGGTCGCCGTATTTGATCGCCGCGACGGCGATGGTCTTTGCCGTGGCATCGACCTCGGAGGCATCAAGCGTGCCGTTGTCGCGGATCTTC
Source organism: uncultured Oscillospiraceae bacterium (assembly GCA_934645175.1). GTDB lineage: Bacteria > Bacillota > Clostridia > Oscillospirales > Oscillospiraceae > JAZOXB01. The sequence goes on from CAKUDE010000003.1 coordinate 52,406, forward strand.
TGCGCGATATAGGCGGTGGTGTCCTCAATCAGCGTTTGCAGGCGCATGACGCCGCCGTCGCGGGTCTTAAAGGGCTTGCCGTCCCTGCCGTTCATCGTGCCGAAGCCGATGTATTCCAGCTCGGTCTGCGGGGGGACAAGGCCGCACTTGTACGCCGTGCGGAACACCTGCTCAAAATGCAGACTCTGGCGCTTGTCGGCGAGATAAAGAATACGGTCGGGCGTAAAGTCGCGCACACGCTGGACGATGGTCGCCAGATCGGTGGTTGCGTAAAGCGTTGCGCCGTCGGACTTGACGAGCAGGCAGGGCGGAACCTCCTTCTTGTCGTCCGGGCGGGCGATTTCGACGACCTTTGCGCCGTTGCTTTCCACAAGGTAGCCCTCGGCGGCGAGCTTGTCGAGCATCGGACGGATATCCGGTTCGGCGTCGCTTTCGCCCATCCAGACGTCAAAGTGAACGTCCAACGCGTCGTAGTTGCGCTTCAGATCCTCTACGGAAACCCTCAGAATGACGTTTTTCCACAGGTCATAAATACCGCGCGTGTGCTGCTGGAGCTTCAGCGTCAGCGCGTGCGCCTTCGCGGCAAACTCGGCGTCCGTCTTGGAGCGGGCGCTGGCGGCGGGGTAGATCGTCTCCAATTCTCCGACGGTCAGCGGAAAATCCGGGTACTCGCCGGGATAGTCCGGGTTGAAGTAGGGCAGCTCGGGCTGCTGCTCCTGAAGCTGCGCGAGCACGAGACCCATTTGCAGGCCCCAGTCGCCCAGATGGACGTCGCCGGTCACGCGGTCGCCGAAATAGCGGTAGATGCGCTTGACGCTTTCACCGATGACCGCCGAGCGCAGATGACCGATGTGCAGCGGCTTTGCGACGTTCGGCCCGCCGTAGTCGATCACAACGCGGCGGCCGGAGGGATCGCCTGCGACCCCGAGATGCGGACGCAGACGCAGCTCGTTGAGATAGGCAGCCAGAAATTCCGGCCGGAGCGTGAGATTCAGAAAGCCGGGCCCGACGGCCTCGGCGGAGGCGAAGTATTCGCTCTGCTGAAGCCGCGCGGCGACCTCGGAGGCGATAACAACGGGCGCCTTGTGCGCGATTTTCGCGGCGGGCATGGCGCCGTTGCACTGGAACTGGCACAGATCGGGACGATTCGACGCGACCACGCGCGCCTGGGAGGCGTTATAGCCGGCGTCGGTAAACGCGGCGGCAACCGCCGCGGAGAGCTGATCGATCAGTTTTTGCATGGAAATTCTCCTTCGGGCACATAATTACCCCTTATCATAGCATAATGTCGGGAAAATGTCCAGTCCTTCCTGCATAAACCGCCGGATTCTTCGGCAGGCGTCTTGCTTTACAAAGCCTTCCGACTGTGCTAGAATAAAAGAAAAAACCGGGCGCGGTGCGCCCGCGGAAAGGCAAGAACCCATGAATCACAAAAACCTTCGGATGCTCCTGCTGACGGCGCTGTTTGCGGCGCTGACGGCTGTCGGTGCCTTCCTGCGTATACCGGCGGGACCGATCTCCTTTACCCTGCAGCTCTTTTTTACCTGTATGGCAGGCATTCTGCTCGGCCCCTGGTGGGGCGCCGCCTCGCAGCTTGTATATCTTCTGCTGGGACTGGCGGGCGTACCGATCTTTACGGAGGGCGGCGGCCTGATGTATTTCGCCAAGCCGACCTTCGGCTTTTTGCTCGGTCTGCCGCTGACGGCGCTCGTCGTCGGCTTGCTCAGCCGCCGCACTGCGGTTTTTTGGCGGCTTCTGGCGGCAGGCGCAGTCGGGACGGCCGCGCTTTATGCCGTAGGCCTGCCGTATCTGTACTTTGCACTCGGCGGCGCATGGTCGGTCGGCAAGACGCTGGTCTCCGGCTGTCTGATCTTCCTGCCGTTCGACGCAATGAAGCTCATCGTCTCGGCGCTGCTCGGCGTGCGGCTGGCGCCGCTTCTGCGCCGGCAATGCTGACTTGTTTTGCGTAATCCCTTGTGGTATAATATCGAAGAAACATTCTGATTTTGGGGCGATGCTATGAAGATCGTGATCATCGGCGCCGGAAAGATCGGCGCGACACTGGCCGAGCAGCTCGCGGCGGAATCGCATGAGATCACCGTTGTGGACAGCGACCGTGAGGCGCTTGACGCGGTGGGAAACTCTCTTGACGTTATGACCGTCGAGGGCAACGGCGGCAGCAAGGAGACGCTTCAGGAGGCCGGTGTGGATACCGCCGACCTTGCCATTGCCGTAATGGCGACGGACGAGCAGAACCTGCTGTCCTGCCTGATGGCGAAAAAGCTCGGCGTGGGCAATACCATTGCCCGCGTGCGCAACCCGGAATACTCCGCCGGACTGTACCTGATCCAGGATGAGCTGGGCCTGTCGATGGCGCTGAATCCCGAGCTGGCGGCCGCCAGCGAGATCGCACGTCTGCTGCGCTCGCCCTCGGCCATCAAGATCGATACCTTCTGCCGCGGGCGTGTGGAGCTGTATAAGCTGCGCCTGAACGAGAACAGCAGGCTTTCCGGTATGCGTCTGTCCGATTTCGGCAAGCTGCAGACCGGTGTCCTGATCTGTGCGGTCGAACGCGGTGAGCAGGAGGTTCATATCCCGCGCGGCGACTTCGTTCTGCAGGATGGCGATCGGATCAGCTTTGTCGCCAAGCCGCGCGTTGCGTCGAAATTTTTCGGCCGCATCGGCGTGCAGAGCGATCCCGTAAAACGGCTGATGATCCTCGGCGGCGGCAAAATTTCCTACTATCTGGCGCGGCAGATGCTGGAGCTGGGAGTCAATGTCAAGATCATTGACGAAAACCGCAGCGTCTGCGAATCGCTGGCAGAGCGCCTGCCTGAGGCGACCGTTCTCTGCGGCGATGCAACCAACGAAAAGCTGCTGGCCGAGGAGGGACTCGCGCGGATGGATGCCGTGGCTTCCCTGACCGGCATTGACGAGGAAAACATCCTTATGAGCCTGTACGCGAGAAGCGTGACGAATGCAAAGATCATCACAAAGATCAACCGCACCGCCTATTCCGAGATCATCCGCCCAATGGATCTCGGGAGCATCTGCCACCCGCGCAACATTGCGGCGGATTATATCCTGCGCTATGTCCGCGCCATGCAGAATTCGCTCGGCTCAAACGTGGAGACACTCTATAAAATCGTGGACAACAAGGCGGAGGCGCTGGAATTCCGCGCGAAGGCGGGCTCCGCCGTCTGCGGCAAGCCCCTGATGGAGCTGCCGCTGCGGCAGAACATCCTGATTGCGGCCATCAACCGCGGCGGGAAAATTCTCAACCCCGGCGGCCGCGATACCGTGGAACCGGGAGACACCGTGATCGTCGTCAGCGGCGTGACGGGGCTGAACGATCTGGACGATATTCTGGACAAGCGGAGAGCGAAGGCATGAACTATCGGATGATCTTCTCCCTTTTGGGAAATGTGCTGCTGCTCATTGCGGCGGTGATGCTGCTGCCGGCGCTGGTCGCACTGTATTACGCCGAAACTGCGGGCTTTGCGATCCTGCAGAGTATTGCCGTTTGCGGCGGCGCGGGACTGTTGCTGTCGCTGCTGCGGCCGAAAAAGCACCGCCGCGCCCTGCACGCGCGCGACGGCTTTGTCATGGTTTCTCTGGCATGGATCGTCCTGTCGCTGGCGGGGGCGCTGCCCTTCCGCCTCAGCGGTGCGATTCCGTCGTACCTTGACGCCGTGTTTGAAACGGCCTCCGGCTTTACGACCACCGGCTCGAGCATTCTGACTGCCGTGGAGTCGATGCCGAAGTGCCTTCTGTTTTGGCGCAGCTTCAGCCACTGGCTCGGCGGCATGGGCGTGCTGGTGTTCATGCTGGCCATCGTTCCGCTTTCCGGCGAGAGCATCTATCTGCTGCGCGCCGAATCGGCAGGTCCCTCGGTCAATAAGATGCTGCCGAAGATGCGGGATTCGTCCATCACGCTCTATACGCTCTATTTCGCGCTGACCGTTCTGCAGTACCTGACCTACCGCCTCGGCGCGTGGTGCGGCTGGGGCGAGATCAGCGTGTTCGACAGTGTGTGCCTGACCTTCGGTACGGCAGGCACGGGTGGCTTTGCCGTTCGGAACGACGGACTGGCGGGCTATTCCGCTTATGTGCAGATCGTTACGACGGTATATATGCTGCTGTTCGGCGTGAATTTCAGTCTGTACTTCCTGCTGCTGCGAAGAAAGCTGCGCGATGTCTGGCGCAGCTCCGAGCTGCGGGCATATCTGCTGATCGTTTTCTGTGCGATCACGCTTATCACGATCAATCTGCTGACGACGGGCGGCTATTTCCGGACGGTTGGCGACACGGTTCGCGAAAGCGCCTTTGCCGTCGCCTCGATCATTACCACCACCGGCTACGGCTCGGCGGATTTTTCCCTGTGGCCGGAGTTTTCGCGCGTTGTGCTGGCGATTCTGATGATCGTCGGCGGCTGCGCCGGTTCGACGGCCGGCGGTATGAAGGTCAGCCGCGTTTTGATTCTCTGCAAGACCGTCCGCGCCGAGCTGCGCCGTCTGCTGCACCCGCACAGCGTTGAGGTGATGACGATGGACGGCAAGCGCGTCGGCAGGGAGGTTGTCCACGGTGCAGGCGCATACCTTGTGCTGTATCTGCTGCTGCTGCTGATCTCCGTGCTGCTGGTCTCGCTTGACGACTTCGGAACGGAAACGACGCTTTCGGCCGTGCTGACGGCGCTCAATAATATCGGCCCCGGGCTGAGCGGACAGATCGGACCCTTCGGCAGCTTTGCGGATTTTTCCGTACTGTCCAAGCTCGTGCTGACCGCCGATATGATCCTCGGCCGTCTGGAGCTGTTCCCGGTGCTGCTCCTGCTGCGACCTTCCACATGGTACAGACACTGAAAACATAAAACACAAAGAAGGGGATAATACAATGGACTACGTTTACAAGACCAAGATCGTCTGCTCGCAGGAAATCCATTTCCATATCGAGGGAAATGTGATTACAAACATCGTCTTTATCGGCGGCTGCAACGGCAACCTGAAGGCGATCAGCAAGCTCGTCGACGGCTACACCGTCGAGCAGATCGAGGAAAAGCTGCGCGGCAATACCTGCGGCCAGCGGCCGACCTCCTGCGCCGACCAGCTTGCCATCGCCGTGCGCGAGGCCTACGAAAAGGAAAAGGCTATGGCGTGAATTTCTGCGCTACAGCGAAAAAAGCGTCCCTCACCGTGAGGGACGCTTTTTTCATGGCGACGGCTTATTTCAGCCGGCCTTCTATCGGACGCAGGGCAAAATACAGCGCCGTGCCGAGCGTATAGAGCACGCCCAGCTCGCCGAGGGCAACATAGAGCATATCCAGCCACAGCGGAAGCCCGGGAATATAGAACCAAAGCTCGGGGCCTACAAGCAGCGCATTGCAGACGGCGGGCACGGCCAGCGCCGGGACGGGCACGCGCCACAGGCGGACATTGCGCAGCCGATACATCAGCACTGCGCTCAGGAGCGAGGCCAGGGGGCCGACGAGAAGATCCAACGGCAGCGCCCCCGCATTTGTCAGGTTGAACAGCAGGCAGCCTGCCGTCAGCCCGCCGATGGCGGAGGGGGTGTAGAGCGCCAGGACGCACAGGGCTTCGGCTGCGCGGAACTGGATCGCCGCAGAGGTCGTGCCCGGCAGGAGAAGATCCTGCGCCAGCGCAAGGACGACATACAGCGCCGCAACGGCGGCGCCGCGCACAAGATTGTGCAGGGCTTTCGTGTGTTTCATTCAATTTTCACTCCATAGTTTTATTTTACGACAGGATGGTTTCGAACTGTCGCGGAACATCATACCGCATCGGGGGCGATTCGTCAAGAGGAATTCGACCGGAATGGCAATTGACAAGATCGGAAATATCTGTTACACTATCGGCAAATGCGGGGCTTCCCCTTGCAAAAAATGATTATGAGAGGAAACGATCATGAAAAAACTGATGGCACTGCTGCTGGCGCTGACACTTGCGCTCGGACTGCTGTGCGCCTGCGCGACCAACCCTACCGAATCCACCGACCCCACCGGCGAGAAGCCTGCGAAGGTCTACAAGGTCTGCAACCTTGTCAACGGCAATTTGGGCGACAAGTCCTTCTACGACTCCGCGCAGTCCGGTCTGGATGCGCTGAAGGCTGCCGGCCGTATCGAATCGACTACCATTGAGATGGGCGGCACCGACGCCGATCAGCCCAAGTGGCTCAGCACGCTTTATGAGGTCTCCGAGGGAAAGCAGTATGACCTTATCATCTGCGGCACCTGGCAGATGCCCGAATATCTGGCGGAGGTTGCCGCGAAGTATCCGGAGCAGAAGTACCTGATTTATGACTCCGAATGTGATCTGCCCAACGTGGTCAGCCTGAACTACAAGCAAAACGATATGGGCTATCTTGTCGGTGTGTTTGCCGCCTGCATGACCACCGATACGAGTGTGAAGAACATCAATGCCGACGCCGTGCTCGGCTTTGTCGGCGGCGAGGACAGCCCCGTGATCAACGACTTCCTTTACGGCTTCATCCTCGGCGCGCAGTCCGTGAATCAGGATATCAGGATCGATACCCGCTATACCGGCGGTTATGTCGATACCGCGCTGGCCAAGGAATATGCCCTGTCCATGATCAACGATAACAAGTGCGACATCATCTGGGGCGTCGCAGGCAATGCCGGCAACGGCGCGGCCGAGGCCGCTCTGGAGACCGGGAAGGCCTGGTTCATCGGTGTCGATTCCGACCAGGAGCTGACTTTCTCGGAGGAGCTTGCCGCCATCACCCTGACGTCCGGCCTGAAGAATATCGGTCAGTCGCTCGTCTGGTTCTTTGACGAGTGGGACGCCGGCCGGGGTCACTTCGGCGAAAATCTGCTGCTCGGCATCGCCGAGGGCGGTGTCGGCATCGTGACCGACAAGAATTTTAAGAGCTACGCCTCCGCCGAGACCGTCAAAAAGGTCGAGGAGGCGCAGAAGGGCGTGCTCGACGGTACCATCAAGGTTCCCACCGCCATCGGCAACGAGTCGAAGGATCTGGAGAACCTGCGTGAGTCCGTCCGTCCGTGATTCGACGGTCTCGCCGTAAAACCGCTTTTGAAAACTCCGGGGCCGCGCGGCGGTCCCGGGGCTTTCGCGTATTATCCCGCCGCAGCGGGAACCGTTTCAGGAGAGAGCTATGACAGAACAATCCATTCCCCTTGTGGAGCTGCGCGGCGTCAGTAAGGTCTATCCCAATGGCATTGCCGCCAATCGCGGCCTGGACCTGACCGTTTATTCCGGCGAAATCCACGCGCTGACGGGCGAAAACGGTGCGGGTAAGACCACGCTGATGAAGCTGCTGTTCGGTATGGAGCAGCCGACGGCGGGAGAGATCCGCCTGCGCGGCGAGCGGGTGGCGCTTACGTCGCCCGCCGACGCCATTGCACGCGGCATCGGTATGGTGCATCAGCATTTCATGCTTGTTCCGAGCCTGACCGTGGCGGAAAACGTCGTTTTGGGTATGGCTCCGCGTAAGGCGGGCTTTTTACTCGACCGCGCCGAGGCGCGGCACATTACCGCCGAGGCGGCGGAGCGCTTCCGTCTGCCTGTCGATCCCGACGCGCGTGTGGCGGAGATACCCGTGGGCATGAAGCAGAAGGTGGAGATCCTGAAGGCGCTTGTGCGCGGGGCAAAGCTGCTGATTCTCGACGAGCCGACGGCCGTTCTGACCGCGCAGGAGACGCAGGAGCTGTTTGCACAGCTTCGCCACCTGAAAACGCAGGGCTATACCGTGATCTTCATCTCCCATAAGCTCGACGAGGTGCTGTCGCTGTGCGACCGCATTACCGTTCTGCGCGCCGGACGCACGCAGGGCACCTTTGATGCGGCGGGCGTCACGCCGCAGGAGCTTTCGAGGCGCATGATCGGCCGCGACGTACTGCTTGCGCCGGAGCGCTCTCCGGCGCAGCCGGGGCGGGTTGTGCTTCGCGTGCGGGAGCTGAGCTGCACCGGGAAAGAGGGAAAAAAGCGGCTCGATGCGCTCTCGTTTGATCTTCGCGCGGGAGAGATCCTCGGCGTTGCAGGCGTGGAGGGCAACGGACAGAAGGAGCTGGTCGATTTGCTCTTTGGCTTTGCGGCGCCGGACGGCGGCTCGATTCAAATCGACGGCCGGGATGCCTGCGGCCTTTCACCGCGCGCGCTGCGCAAGCGCGGCGTGTCGCTGATTCCGGAGGATCGAATGCTCAACGGCATTGCCGCTGCGGCGAGCATTGAGGAGAATCTGATTTCCACGCGCACGGGCGACCCCCTGCTTTGCCGCGCAGGCGTGTTTTCCGCGAAGCGGATGCACGCGCTGGCTGACCGCCTCATCGGCGAATACCGCGTTCTGTGCCGCAGCCGCCGCCAGCAGGTGCAGATGCTTTCCGGCGGCAACATTCAGAAGATCGTCGTTGCGCGGGAGTTTTCCGGCGCGCCGAGGCTGCTTATCGCCGATCAGCCGACGCGCGGCATCGATGTCGGCGCGACCGAGTTCATCCGCGCCAAGCTCATGGAAATGGCGCGCGCAGGCACGGCGGTGCTGCTGGTGTCGGCGGATCTTTCGGAGATTCTGGAGCTGTCCGATCGGTTGATGGTGCTGTGCGGCGGCCGAGCCGCGGCGGTGTTTGACCATCCGCAGGCACTCACCGGAAGCGAGTTGGGTGAATATATGCTGGGCCTGCGCAGACAGAGCGCGCAGGAGCTGGGAGGGCTGTGCCATGAGTGAGAGAAAAAACCTGGCCTTCCGTTGCGTGCGGGGCCTGCTCGCCATTGCCATCGCATTGGGTGTGGCGGCGGTGTTTATCTTCCTGTCGTCCAAGGGCGGCAGCCTTGCCGAACGCCTTGCCGCGACGGGCGATGCGCTGGTGCATCTGCTGGTGCGGCCGCTTGTCCGCGCGGGCGGCGGCTTCAATACGAAGAATTTTACCGATGTACTGGCGGGTATGATTCCCATCCTGTTTACCGGTATTTCCGTGTGCGTCATGTTTTCTGCGGAGCAGTTCAACATGGGGGCGGAGGGCGGCACGATGCTCGGCGCTTTTGTTGCCGGGCTGTGTGCGGTGTATCTTCCGATGTCCTCCGGGCTGCACGCCGTCGTGTGCCTGCTGGCGGGTGCGCTGGCCGTGGCGCTGGTGATGCTTGTGCCGGCAATCCTGAAGGCCAGGCTGGGCGTCAGCGAAATGGTCAGCTCGCTGATGCTGAATTATGTGATCCTGTACGCGATCAAGTTCGTCCTGAATACCTTCCTTGCCGACCGTTCGAAGGGTCAGACACAAACCTTCCCCTTCCTCGACGGCGCGAAGCTGCCGCAGCTTGTGGATAACGGCTCGCGCCTGTCCGTCGGCTTTGTCCTCGCGCTGGTCTGCGTAGCGCTGGTAACGCTGTTTCTCTACCGTACCCGCTGGGGCTATTCCATCCGCATGGTCGGTCTGAACGGCGCCTTTGCCGCCTATTCCGGCCTGCCTGTGACGGGTGTGATTCTTCTGTCGCAGGTGCTCGGCGGCGCGCTGGCCGGTCTGGGCGGCGCGGTGGAGATGCTCGGCCGCTATGACACGTTTTCGTGGGGCAACCTTCCCGGCTACGGTTGGACGGGCATCACCGTGGCGATCCTTGCCAACAATAATCCCGCTTTTGTGCCGCTTGCGGCGTTCTTCATCGCCTATCTGGACAAGGGCTGTAACCTGATGAGCACGTACTGCGGCGTACCCGCGCAGCTTATCAGTATTTTGCAGGCGGTTATTTTCCTGTTCTTCGCAGCGGAGCGCTTCCTGGCGGGCTTCCGGCAGCGCCTGGTGGTGCGCGAAGCCGCGCGAAAGGAGGCCTAACATGGAAAATGTTTTCTCTCCGGAGTTCTTTTTCTCCATTCTGCGCATTACCGCGCCGATCCTGTTTGCGACGCTCGGCGCAGTCATTTCCGAAAAGGCCGGTGTGTGCAATATCGGTCTGGAGGGCATCATGATGCTCTCGGCGCTGTTCGGCTCGCTGTGCGCCTATTGGGCCGGCTCATGGGCTGCGGGACTGCTTGCGGCGCTTGCGGTGGGCGTCCTGACGGCGCTTCTGATGGGTCTGTTCGCGTTCCGGCTCAAGACGGACGTCATCCTTGTTGGCATTGCGATCAATATGATCGGCTCCGGCGGTACGATTTTCCTGGTCAAGGCTATCACGCAGCTCACCGAGGGCCGCGCTTACGCCTCAACGACGGAGTTGATCACGCAGTCGCTCCAGATCCCGAACCTTACCATTCCGCTGATCGACAAGATCCCCGTGGTCGGGCAGATCGTTTCCGGCCATTCGCTGCTCACTTATATGGCCTTTGCACTCGTGTTTTTTACCTGGGCGCTGCTGTATAAGACGCCGGTGGGGCTGAACCTGCGCTCCGTGGGCGAGAATCCGAACGCGGCCGCCTCCGTCGGCCTGAGCGTGACGCGCCTGCGCTTTACCGCCATTGCGCTCTCCGGCCTGATGGCGGGCTTCGGCGGCGCGTTCATGTCCATGTCCTACGCGATGGGCTGGTCGCTGGATATGGTCGCCGGACGCGGCTTTATCGCGCTGGCGGCGCAGGCAATGGGCGGCGGAGAGCCGGTCGGCTCCATGCTGGCGGCGCTGGTGTTCGGCTTTGCACAGGCGCTCGGCATCAAATTCTCCGCTGTCGGTCTGGACTCGAACCTCGCCGCGCCCATCCCGTATCTGGTGACTGTGATCGGTCTGGTCTGCTTTGCGTTGGCTAAGCGGCGTAGGCATCGCCGCGCTGTGCAGACGGCATGAAACGTGTCCGTGTCGACGGAAAAGGAAAGGCTTTTCCCTTGACAGACGGTCGGAAATCCCGTATAATACGGTTGTAAAACTGCTCGGGCGCGCCCTGCGGCGCTGCCGGAAACGGAGGGATTCTGCTTGCTGAAAACCGGAAGGACCATCCTTCTGCAGAAGGTACGGGAATCGCTGGCATCTGTCGTGCCGATTGCGATTATCGTCTTTTTGCTTTGCTTCACGATCATCCCCGTCCCGACGGAGCTGCTGATGACCTTTGCGGTAGGCGTCGTGCTGCTCATTGTGGGTATGGGTATGTTCACGCTCGGTACCGACCTGTCCATGACCCCCGTCGGCGGACACATCGGCTCCGCCATCACGCGCTCGCGCAAAACATGGTTCATCGTCCTGATGTGTTTCCTGGTTGGCGCGATCGTCACCATTGCCGAGCCGGACCTTCAGGTTCTGGCCGAGCAGGTGCCGGGGATTCCGAACATGGTCATTATCCTGTCGGTTGCCGGCGGCGTCGGCTTCTTTCTCGTCGTGGCCGTGCTGCGCACGCTGCTGCGCGTCCGTCTGTCGCTGTTGCTGATCATTTCCTACGGTCTTGTGTTCCTGATGGCCGCCTTTGTGCCCCGTGAGTTTCTCGCCGTGGCATTTGACTCCGGCGGTGTGACCACAGGCCCGATGACCGTGCCGTTTATTATGGCGCTGGGCGTCGGCATTTCTTCGATTCGTGCCGACGGCGACGCGGAGAACGACAGCTTCGGCTTTGTCGCGCTCTGCTCGGTCGGTCCGATTCTTGCGGTTATGCTGCTCGGAATCCTCTACCCGACGAGCGGCGGCAGCTATACGCCCACCGAGATCCCCTCCGTGGAGACCTCGCGGCAGCTTGCCGTGCTGTTCGGCAAGGGTCTGCCGACCTATCTCTGGGAGGTCACGAAGGCGTTGGCACCTATCATCGTGTTCTTCCTGCTGTTCCAGCTTTTTGCCCTGAAGCTCAAGAAGGAGAACATTGTCCGTATCAGCGTCGGCTTTCTTTATACCTTTGTCGGCCTGGTGCTGTTCCTGACGGGGGCAAACGTCGGCTTCATGCCCGTCGGCAGCTATATCGGCAGTCAGCTCGGCACGCTGGAGTATAACTGGATCGTCATTCCGCTGGGTATGATTATCGGCTATTTCATCGTGCAGGCGGAGCCTGCCGTCCATGTGCTGAACAAGCAGGTCTACGAGCTGACGTCGGGCGCCATTCCGAAGCAGGCGCTCAGCCGCAGTCTTTCCGTCGGCGTGGCGGTGTCCGTCGGACTGGCGATGCTTCGTATTTTGCTCGGCATTCCCGTTATGGCGCTGCTGATCCCCGGCTATCTGATCGCCGTTGCGCTGTCGTTCTTTGTTCCGCCCATCTTTACGGCCATCGCCTTCGACTCCGGCGGCGTGGCCTCCGGTCCGATGACGGCCACCTTCCTGCTGCCGATGTCCATCGGCGTGTGCCTTGCCGTCGGCGGAGACGTTGTCAGCGACGCGTTCGGTGTGGTTGCCATGGTCGCTATGACGCCGCTGATTACCATCCAGCTTCTCGGCCTGTATTTCCGCATCAAGGAGGCCAGAGCCGCCCGCATCGACGAGGACGACGACAACGAAATCATCGAAATGGAGGCAAGCGTATGAGCTATAAGGTTCTGCTTACCATTCTCAACCGCGATCTGGAAGGAGACTACCGCGAGTATTTCCGCAGGAATCAGATCGGCTCGGTGCTCAGTGTGCTGGCAAACGGTACCGCCAGCAAGAGTGTTCTGGATTATCTCGGCATTGAGAAGACCGAGAAGATCGTCATGCAGTCGGTCGTGGCGAGCGCAAAAATCCCTGCGCTGCTCGGCGGACTTGTTACCAGAATGGGAATCAATCTGCCCGGTGCGGGCATCGCCATGTCGATCCCACTGGAAAGCATCGGCGGCAGCGCCAGCCTGAAGGCGCTGACGCAGGGACAGGAAATTACGGCAACGGAGGAAGCTGCTATGAAAGAGAATGTGTTTTCCCTGATCCTTGTCATCTCCGACAAGGGCCGGTCCGATCTGGTCATGGATGCGGCGCGAGCCGCAGGCGCCCGCGGCGGCACGGTCGTGCACGGCAAAGGCACGGCCAACGAGCAGACCGCGCGCTTCCTCGGCGTGGCCATCGCGCCGGAGAAGGAGCTGATCTATATCGCTACCCGCCGCAGCGACAAGGACGCCATCATGCGCTCCATTCTAGAGCACGCCGGTCCCAAGACCCCGGCCAAGGCAATCTGCTTCTCGCTGCCGGTTGACGACGTCGTCGGCCTGACTACGCTGACCGACAGCGTCGGGAAAGAGTAAGTATGGGTTTTTTCGGAGGCTTTCAGATCGCGCAGGCAGGCTTTTTCCTGGTGTTTGCGCTGATGCTCGGCGTGTTTGTTTTTGCTGCCGTGCGCGGCATCCGGCAATGGAACAGGAACAATCATTCTCCCCGCCTGAATGTTGCGGCGAGGGTCGTCGCCAAGCGCACACAGGTCGACGGCAGCCACCATACCGACGCCAACGGAATGGTGATGCATTCCTCCTCGACAACGTATTATGCGACGTTTGAATTTGACAGCGGCGACCGTCTGGAGCTGACGATCCCGCGCGACCAGTACGGCTATCTTGCCGAGGGCGACAGAGGCATTCTGCAGTTTCAGGGTACGCGCTTTTTGAGCTTTGTCCGGCAGTAAAGTTCTGCGGGGGCCTTCCGTGAAAGGGAGGCCCTAGGCGTTTTTCTCCGGATACGACGCAGGCGGGCCGTGGCAGTCTCCTGCATGGACACTTGTCATTGCGAGGGCGGCTCCGCCGCCCGTGGCAATCTCGTGCCCCGGCATTTGTCATTGCGAGACTTGCGTCAGCAAGTCGTGGCAATCTTGTGTGTTTACTGTCATTGCGAGGCCGCGTTAGTGGCCGTGGCAATCTCTTGTAAGACCTAACCTTAGATTGCCACGTCGCTTCGCTCCTCGCAATGACAAACAACGGACGTGCCACGTCGCTCCGCTCCTCGCAATGACACGCCATTAGATTGCCGCCTTCCCAGGCAGGGAGGCGGCTTTTTTGCAGAAAAAAACCCTCGGGGTACCGGTGAGTTATGCGCTTGCGGCGGGCCTTCGCAGCAGAAGCAGAGCGGCCAATACCGCCAGAATGCCGCCGACCAGCTTTGCCACGATTACAGGCACGAGCATCGTCGCGTCGTAGCCTGCCGTGAAGCCGAGATGGTCGCCGAATACGAATGCGCCGGAAACGGCAAAGGCGATGTTCAGAAGCTTGCCGCGTGCGTCCATGTCTTTTACCATTTCAAACATCGGAATGGAGTTGGCGAGGCTTGCGATCATCCCCGCAGCGGCGGTGTCGTTCATACCCAGCAGCCTGCCGAGCTTGCCAAGCGGCTTTTTCAGAAGGCGAGTCAGCGTGTAAACCAGCGGGAAGGCGCCTGCCAGCACCAGACCGATCTCGGCGACGGTTTGTATGCCCTCGCCGAGCGGCGCCATGCCGGGGATCAGCACCACACCCGTCAGCGCCTCAAAGGCGGCGGCGGCCAGTCCGACGGTGATGAGCGCCACAACGAAGCGTCCGAACCACAGAAAGCCCGCGATCATGGCGCGCTCAAAACGCCACAGCCCCAGCGCCAGCAGCAGCGCGAACAGTGCGATGGGCACGAGGTTACGCAGAAGCATCACAAGCGGAAAGCCTGCCGTCAGTCCGCCGGCCAATGCGCCGAAGGGAATGGTGACGACGCCCGCAAGCACGCCCTTTGCCAGCGTCGGCCGGTCGTCCGGACGCAGGATACCGAGCGCTACGGGAATGGTAAACACCAGGGTTGCCCCGAACATGGAGCCGACGATCAGGCCGCCCAGCTTTGCTGCTTCGGGGCTCTGCGCCAGCTCCGCAGCCAAAGGCGCGCCGCCCATGTCGCACGCGAGGATCGACCCGGCGAACATCGCCGGGTCCGCGCCGAGAAAGCCGTAGACCGGCGCGAGCACCGGCCGCAGCAGCCGTGCCAGTACCGGCGCAAGGCTCATAATACCCAGCATCGACAGGCTCAGCGTGCCGATGGCGAGAATACCCTCCTCGAACTGCTTGCCCAGTCCGAGACGATTGCCGAAAATGCGGTCGAGCGCGCCGATCAGCAGAAAGCCCGCCATCAGCCAGACGATGGCCTTATCCATGCCGCAGTCCCTCCGTTTCGTCCAGAATGCCGACGATGGCGGCATCTACGGGCGTCTCCGCCTGCCCGAGCCGTGCCGCAGCGCCGAAGGCAAGGATTACGCGGTCGCCGCAGCCCGCGCCGACGCGATCGGCGGCGATGTATTCCGCCCCCTGCACGTCCACGCGCAGCAGGATCTGCCCCGTCAGCGCGGGGCTTTTTTTCGTTGCCCAGACCGCGCCGGTCACGATGCCCAGTTTCATGCCTTTCCCTCCAGAATGTCCTGTGCCAACGGCGTCAGCCTGCCGCGTACGGGCTGCCCTTCGGCCAGAAGCCGGCGTACCTGCTGCGCCGTGACAATGCCGCCGTGCGTCTGACCGAAATCCTTTACGCCCAGCGCGCGCAGCCGCCGCTCGGCGGCGAGAAGCTGCGTCCAAAGGGCGCGGCTTGCCGTTGCGCCGTGGGCACGGTAGTCCAGACCCTCGCGGCACAGATAGACCGGTTTTCCCAGAAGCAGCGCCTCGCAGCTGACTTCGTCCGGAAAGCGCAGCAGCTCCGCCGCGCTGACGGAGCCGAGCACGACCGCCTCGTGCGCTCCTTCGCGGACGAATTCCCAGCCGCAGTCCTGCGCGGGCGCACGGCCCAGAAGCAGCGCGCGCGGACGGCCGAGCCTGCGGCAGACCTCGTCCGTTACGGCGCGTACCAGCGCCTCATCCATGCTGCGCCGCCTTGCGGCGGATCATTTCAATCCAGCACAGACTCGACAGCCGGTTGAGCGTGAGCAGGATATCGCCGCGCAGCACACCGCCGTCCGGTGCGCGGAAGGCGCGATAGGCCGCAAGCTCTGTCTCCCGCACGGCGGTGCGCAGACGGTTAAGCTGCAGCAGGACGAGCCCGTCCGTGTAAGAGGGCATAAAATGCGGCTGACCGTAGTATTTTGCCGGGTCGTGACTGCGTTCGCGCAGCTCCGCCTCGCCCATGGAGTCGATACAGAGCTTCTGCACCGGTTCGTCCAACACGTCCGCACGGATCAGTCCGCGCACGGCGGCGAGCATCTGCTCCAGCGTTTTTACGAGGGCGGCGTCGTCCCGCGCGGTGTGCTGTGTCAACAGGATCTCCGCCTCCAACGTGTCGATCTTTCCGCGGAAGGCAATGCGCGGATGATCCTTCGGTACGAGCACATTGCCGCGCAGATGGGTCATATGCTCGGGCTTTTGTGCCAGAACCGCACCGTCGGGCGTTTCATAATGCGTCGGCGCAGCCTGTGCGCGCGGCAGCACCTCAATGCCCTCGCCGCGAAGCCAGTCCTGTGCCGAGGGCGTGAGCCGGTCGCCCTCGGCCAGATAGAGTACGCGCTTGCCGTCGCGCACGCGCAGATTCGCCCGAACGTTTTGCTCCGTGTAGAGCATCAGCTCTGCGTGGGCAGCTCACGGCCCTTGGGCAGAATCACGTCTACCTCGGTATGCGGGCGCGGAATGACGTGTACGGAGATCAGCTCGCCGACCTTTTCGGCGGCTGAAGCGCCCGCGTCCGTTGCGGCCTTGACCGCGCCGACGTCGCCGCGCACCATCACCGTGACCAGTCCGCCGCCGACCTGCTCCTTGCCGACAAGCTGCACGTTTGCGGCCTTGACCATGGCGTCGGCCGCCTCGATTGCGGCCACGAGGCCGCGCGTTTCCACCATTCCCAGAGCGTTTGTGTTGACAGTCATGTTTTGTTCCTCCGTTTATCGCAGTTTTTTCAGAATTTCTTCGGTCAGTGCGTCGATGAGCGCGGGGTCGATGCCGCCGCCGGCCCGGGCGGGCGGTTCGTCCTTGCCCCAGGCGACGCGGCGGATGTTAATCAGCTCCATCGGGCTGATATTGTTGGACGTTGAGCTGCCGCCGACGGCGCCGCAGCCGAGCGTCAGCGCGGGGAAGAGCGCCGTCGTCATGCCGACGCCGCCCAGCGCCGCCGGCGTGTTGACCAGAAAGCGCGAGACGGGTACGGCCAGCGCAAAGCGGCGGATCGCCTCCTCATCGCCTGCGTGCATGGCGAAGGTGTGGCCTGCGCCCTCGCCGTAGAGCACCTCGCAGACGCGTGCGAGAATCTTTTCTTCGTTTTCCTCAACGAAAAAGGCCAGGACGGGGCAGAGCTTCTCGCGCGAATAGGGTCGTGCGGGACCGGCCTGCGTTTCGTGCGCCAGCAGTACCTTTGCCGTCTCAGGCACGCCGCTCAGCCCGGCCAGGCGGGCGATGGCCTGTGCGGTTTTGCCCACGCATTGCGGATTCATCGATCCGTCGGCACGCAGCAGGAGCCTTCCGACCGCGGCGGCTTCGCTCTCGGACAGGAAATAGGCTCCCTGCCGCAGGAATTCCGCCTTTACGCGCTCGGCACAGCAGCGCTCTACAATGACGCTTTGCTCCGAAGCGCAGATCGTACCGTTGTCAAAGGTTTTTGAGCGCAGAATGTCTGAAACGGCGCGGGGAATGTCTGCCGAACGGTGAATATAGGCGGGACCGTTGCCTGCGCCCACGCCGATGGCGGGCTTGCCGGACGAATAGGCCGCCTTGACCATTGCGCCGCCGCCGGTGGCAAGGATGAGCCGCGTGTGGCGGTGGTGGAACAGCTCCTGCACCGCGTCCATCGTCGGCGTGGGCAGGCAGGCGATTGCCCCGCGCGGACAGCCCGCCGCCTCGGCGGCCTCCTGCGCGACCTGCGCGGCCTTGCGCGTGCAGTTTACCGCGCCCGGATGCGGCGAAAAGACGATGGCGCAGCCTGCCTTGAGAGCAATGATGCTCTTGTAGAGCACGGTCGAGGTCGGGTTTGTCGAGGGCACGATGCCCGCGATCACGCCGACCGGCACGCCAATCTCCCACAGCCCCGGCTCACGGCGCAGCAGGCCGACGGTTTTCATTTCACGCACGGCGTCGAACACGCGCCGTGAGGCGAAACGGTTTTTCTCCGCCTTGTCCTGCGGATTGCCGAAGCCCGTCTCTTCGCAGGCGAGCCGTCCGAGCGGCTCGGCGTTCCGTTCCCCGGCTTCGGCGATTGCCGAAGCGAAGCGGTCGAGCTTTTCCTGCGGAAGACGGCTCAGTTCACGGAAGGCGCGCTGCGCACCCTCCAGAAGTTCGCGCGCCTGCTGGCGCGACAAAAGATCACGGTCGAAGTCCATCGTATCCTCCGGTTTCCAAGGGATTCTGCGCCGCCGCACATACGGCGGCGGCAAAGGCGTCGCAGGCTGCGCGGCACGCCGATTGCGTGCCCGTCAGCAGTCCGCCGCCGAAATTCGTCTCGCTGGGCGGTGCAAAAAAGTGCGCCAGCCGCACCGAAGCGGCCTTGAGCGCCGCGTCCAGCCCGCAGATTGCCTCTACCGGCGGGGCGATGAGGTAGGCCAGCGCTTCGCCCTGCGCCACACCCGCAAGGCCCGACAGGTAACTGCCCGTCCGGGCGACACAGTGCGCCAGATAGATCACGCCGCCCGCGTCGTCCGCCGTGCGGAAGCTCACGCCGCCGTGCAGCAGCTCCAGCGCGCCCGCCATGCCGCTGCGCACCTCGGCGGGACTTTCGCCGCCGAGTATGCCGATGACCTCGCCGGCCAGCGGCGTCGAGGCGTTTTTCGCGCCTGCGTAGAGACTGCGGGCATAGCTGACCTCCACATTGGCGCGTTTCGTCGCCTCGTCGAGTGCGATATAAGTTGCGTCGTCGCTGTCCGTGGAAATCAGCCCGACGGAGCGGTATGCACTCCTCAGCCCCAGTGCGGCGCACAGCTCCGGCGTCATGCCCGCAAGGAAGCGGACGCTCAGAACGTTGACGCCGACGGCATCGCCCCTCATGCGCCGCCCTCCTTCAGATCGACGCCGGAGGCGCGCTGCTTCAGGATCCGGTCGATGAGCGAAGCGATGTGCGCGCCCGCCTCCACTGCGCCGACCCCCTGACGGTGAATGTTGGAAACGACCGTTCGCTTGGATTCGGAAATGCCGCGATGCGGTTGATAGGTCAAATAGGCGGACATGGATTCGTTTGTCACCAGTCCCGGCCGTTCGCCGACGAGCAGGCATACCAGCTCGCAGCCCGTCAGGTCGCCGATGTGGTCGGACGCGCCGACGCGGCAGTAGCGCACAAAAAGCGTTTTGCCGAGCTCGATGCCGTAGGTTTTCAGTCCTTCGGTGATTGCCTGTGCGCAGTCCGGTGCGTTGGCTTCAATCGCCGCCGAGGAAAGACCGTCGCCTACGACCAGCAGTACCCGCTTTCCGCCGCAGACCTCGGAAACAACCTTGGCGTTGGCTTCGTCAAAGCGCCGCCCGAGATCGGGACGTGTGAGATACTCGTCCTTGTCGCGGCATTCCGTCGTCACGGGGATCCAGCCGTGCGCCTTCGCAAAATCCTCCGGTACGAGGGAAAATACGCTGTCCTGTGCTGCGGCATGATCCGCGCGGAAGCGCAGCAGCGTTTCGGTGCGATAGCGTGCCCCCGCCCGCCCTGCACCGAGCCGCGCGGGGGTTTTGACCTTGAGCGCCAGAAAATCCGCGCCGTTGTGCGGTGCGTCGACCAGATAGAGCTTGCGCAGATCGATCTGCGTGATGTCCGGCAGAAGGTCCGTGTCGTCTGCCTGTACCTGCGGCGCGGCGGGCTGCTGCGCCGTGCTCCGCTCCTGTAAAAGCTGCGCAACGAGCGCACGAAGTTCTTCTTTGTTCATTTCCGCGCCTCCTTCCCCAGAAGTACGGAGCCGTCGCCCGCTTTGGCGGTCAGATGCCCGTTCTCCGCAAAGCCCATGCGTTCCAGCCAGCGCTGGAAGGGAGCAATGGCCGTCAGACCGAACAGCTCGCGAAGCGCAGCCGTGTCGCGGAAGCCCGTGGTCTGGTAATTGAGCATAACGTCGTCGCCGTGCGGGATCCCCATAAAATAGTTGCAGCCGGCGGCGGTGAGCAGTACCGCCAGATTTTCGATATCGTTCTGATCGGCCTTCATGTGGTTTGTATAACAGGCGTCACAGCCCATCGGGATCCCGGAGAGCTTGCCCATGAAATGATCCTCCAGACCGGCGCGCTGCACCTGCCGTGCGTCGTAGAGGTATTCCGGCCCGATAAAGCCGACGACCGTGTTGACCAGGAAGGGCTTGAAATGCCGTGCAAAGCCGTAGCAGCGGGCCTCCATTGTCACCTGATCGGCACCGTGGTGCGCCTCGCTGGACAGCTCGGAGCCCTGTCCCGTTTCAAAATACATCACGTTCGGCCCCGTGGCGGTACCGCGCGAGAGCGCGAGCTGCCGCGCCGTCTCAACGGTCTGCGCGTCAAAGCCGAAGGCTTCGTTGCCCTTCTGCGAACCGGCGATGGACTGGAAAATCAGATCGGCGGGCGCACCGGCCTCCACGGCGCGCATCTGCGTCGTGATATGCGCCAGCACGCAGCTCTGCGTGGGGATGTCAAAGCGGCGGCGAATCTCCTCAAAACGCAGAAGCACCTGTTTGGCACGCTCGGCGCTGTCGCCCGCCGGATTCAGTCCCAGAACCGCGTCACCCGCGCCGAAGCTCAGTCCCTCGCACAGCGATGCAAGGATGCCGTCGAGATCGTCCGTCGGGTGGTTCGGCTGCAGACGGCACGAGAGCGTGCCGGGCAGACCGATGGTTGTGTTGCAGTGCGCGGTTACGCGCATTTTTTTCGCCGCATAGATCAGATCAAGGTTGCTCATGAGCTTGCATACGCCCGCAACGCCCTCGCTGGTCAGTCCGCGCGACAGCCGTGCCAGCGTCTCGCCGTCGGTCGTCTCGGAGAGAATGCGGTGCCGCAGCTCGGCGAGTGTGAGATTCCGGATCTCCGCATAGATCGTTTCGTTCAGATCGTCCTGAATGATCCGTGTAACCTCGTCGGTCTCGTAGGGTACGACAGGGTTTTCCCGGAGGTCACGGACGGTCAGCTCCGATAAAACGACCTTGGCCGCAACGCGTTCGGCGGCGCTCTCCGCACCTACGCCCGCGAGGCGGTCGCCGGATTTTTCTTCGTTGGCCTTGGCAAGTACGTCTTTCACATCACGAAAGGCATAAACCTTGCCGAACAGCCGTGTTTTCAGCTTCATGCCGACACTCCTTGCTTACAATAGTATCGTTTTCACCACGACCGGCAGCGCCGCACCGCCCGCGACGGGCGCGCCGATATCCAGGTAGCTTCCTTCGGGCAGAAGCACGCCGTCAAGGCATACCAGCGGGCGGTGCAGCCGCGCCCCCAGAGCCTGCCCGAGCGCCTTGCCCATGTCCTCGCGGACGGCCACGATAGGGAAGGGGACGTTCGTCAGTCCGCCTGCCAGCCCGTCGGCCAGACGGGAAAGCTGTGCGTAGCCCGGCGAACGCGGACCGTGCAACGCAACGACTGCCTCCTGCCCGGCATAGGGCGCAAGCGCCGTCTGCACGCGCTGCGCCAGCGCTGCCGGCTCCAGGGACTCGTCCGCCCTGCTCAGCGCGGCAACGGGCAGATTTTTCAGCGGAAACGCTGCGCCGTCGCAGAAGATCGTGCTGCCGGAAAGCTCCGTCGTGTAGCTGCCTGCGCCGATGACCGTAGCACGCAGCCGCTGTTCGCCCAGCCGCCAGCGCTCCGCGCACAGGCGGCTTTCGCGGATTGCGCGGCCCAGAAGCACGCCCAGATCGCCGAAGGCGAAGAGATTGTCCGGAGTCTTTTCTATCAGCTCCGCGACGCCGCCGGAGAAGCTCAGTACCGCCCCGTCCGGCCATTGGGGCAAACGGTCGGTGATAAAATGCGCCAGCCGTTCGCTGCGCGGGCGTAGTCCCGCCGCCTCCTCCAGAAGCTGTGTCAGCAGGGAGATCACCGGCCGCAGCGTCTCCGGCGTGACGCGGCTGCCGAGCGGGAAGGAAAAATAAGGAGCCAAAACCGGCGAGACATAGCGCACCGTTCCGTCGGCGTCAAGCTTCATCAACCGTCCGCCGACATTGATGCAGCCCGTATCACACAGCGCTCCGCAGTTAAACAGGGCAAAGTTGGTCGTTCCGCCGCCGATGTCAAGATTCAGTACCGCATGGTGCTCGCGCTCGGAGAGACTTGCCGCGCCTGCACCCTTACCCGCCAATACGCTCTCCAGTGCGGGGCCTGCCGTCGCTACGACGAAGTCGCCCGCAAAGCCCGCCAGCGCGTCGAGTACCTGCCGGGCGTTTTCCTTGCGCGCCGTTTCTCCGGTGATGATAACCGCGCCGGTCTGTACGTCGCCGCGCGCTACGCCCGCCGCTTCATATTCCCGCGCGACGATACTGCGCACACCCTCGGCGTCAATTTCCGTCTCGGAGCGCAGCGGGGTAAAGTGCGCCGCACTGCGGTAGACGACGCGCTTATCCGTGATGGCGTAATTGGGCACGGAAAAGGCCGCGCCCTCGTTCTGTACGGTCAGCTCCGAAAAAACGAGCTGTGTGGTTGTTGTGCCGATGTCGATGCCTACGGAACGAAGCGTTTCACTCATAGCGCCGCCTCCAGAAGTGCAAGAAGCTCCGTCTCTGTTGCGTTACGCGGGTTTGCGGCGGCGCAGGGGTCGGCAAGGGCCGCGCTTATGATACCGTCGGAGGCCTCCCGCAGCGCTTCGGGCGCAATACCGCAGGCGCGCAGCGTTTCCGGCAGCTTCAGCCGCGCACGCAGCCGCTTGAGGCAGAAGCGCAGCGCCTGAGTGCCGCTCAGCCCGCAGAATACGGCGGCCCGGCGATAGATCTCGGGGACGGACTGCAGATTAAATTGTATGACGTGGGGCAGCAGCACGGCGTTGAGCCGTCCGTGCGGTACATGGAAGCGCCCGCCGATCGCGTGGGACAGAGCATGGCACAGACCGAGTCCCGCGTTGTCGAAGGCCGCGCCCGCCATTGTCGCGGCGCGATGGACCTCCGCGCGCGCAGAAAGCTCTCCTGCAAAGGAGCGCGGCAACTCGTGCAGCAGCGTTTGCAGCGCCGTCAGTGCGAAGGCATCGGAAAATGCCGAGGCGCCGGTGGCTGCCAGCGCCTCCAGCGCATGGCTTACCGCATCCATACCCGCGTCGGCCACGAGAGCCGGGGGCAGGGAGGCAAGCAGCCCGTCGTCCAGAATCGCCAGCTCCGGCCGCAGACGCGGTTCAACAAGCGGATACTTCACGCCCTCATGCGTTACGACGGCGAAGCTCGTCACCTCCGAGCCGGTACCGGAGCTGGTCGGCACGGCGATGAGCCGCGCAGCGCAGTCGCTCATGGCGAGCATTGCCTTGGCGCAGTCGATGGCCGAGCCGCCGCCGAGCGCGACGACCGCTTCGGGCGAGAATTCGTTCAGCCGCTTTACCCCTGCGGCGATGGTCTGTGTGTCCGGATCCGGCTGCACGCCGGAGAAAATCTCCGTTTCGGCGTTCCGACAGTGTGCCGCCAGCCGTGCGGCCGTACCGTTCTGTTCAAAAAAGGGGTCGGTTACGAGCAAAATGCGCTTTGCATCCAGCGTTTCCAGACGGCTCAGCGCATCCGTGCCGAAGCATAGCGCCGTCGGCATCGAAAAGGTCTGCATGGTATCGCCTCATTTCTTTGCCGCTAGTATTTGCATTGCGCGGTAAAAAATGTACGTCGCAGAGCGCTTTTTTCCGTCGGTGCGCACCGTTACCGCGCAGACGGGGATTGACAGGACGATAAAAATATGAAAAAATATCGACAAAGGAGCTGATAATATGCCCGAATTGATCGAACGCACCTGCCCGCATTGCGGCAAGCGCTTTTCCGTTCCGGCAGAGCTGACGGAGTTTTCCTGCCTGTACTGCGGCCGGCCGGTCGTATTGAAGCAGGAGCCGGAGTTTTCCGATGCGCTTGCGCAGAGCGTGGCAAAACGGCTTCCGGCCGCGATTTTGGACTATCCGGAGAATTACAAGCGAATGGGCAAGGCGGATTATGCCGCGGCGTTTGCGGAATATGAGGCCGCGCAGGGACAGCTTCTGCGCGAGCTGGACGCCTGTGTTTCCGCACGGCCCGAGGCCGGCGTAACGCCCTATGTGACGGCCTTGCTTGACGGCGTGGAGACCGCGCTGCGTGCCGACCCGCGCTTCGGCAAAAAATCCTCGCGCACCATGCTGCTCTATGCGCACAAGGCGACGCTGGCGCTGTTTTTTACTGCGCTGGCCGGGCGGATGCGGCTTTCCTGCGCCCCGGCGCTGTGTGAGGAGCTGAAAACGGACTGGCTGCGCCGCTTTCCCGGCGAGGTCTGGACGCCCGGAAACTATGACGAGATTATCACGGGCTACCGTGCAAGCAAATGGTGCTTTATCACGACGGCGGTTTGCCGTGCCGAGGGCAAGCCCGACGACTGCGTGGAGCTTCAGGCGCTGCGGGCCTTCCGCGACGGCTGGCTGCACCGCAGCCCCGGCGGCGAGGCGCTGATTGAGACCTATTATGCCGTCGCGCCCGGTTTGGTTGCCGCGATCGAGTTGTGTGACGCGCCGGAGGCGCGTTATGCCGAGATCCGTGCGCGCTGGCTCAACCCCTGCCTGCGTTTTTTGGCAGACGGCCAGCTTACAAGCTGCCGTGACACCTATATTTCAATGGTGGAGACACTTCGACATCGGTATGCGCAGTAAAAAATCAGGAGAGTTTATGAAAAAATTCTGATTTTTGTATGGACAAACGATGAAAGAAATGGTATGATATGCCCAAGGTGGAGGCTTTCTCCGAATTCTTTTATATTTTAATCGGAGTCATCCGGTTGGAATAAAGATTATATGGAAGGGACGAAAACACACATGAAGAAATTCAAGGGTATCCTTGCGTTGGTTCTGGCGCTGGTTCTCGTGCTCGGCTGCTTCGGCACCGCGTTTGCACAGGACGGCACCACGAAGGACGTCAACGCAGAGGGCAAACTGAAGGGCTATCAGAGTGCTTCGTTCAAACGCGACAATGGCTCGATGTATTCGGCAGACGACATTGTCCGTGCGATCGTTGTTCTGAAAAAGGCCCCCGCTGCCGAGGTCGCAGAGCGCGGCACCGCGAAGGCTGAGCAGTACACCGCTCAGCTTAAGCAGGAGCACGAAGTGATCTATAAGGCAATGGCAGGCATCGACTTCGAGCTTGCTTATGAGTATACCACCCTGCTCAACGGCTTCTCCTGCGACGTCGCTTACGGCGACCTCGACAAGATTGCCGCGCTGGCCGGTGTTGACGCTGTTTACATCGCCAACCACTACGCCGAGCCCGAGCTGGAGGCTCCGAAGTCCTTCTACGCCGGCCAGATTACCGGTGCAACGGGCAACGACGGCCTTGCTTCCTTCGGCTTTGAAGGCCAGGGCACCGTCATTGCGGTCCTCGATACCGGTACATATCTGGATCATGAGGCATTCCAGGTCTACTTCAACGAAAAGAAGATGCAGCCCAAGCTGACCGAGGCCGACACCGTTCGCGCGGTTGCCAACGGCAAGTACGTCAGCATGAAGGTTCCGTTCGCGTATGACTACGCGGATCGTGACGACGATGTCACCGACACCAACGGCCACGGCACGCACTGCGCCGGTATCGCCACCGGCTACGCCTATGACGAAGACGGTCTCGTGTCCTTCATGGGCGCCGCCCCCAAGGCGCAGCTCCTTGCGATGAAGATCTTCAAGGATAACTCCGGCGGCACCTCCTCCGATATCTACTTCTACGCGATGGAAGACGCCTACCGCCTCGGCGCCGATGTCATCAGCATGTCCATCGGCTCGCAGAACGGCTTCACCTATGACTCCAGCCTTGAGACTGTCGTCTTCGGTAATATGTATGCCCGTCTGCAGGCGGCCGGCATCATTGTCTGCATCGCCGCAGGCAACGAGTATTCCATGGCTCAGTTCTCCACGAAGGGTTACATCACCTCCGAGTATACCGACTACGGCACCGTTGCCGCTCCGTCGACCTACCCCGGCGTTGTCTCCGTTGCTTCGATGGAAAACATCGGCTATCCCTACAACACCCTGAACATCTCCGACGGCATCGTCACGATGTACTACGACCGTGAGGGCCGCTGGGCTCCCGCGTTCGAGGGTAAGGAAGTTGAATATGTGATCGGCCTCGGCATCGGCACGGAAGCCGACTACGAGGGCAAGGACGTCGAGGGCAAGATCGCCGTCGTCTCCCGTGGCACCACCACCTTCCAGCAGAAGATTGACCTTGCTGCCGAGAAGGGCGCCATCGGCGTTGTTATCGTCAACACCGCCGAGCAGATGATCTCGTTCCAGATTGAGAACGCCGCCATTCCGTCCTGCTCCGTTCCGCTGAGCGCGATGGCAAAGTTCGAGGATGACGACGACAATACCTTCGTCACCGAATACGGCCTCGTTCCGAACCCGCAGGCTTACCTGATGAGCGACTTCTCCAACTGGGGCACGACTCCGGAGCTGAACATCCGTCCGACCATCACCGGTGTCGGCGGCATGGTCTATTCCTCCGTCCCCGGCGCGACCAATGCCTATGACGTTTACTCCGGCACCTCCATGGCCTGCCCGAACATCGCCGGCACCTTCGCGACCCTGCTTTCCGCCCTTTCCGATAAGGACGGCATCAACATCACCGATAAGGTTCAGCGCGCAGAGATTGCCAAGGCAGCTCTGGAAAGCACCGGCAACATCCTGTTCGACGAGGACGGCAGAGTCTACTCCGTCCGTAAGCAGGGCACCGGCCTTGCCAATGCGTTCAACGCACTGGTCGCTCTGATGAACACCTACATGACCAACCCGATCCATGAGCTGGGCGACGATGCCGAAAAGACCGGTGTCTACACCTTCGACGTCGAGCTGGTCAACACCAGAAGCCGCGACAATACGCTGGCCGCCGACGAGCTCATCATCAAGGATCGTCTTGCGGTCAACGGCAACCGTGAGTTCGTCGACACCCTGACCACTACCGAGGTTGACGCCGACGTGACCTATACCGTCAAGGGTCAGGAGGTCAGCGAGATCGTTGTTCCTGCCTACGGCAAGACCGTCGTTACCGTCACCGTTACTCTGACCGAAGCGGAAAAGACGATGCTCGACGCCATGTATCCCAACGGCGCTTACATCGAAGGCTATGTCGCCTTCTTTGACGAGAGTGATCGCGGCGTTCATGCCACCTTCCTCGCTTACTACGGCGACTGGACCAAGGCTTCCGCCATGGAGGCTGAGGACTGGCGCGTTGCGATGGAGTATGAGTACCTCCTCGCGACTACCGTTGTTCCCACCAGCATCGGCGGCGACGGCGTCCACACCTTTGCCGAATACGGCTTCACCTATCTGGACGTCATGGATCTCACCACCGACGTCAGCACGGCTTACCTTGTTACCGAGCGCTTCGGCTATCTGCTTGACTTCGCCTATGCCGGCAAGCAGACGACCGATTTCGACTCCTTCAACGCCGTGGAGTACAACGAAAAGCACATTTCCTTCACCACCGAGCTGTCCGACGGTTCCTTCTACTATGCCGACGAGATCTACATGGCTCCGTATCTCATGCGTAACGCCAAGCAGGTCAAGATGACCGTTAAGGACGCCAAGACCGGTGAAATCTATCTGGTCGACACCTGGAACTATGCCAAGAAGTCCGTCTATAACGAGGACAACGGCTACTGGTCCTACACCTCCGAGTTCAGATGGGACGGCACGGATGCCAGAGGCAAATATGTCCCGACCGGCACCGAGGCTGTCGTCTCCTTCGACGTCATGCTGCCCTACAACAACACCGTTCAGGAGAATGTCTGGAGCTACAACGTTACCGTTGACTACACCGCTCCCGTGCTCGAGTCCGTTGAGTATGACCCGATCGCGCACACCATCACCGTCACCGCTTCCGACGATCAGTACCTCGCAACCATCTACCTGTCCAACAGCAACTTTGATATCCTTGCCGCCGAGAACTTCTCCGACGACGAGAAGGGCCAGAGCCACACCGTGACCTTCGATGTCTCCGAGTTTGACTTTGAGGACATCAGCGTCATCGCGATGGACTTCGCCACCAACGAGCAGGAAGTCGTTGTTGCGCCGCACTGCTACGCTGCCGACTACTCCGATACCCCCGTTACCGCATGGTACCACGAGGCCGTTGACTTTGTTACCTACTACGGCTTCATGAATGGCATCGGCGAAGGCAAGTTCGATCCGAACGGCTGCGCCTCCCGTGCCATGGTCGCTACCGTTATCTGGCGCGCTTCCGGCTCGCCCGAGGCAGAGGGTGAGATCGAATTCACCGACGTTCCCGAGAATGCCTGGTATTCCGAGGCAGTTGCCTGGGCCGCCGAGAATGAGATCATCCTTGGCCGCGGCGACGGAACCTTCGATCCGATGACGCATGCAACCCGCGAGGAAGTTGCCGTCATGCTGTGGCGTGTTGCCGGCAAGAGAGCTTCTCAGCAGGATCTGAGCGAGTTCAAGGACGCCGATAAGGTCAGCCCCTGGGCCGTTGATGCCATGAAGGCTATGGTCGAGCTCGGCATCTTCATCGGTGACGAATACGGCAACCTGAACCCCCGCGAGGATCTGACCCGTGCCCAGCTCGCCATGATCATCATGCGTGCCTGTGCCGGTGAGTACGACTGCGAAAACTGAGCTCCGTCCCTCTGATCGCAGAGCGTAATACCCTATGACCCCGGCGCCCTCCGCCGCAAGGCGGAGGGCGCTTTTTCTGTGCAGAGGCGGCGAAGCAAGAGCGCGTGCCATGATTAAAAATTCACTAAACACAGAATTTCAATTCGTATTGACTTTGTTTCATGCGACAAAATTGCATGAACATCCAAAAATGTATTTGACATTCTGCCGACACGGCACTATAATTCGTTGCATAAAATCTGCCGGTGGGGCGCTTCCGCCGGCTCCATTCTTTTCCTGTACTGGGGAGGTCGATTGCAATGTCAAAATATACGAAGGAAGATATTATCCGCATGGTCGAGGAGGAACGCGTTGAATTTATCCGAATGCAGTTTACGGATATTTTCGGTCAACTGAAAAACGTGACCATCACTCGCTCGCAGATCCGCAAGGCGGTGAACAACGGCGTCATGCTTGACGGCAGCTCCATTGAGGGCTTTGTGCGAATCAATGAATCCGACCAATATCTGTATCCCGACCTGGACAGCTTTACCCTGCTGCCGTGGCGTCCGGAGCAGGGCAAGACGGCGCGGCTGATCTGCGACGTCTATACAACCAGCGGCGAACCCTTTATCGGCGATCCGCGCGGCGTGCTCAAGCGCGTGCTGGCGCGCGCCGAGGAAAGAGGCTATTCGTTCAATGTTGGCCCTGAGTGTGAGTTTTTCCTGTTTGAGACGGATTCCGAAGGACGTCCGACCACAAAGACCGGTGATGAGGCGGGATATTTCGATCTCGGTCCGCTGGACAAGGGCGAGCGCACACGCGGCGAAATCTGCCTGGCGCTGGAGGAGATGGGCTACGAGATCGAAGCGTCACATCACGAGGTTGCGGCCGGTCAGCATGAAATCGATTTCCGCTATGACAGCGCGCTGGCGGCGGCGGACAAGGTGATGACCTTCAAGCTTGCCGTCAAAACACTTGCCATGAAAAACGGTCTGCATGCCACGTTCATGCCGAAACCGATTTTCGGGATCAACGGCTCGGGAATGCATACGAATATGTCTCTGTTCAGGGACGGGAAAAACGTGTTCTGCGACCCGTCCGACCCGCGTGGCCTTTCCAAGGAGGCATACAGCTTCATCGCAGGCCTTTTGGCGCACGTCCGCGGCATGACCGTCATTACCAATCCGCTGGTCAACAGCTATAAACGGTTGGTGCCGGGCTACGAGGCGCCGTGTTATCTGGCGTGGAGCGCGTCCAACCGCTCGGCGCTGATCCGTATTCCTGCTTCGCGCGGTCTGGCGACTCGTGTAGAGCTGCGCTGCCCGGATCCGGCCTGTAATCCTTATCTGGCCTTCGCCGTTTGCCTGGCGGCAGGCCTGGACGGTATTGAAAAAGGGATGACGCCTCCGCCGGAGATCACCGACAACATCTTCGCCATGAATGAGCAGCAGCGCCGTGAGAACGGGATCGAGAATCTGCCCGGCACGTTGTACGGGGCCATCGAGGCGCTGAAGGCCGATCCGGTGATCTGCGAGGCGCTTGGAGCGCACGTCCTGGCGCAATATTTGGAAGGCAAGAATCGCGAGTGGGAGGAATACTGCACCCATGTCAGCGCATGGGAGTTGGGAAAGTATCTGGTAACCTATTGAGCGTCCGATTTAAACCGGAGAAAACGCGGTAAAAAAGCGGGCCTCCGTGTAAAAAATATGTGAAAAAGCGGCCGTCGGCCGCTTTTTCCTATTGCGAAAGAATGAACCTTACGCTATAATGACAGAAACGTTCCCGAACAAACCAAAAAGGAGCTGCAAAATCCATGATCGTTTCCAAGAAGAAGCCGCCGGAGGCTGTGTTCTCCATGCTCGGCAATGCCAAGAAGGTCGCAATCATAGGTTGCAAGAGCTGCGCCAGCGCCTGCGCCGTCGGCGGGGAAAAGGAGTGCAACGAGATGAAGGAAGCACTCGAGGCCCGCGGCTATGAGGTCGTCGGCATCGCCCTGCCCGATGAGAGCTGCCATAGAATGGTTGTCCGCCGTGAGCTTAAGCCGCTGCTGGCTGCCGAGCCGGAGGCGCTGATCTCCATGGCCTGCGGCAGTGGCTGCCAGACCGTTGCGCAGAATGCGAAGCTGCCGGTTTACCCCGCAAACGACACGATTTTCGTCGGTCAGACCGAGCGCGTCGGCATTTTCCATGAGATGTGCCTGACCTGCGGCGATTGCGTTCTCGGCGAGACGGGCGGCATCTGCCCGATCACGAAGTGCGCCAAATCGCTGGTCAACGGCCCCTGCGGCGGCCAGAAGAACGGCAAGTGCGAGGTTGACCCGAATAACGATTGCGCATGGATTCAAATCTACGAGCGGATGCAGGAGATCGGTCAGCTTGATCGCATGGAGAGCACATTGGACGACCATGCAAGCCATATTCATCCGCAAAACGTCAATCTGAGGGAGGTCAGGAAATGAGCAAGCTGCAACAGGCGTTTGAGTCCGGCAAGTTCGCTGTGACTGCCGAGATGGCGCCCCCCAAGGGCTACGATTTCTCCGAGCAGATCGAAGTCGGCAGGCTGCTGGCCGACCGTGTAGACGGCGTAAACGTTACCGATATGCAATCGGCGTGCCTCAAGGCATCGTCGATGGGGCTTTGCATCGCGCTCAAGCAGGCCGGTGTGGAGCCGATCCTCCAGATGACCGGCCGCGACCGCTCGCGTATGGCCATCCAGAGCGAGTTCCTCTCCGCCGCTGCCTTCGGTATCGATACCATGCTTGCCCTGACCGGCGACCACCCCGTCGTCGGCGACTGCAAGGCGTCGAAGCCCGTGTTTGATCTGGATTCCGTCGGTATCCTGCGGATGCTGACCCAAATGGAGCAGACGCAGACGGACTGCGGCGGCAATGCCATGGCCTCCACGCCCACGTTCTACAAGGGTGCGTCCGTTACGCCGGTCTATGAGCCGATGTGGCTCCAAATCAACAAGCTCAAGAAGAAGGTTGATGCGGGCGCACGCTTCGTGCAGACGCAGGCCGTCTTTACCGTCGAGGCACTGGAGCGCTTTGTTAATGAGGTTGAGAAGGAGAATATCAAGGTCCACCTGATGGCAGGCGTGATCCCGCTCAAGGCAGCCGGAATGGCCCGCTACATGAATGAGAACATCCCCGGCATCGATGTGCCGGACTGGATGATCGAGAAGCTCGCCGAAGCGGCCGAGCAGGGCAAGCAGACCGGCGTGAAGGGTCTTCCCGCAAAGGCCGGTATCGATATGGCGGCGCAGCTTATCCGTGAGCTTCGCGCACGCGGCCTTTGTGACGGCGTACATATCATGGCCATCGGCGCCGAACGCAACGTCCCGACAATCCTCGACAAGGCCGGACTCTGAGCTATGGGAAAATTCTCCGACCTGTTGTTTGCCAGCGACTTTGACCATACCCTCAGCGCACTGGATAACACCGTGCCGCCGCAGAATTTGCGTGCGATCGAACGGTTTATGGCGGATGGCGGTATCTTCACTGTCGCCAGCGGGCGCAGCATTCCCAAATTTCGGAAAAAGGCCGAGCTGGTGCCGGTCAATGCGCCCTGCCTGCTGTTTAACGGCGGCGCGCGCTATGACTTCCGTACAAACAGGCTGATTTACGGCCACCCCATGCCTGCGGGTATCGGACAAATTGCCAAAAAGCTGCTCGATTTCGAGCCGCGCGCGCATATTGAGCTTCAAAGCGTCGGGAGGCATTATTGCCTTGGGCCGAGTGAAACCCACGATGCGGCGCTGGCGCAGAGCGGCGTGCCCTTCGTCTATCTGCAGCCGGGGGAGGATCCGCCCGAAACCTGTTTTAAGCTGGCGGTTTACGGCTTCGCGGGCGACCCGCCCTTCCTGACCGACGAGCAGCTTGCCTCCTGGGATCAGGCGCGCTATGACCGCCTGTTTGTCTACCTGAAGGGGCTTTCCGAGGGGCGCTTTGAGGCGGTCCGCTCCATGCCCTATATTCTCGAGCTGAACCCCATCGGCATCCACAAGGGGCAGGCGGCACGTAAGCTGGCCAACGATCTCGGCCGCCGTATGCTGGTCTGTGCGGGCGACGCACAGAACGATATTTCCATGCTGCGCGAGGCGGACATCGCTTTCTGTCCGGCGGATGCCGACCCGGAGGTGCTTTCGGGCGGTTATACACGGCTCTGCCCCTGCTCGGACGGCTCGATTGCCGATGCGGTGGCGCGTCTGGATGCAATGCTCTGAATCCGAATTTTCGTCCCCCGGCTTCGGGGGACGAAAATTTGCAAAAACAGCAAAAAACGGTTGACAATCCCCGTTTCATATGCTATTATCTTATGGCTGATGCTGAGCTCGACTCGCGGGTGTAGTATAACGGCTAGTACAACAGCCTTCCAAGCTGTGGGCGTGGGTTCGATTCCCATCACTCGCTCCATACGCGCCAGTAGCTCATCCGGATAGAGCAACTGCCTTCTAAGCAGTAGGTGGGGGGTTCGAGTCCCTTCTGGCGTACCAACGGGCGGAGCATCGGCCGGGAAGAATATGGTGGGCGTAGCGTAGTTGGTTAACGCGTCAGATTGTGGCTCTGAAGATCGAGGGTTCGAGTCCCTTCGCTCACCCCATTTTCCCTTTCTCTCAATCCAATGGGAGCTGGACCACATTGGGATGTCGCCAAGTGGTAAGGCACCAGACTTTGACTCTGGCATCCGTAGGTTCGAATCCTGCCATCCCAGCCAAGCCGGAGCAAAGTTTGCTTTGCTCCGGCTGCCTGTTTTTTCGGAGAAACGGAGCTGTCCCGTCGGTTGCATATGACCCGCTAGCTCAGCAGGTAGAGCAATTGCCTTTTAAGCAATGGGTCAGGAGTTCGAATCTCCTGCGGGTCACCACAAAACACCTTGAAATCGGATGATTTTGAGGTGTTTTTCTTTGTTTTCCTGCTTTTTCAGGCAAAAAACTTTAGTCTAAATTTTGCGTGCCTGTAATTTGTCTGTAACCGTGACCCTTTGCGCTTCTCTGATAACCTCGTCGGCGTCGAGATGCGTATAGACCTCGACGGTGGTACTGTAGTCTGCGTGGCCGAGAATTTTCTGCAAAATCTCGGGCTTTACATTGGACTGGACGGCCAGCGTTGTGAATGAGTGACGACAATTATAAGGCGTCATTCCTTCAATTCCGACGGCGTTCATCAGCTCTTTCCAGTCGCGCTTGGCGTAGTTTACATACTTGTGATTCCCACCGTATGCGTCGATCAGGTGCTTTGCTCCGGACGAAACGGCGCTTTCCCTGAGCTTTGAATAGGCGTCAAATCCAATAGGGCTTACGGGGATTACGCGGTTTCTTCCCGCTTCTGTTTTTGATCCGGAAATGAAATAGTTCTCGTAGCAGTTTTCTGTCGGAACCGAAAACAGCTCATTCGGGCGGCAGCCTGTCCCGAGGAGGATCATTGCGATCTGCGCCGCCGGATGTCCGGACGTTCGGATTGCTTCAATCTGCTCACTTGTAAACGGCTGCTTGGTCGTCTTTTGCTTTGCGACGATTGTCACGAACTGTGCATAGTTTGTGTGCGTGATCTCCTCGCGCATCGCCCACTTCGAGAGCTGCCCGAAAAGCTGCACAACCTTTTCACAACTGGATTTCGACAGCCCCTTTTCCTCCATGGCGGTGATCACCGCCTGAAAGTCCGACGTTCGCAGTTTCCGGAAGGCGCAGCCATAAAGGGCGGAACAGTGACGGTACGCGGCCTCGTAATTGCTTTTTCCACTGGCTCCGATTTCTCTGCTGTGTTCCGGGAGCCATTTTGCGTATACCTCGGAAAATGTCATGTTCAGCATTTCGTCCGTCCGAAGCTCACGCACGCTCTCAAGCGCCTTTTCCGCTTCAAATCTTGTGGCGAAGAGGCCGATATACACGCCGTTTTTCTGTGCTTCCCACGGCTTGGCGCGGTTTCCGGACTTTTTACAGATGGTTCCCATGCCGTTTGCGCGTTTTTTGCGCTTCCTCGGCTGGGCTACGGTCCGCTTTTTCCCGCAGTAAGGACAGAAAAGAGCATCCTCCGGGATGCTCTTTTTGCATTTCAGACATTCCATATTCAAAAACCCCCTATCTCTGAACCCACCCGATATTTGGGTGCATGACGTCAATGATCAGCCAGATGATAAAGGCTGCGACAAGAAGCGTGAGAATGATGGACAGGATCAGCGTCGTGCGGTGCCCCCTGTGCAGCAGCATATTATAATGCGCCTCCTGCTGACGAGCTCGGCGTTCGTGGATTTGCCGCTCCTGATCCATAAGCTCCTGCTGGTATTTGATATATTCCTCCGGCGAGTAGCCTTGCGGAATGAGCGCCGAGGAGGAAGATTCGTATTTTACGGCGCTTGCGATCTTCTGCAGCATCGCCGCCGTCGGCTCGACCTTCCGTTTGAAGATCCGCATAATGGTCGTTTGAGACACGCCGCAGGCGTCGGCGACGCTTTGATACGAAAGGTGCAGCGATTGACGCTTTTCCTCCAATTCGGCGAGAAGAACGCCAAGATCAACGTTTGAAAGATCCATAAAACCCCCTCCTGACTTAAAAAAACGCATTTTGTGGCGAAAAAGACGCGAAAACGGCGGAACTGGCTATTTACACCATGGCGGTATATGGGCTATGCTGGAAGCGCCGAGGGGCACAGAGCCAACGGCAAAGACGCTTCATCCTGCAAACGCCCGGTCGTTCGGTGGCACGGCGGCCGGGCAAACACAACAGAAAAACGCGGCGTGTCATTTTATTCAAAATTATACTATGATAATAACACGTCTTTCGGCGAATTTCAACAATTATTTTACGGGAGGAAGAAAAAATGACGGAAAAAGAAAAAGAGATGATGATCCGGGCGATCCACGACGTTCTAAAAGAGGTCCCTTATGAGCGGCTTTTATGGCTTTACCGCATGGCACTGAAGTGGGCTGAGGCGAAAGAAACAACGGCAGAATAAGCGATACATAGTGAAAACAGACGTTCCGACGTGGAGCGTCTGTTTTTTTATTCCTCTTGCAGCTGTTCGGAGAGCCGACGGAGAAAAGCACAGAACGCAGGGAAGGCTTCGTCCGGCATTCTGGCCATCGCGCGAATCAGGCGGCTCTTATCGTCCTGACCGATCATCACGTCTGCGAATATTTCGGAAAGCTCCTCCCTGCGGGATTTCGGCGCGTACATTTCCCCGACCCCGGTACGGAGCCAGACGTCATTCACGCCGAACACGCGGCAGATGTCCGCAATGGTGCGGTCGCTGGGGAATCGTTCTCCTTTTTCAACTTGCCAAATGTAATTTTCGGACATTCCGAGCTTTTCGGCAAGTGCCTTTTGAGTTAGTTTTTTCTCTTTTCGAATCTCTCTGACTCTGTTTCCAATGGCGTTCATTTTTCAATACCTCCCGTCGCACTGAGAATACACCAAAAACCTAGCTTTGTCAAGTTTATTTTTCCGAATTCCGAAAAAATGTGAGAGAAAACCTTGACAAAGCCTAGCTAAGCGTGGTATGATAGCCTCGCAAGCGAGGGAAACGAACCGAGCTTTGAGGGGGTGAGGTAAATGACAGAAAACGCAATGCTCCCTGACCCGGAAAAAGTCAGGGAGGGAGGTATCAACATGATCTGCCCTAAATGCAAGACAGAAGTCAACGATAACGCTAACTTCTGCTGCAAGTGCGGAGCGAAGCTCCGAGAGGAATGTAACTGCTGGCTCAAAGGAACTACATACAGCTGCGGACAGGCGCAATGCCCCGGATATAGGTTGTTCCTGATCGAGAGGGAATATGAAAAACTCGGTAGCCCTAATTTAACGCTCACACTGTTCCGGATGATGAACGATGATCGCAATTTCGCCAGCAAAAAGGTCGGATATGAAATTCATGGGTCGCAATGCGGCAGAGATAAAAAAGGGATCTTTCGCTGCGTGTGCGGGAAATGCAAACAATTACAAAAAAGGAGGTGAAAGCATGTCAGAAGATGTAAAGAGAGCCGCCGGAGAGAGCGCGGAGATCATGAATCAGATCCCCGAGGATAAGCGCGCCATGGCGGCAAAGCTCGCGGAGGCATACGCCTGTGGCCTTGCCACCGGCATGGAAATTTCGGAAAACGCCGCTGCGGAGGAAACCGCAAAAAACTGAGAGCGGCAGAATGACTACAGGAGGGTCAAAACATGAAAAAGAACAGCAGTGCGGTGCTGTCAGTCGCTGAGTGCTGCACCATGATGCGGGAGCACGGGATTCCCTGCTCCAACATGAGAGTTACGGACGATATCGAGAACGGGCTGCTCCCGTTCGGGCGCGTCAGCTCCGTCGGCATGACCGGGAGGAGAACGGTGCAGATCTTCCGCGTGGATTTCCTGCGGTGGCTCGAAGAAAAAACGGGGGTGGCAGTATGAGGACGGCCAGACGTGTGGCTTTTGCGCTTCCGTTTGCGGCGCTGGCGCTGCTGCTTCTGCTGAAGCTGTCCGCGCCGCCCGCGCCGACGGGCTGGCGGGAATACGCCGTGCGCAGCGGTGACACGCTGTGGGGCATTGCAAGCGCCTACGGCGAAGATTACGACCCCCGCAGCATCGTGTGGGAGATTGAACAAAAGAACGGCTGCGGCGCAATGATTCGCCCCGGCGACGTGCTGCTTCTGCCGGAATACTGAGAGTTTGACATGAAACGAAAATCTACATATTTCCGCATCCGGGAGCTGCGGCTAAAGAAGGGCATTCAGCAGCAGGAGCTTGCCGAACGCCTGAACTACTCAAAACAGTCGGTGAACAACTGGGAGAGCGGTAAGAACATGCCGCCCTCCGCGACGCTCCCGGAGATCGCGCGGGTGCTTGGGTGCACGGTAAACGACCTGTACCGCCCGGAGGTGCTATGAGCGCCGCGCGGTCACACAACTTCGCATTCGGGACTCTCCTTTCCATATACGAGGTTCCGGGGGATTCATCCTGAAAGTCCCCCAACTTAAACACAAAGGAGACAGAGAACATGGGACGTCCAAACCCTTATTTCCGATTCCGTGAGCTGCGCATTGCGGCCGGGATCGGGCAGACGGCGCTTTCCAAACGCCTCGGCTATGCGCCGTCCGTCGTTTCGCAGTGGGAAAACTCCGGGGCGATTCCGTCGGCGACGCAGCTTCCGAGAATCGCTCACGCGCTCGGCTGCTCCGTCGAGGAGCTTTACCGGCCTGAGGTTCTGAGAGCAGCGAAAGGGGGCGGTTAGGATGCAGGTAGGCTCGGCGCCGTGTTATCTGTGCCCGGTACGGCGCGTGACCGAGAATTTTAACTGTCACAGCGTATGCGACAAGTACCGCGCATTCCGCGAGCTTCTGGAAAAGAAACGAGCCGAGGAGGCAATCAGGAGCGAACAGATCGATCACGCGGTACGGACACAACAGAAAATCATGAAACGGAGGAATCGAAAGCAATGAACCTTCCCGACCATCCGGCCATTGCGAGGGCAATGGCGACGGGTTATCCCGAACCGGTGAGAGAGCCGGATGTTGTCCGATGCGCCGACTGCGGCTGCGTGCTGCGCGGAGAGGACGAGGTTTTTGTCTGGGACGACACGCCGCTTTGCAAGGAATGCTGCCGGACAAGCATCAACGACAACTTTACGACCGGCGAGATCGCAAAGGCGCTGAACATTCTCGCCATGTATGCGGAGGAATTTGCGGATGCTTCGTAAAGTACCGACGGTACAGCTCAGCAGGGAGGAGTGGACAAGGCTCCGCGCCGACACAATCGGCGGCTCGGACGCTGCTGCAATCCTTGGTCTGAACCCGTATAAATCCGCTTATGCGCTTTGGGCGGAAAAAACCGGAAAGGTCGTTCCGGAGGATATTTCCGGTAAAGAGGCCGTCAGGCTCGGAACCGATCTTGAAGAATACGTTGCGAAGCGCTTTTCCGAGGCGACCGGGAAAAAGGTACGCCGGGAGAATTACACGATATTCCGCGACGATATGCCCTATGCGCACGCGAACTATGACCGCCTGGTCGTTGGAGAGCGTGCAGGGCTGGAATGCAAGACGACAAATGCGCTGCACCTGAGCAAGTTCAAAAACGGCGAATATCCGACGAATTATTATGTGCAGGCGTGTCACTATCTGCTGATCAGCGGCCTCGACCGGTGGTATATCGCCGTTTTGGTGCTCGGCATCGAGTTTAAGGTCTTTTGCGTTGAGCGCGACGAGGCGGAGCTGGAAGCCCTTCGGGCTGCCGAGGCGGATTTCTGGGAGATGGTGCAGACCGACACGCCGCCGGACGTTGACGGCTCCGTATCAACGATTGACGCGCTGAATGCGGAATTTCCCGTCAGCGAGCCGCAGACGGCGACAGACCTGACGGGCTGTGCCGCCGACCTATTCCTACTGGAGGAATGCGGCAGACAGATTAATGCGCTGGAAGAAAAGAAAGCCGCCGCACAGGCGCGGATTATGGAATCCATGGGCAGCGCGGAACGCGGCGAATACGGTAATTTCTCCGTTCTGTGGAAAACGCAGCGAAGGAGCACCTTTGACAGAAAGCTCTTTGAAAAGGAGCACGGGACTATCCCGGACAAGTACATGAAAACATCGGAGAGCAGACCTTTCCGATTCACAGTCAATTCTAAGGAGGAAAAGTAAACATGGCCGGTACAATTCAGCAGGCGGCGGGCGGGATCGCCAAAAAGAAAAACCCGACAACGATTCAGGACTACATCGAGGTTATGGCCCCGGCAATCAAAGCCGCGCTTCCGTCCGTTATGACGCCGGAGCGGTTCAGTCGAATTACTCTGTCGGCGCTCTCGTCAAATCCGACGCTTAAGGAATGCACGCCGCAGAGCTTCCTCGGCGCGATGATGACCGCAGCACAGCTCGGCCTTGAGCCGAACACGCCGCTCGGGCAGGCGTACCTGATCCCGTTCAAAAATCACGGAAAACTGGAATGCAGCTTCCAGATGGGCTACAAGGGCTTGATCGATCTGGCGTATCGTTCCGGGGAGGTATCAATCATTCAGGCACATACGGTCTACGAAAACGACGAGTTCCAGTATGAGCTTGGCCTTGATCCGAAGCTGCGGCACATCCCCGCAAAGGGGAATCGCGGAAAGCCGATCTATTACTACGCGATGTTCAAGACGAAGGACGACGGCTACGGCTTCCAGGTCATGGGCATTGACGAGGTAACGGCGCACGCAAAGAAATATTCTAAATCCTACGGAAACGGTCCGTGGCAGACGAATTTTGACGAGATGGCGAAAAAGACCGTTCTGAAAAAGGTGCTGAAATATGCACCGCTCAAGTCGGACTTTGTACGCGGCATTTCGCAGGACGAGACCGTTAAGACCGAAATTTCCGACGATATGGCGTGCATTCCGAACGTTGCCGATTTTGAAGTCGATCCCGAGACGGGAGAGGTGATCGAGCCGGTTGCTGCGGAGAGCCCTGCGGATGCTTAACACGATCACGATTCAGGGACGGCTGACGCGGGAGCCGGAGTTGCGGCGCACGCAGAGCGGCGTTGCCGTGGCGAGCTTCACACTGGCCGTTGACCGCGATTTTTCCGACAAGGAAAGCGGACAGAAGGAGACCGATTTCATTGACTGCGTAGCATGGCGCGGACTCGGAGAGACGGTTGCCAAGTATTTCACCAAGGGACAGCTTGCCGTCGTTACGGGGCGGCTGCAAATCCGGAATTGGACGGACAAGGACGGCCAGAAGCGCCGCAGCGCGGAAATCCTTGCGGGAGGCGTTTACTTCTGCGGTAGCAGGGAAAACGGCGCACCGAGCCACAGACAGCCCGACAGCGGCACGAGCACGCCGACAGACGACTTTGCAGAGATGGACGGCGACGAGCAACTTCCGTTCTAGACCGGGAAAATCCATTTTTTCCGAAAAAGATTGACAGTACACCTTGAATTTTCGCCTTGGCGGTGGGAGGTGAAACCGCCAAATCAAAACGAAGGAGCGTGAAACATGGCAGGAAGCAAATACGGCAGCCGGAAGGTAACGCTTGACGGAATTACCTTCGACAGCAAAAAAGAGGCAGCCCGGTATCAGGAATTGAAGCTGCTGGAACGCGCCGGGGAAATATCGGATTTGCGGCGGCAAGTGAAATATGTCCTGATTCCGGCGCAGCGGGAATGGTGCAATGAGATATACACAAAAGGCCCGAAAAAAGGGCATTTCAAGTCCGGAAAGGTGCTGGAAAAGGAATGCAGCTACATAGCCGATTTTGTATATCACCGGGACGGAAAACTCGTCGTCGAGGACACAAAGGGTTTTCGGACGGAGGCATACAAGATTAAACGTAAGCTGATGCTTTCCGTTCACGGCATCCGAATCAAAGAAGTATAGGAGGGGAACGAAATGGACGATATGAAGTACATCCGCAGCAGAATTTCCGCCTGTGAGGCTTTGGCACAGCTTGCCGAAGAAGCGGCGGAGCTGGCACAGGCGGCGCTGAAACTCCGGCGTGTTCTGGATGGGACAAATCCTACGCCGGTGAGACAGAGCGAGGCAATCGATCGTGTGGCCGAGGAAATCGGAGATGTTCTCCTTTGCGCAAGAGTGGCCTATTTTAACCCGGATTCTCGCGGAATAAGAGATGCGGTTCGTCGTAAAAAGGCACGTTGGGCATGGCGGCTCCGAAACGCCCAAAAGGCGGTGGACGGAGGATGACACAATGTGAGCGCATCCTGCGCCATTTGCAGGACTACGGTTCCATTACGCAGGCCGAGGCCGTTTCCGAATATGGCTGCTACCGGCTGGGAGCGCGAATCTGGGATCTGAAATCCCGTGGCGTTCCCATCAAAAGCGAGATCGTGACCGGGAAAAACAGATACGGCGAACGGACAAGCTTTGCCCGGTATTCGCTGGACGGAGGTAGCGCGGTGACATGACAACAAAAAGCGGGCTGGACTTCTTTCCGCTGGATGTTGCGTTGGATCGCAAGTTTGAACTGATAGAAGCAGAATATGGCTTGACAGGATTTGGTGTAGTCGTTCACTTGCTGCAGGAGATTTACGGCAAGGAGGGTTACTACATTGAATGGACAGAGGAGGTTGCGCTTTTGTTCGCCCGCAGGATCGGGCTGGGTGGGAGCGTCGTTTCCGAAATAATAGAGGCTTCTATCAGACGAGGGATGTTCGACAAAGAGATTTATGACAAGTACCGTTGTCTGACTTCAAGGGGAATTCAGAAACG
Source organism: uncultured Oscillospiraceae bacterium (assembly GCA_934645175.1). Classification (GTDB taxonomy): domain Bacteria; phylum Bacillota; class Clostridia; order Oscillospirales; family Oscillospiraceae; genus JAZOXB01. Next base: position 93,991 of record CAKUDE010000003.1, read on the forward strand.
ATACTTCGAGGCAGTCAGCCGCCGTAAGGATCTTGAAGTCGATTTTAACATCCTTCTGGTTGAGTGCGCCCGAATTTGCCCGAATGTAAACATTTCGCGGAGAAATGTAAACATTTTATCGAAAAATGCTGACATCGCAAGACAAAGGAAAGTAGAGGAAAGTAGAGTAGAGGAAAGGAAAGAAATAGATAGCGCGGAGCTGCGCCGCCGCTCCACGCCGCCGGTCGTTTCCATTGTTCTGAATGATAAGAGCTTTTTTGACGTATCGCAGCAGGACGTGGAGACCTGGAAAACGCTGTACCCTGCGGTGGACATTCTCTGCGAGCTGCGAAAAATGGCGGGTTGGAGCGACGCGAACCCCAAGAAACGGAAAACCAGGAGCGGCATAAAGCGGTTTATTACAAACTGGCTTGCCGGAGAACAGGACAAGGGCAAAAGAGCCGCGCCGATCTCCGCCCAAAACGACGGGGATGATCTGTTATCGAAATTCTGAAACCGAAAGAAAAAGGAGCGTAACAATGGACGATATTGTAAACGGCATTATCAACATGATCGCGGCGAACGCTGCGGCCAATGCCGAGACGGAAACGGAATATCTTGCGGAGGACGGATTGCTGCACTGCAAGATTTGCGGAGGACCCAGACAGACGGTGGTACGAATTCCCATGCCCGGCGCTGTGCCGCGCACGGTGCGCTGCTGGTGTAACTGCCCGACGGATACGGACAGACGGCGCGAGGCAAAGCGAATCGAGAGAATCGCAAGGAATCGGGAGAAATGCTTCAAAAATACGCAGGAGTACCGGGAATGGACGTTTCCGGCCGATGACGGAAAGGGCGCGAGAGAGGCCGTTCAGACGACAAAGGCGTATGCGGAGGACTTTGCGCTGTATCGCAGAGACGGAAAGGGTCTGCTGCTTTATGGCGGCGTGGGGACCGGAAAAACATTCCTGGCGGCCTGTATCGCAAACGAGCTTCTGGACAAGGGCTACAGCGTAAGAATGACGAGCCTCGGGACGATTGCAGACGAGCTGTGGTCCGTGGAGGACAAAGCGGAGTATTTGCTTGAGCTGAGCTTTTGCAGTCTGGTGATTCTGGACGACCTCGGAACGGAAAGATCTTCCGCGTACATGGACGAGATGGTTTTTAAGATCATCAATGCGCTGTATTCTGCCGGTACGCCGGTCATCGTGACAACGAATCTGACGCCGCAGGAGCTTGCAAAGCCGGGGACTCTGAAATATTCGAGAATTTATGATCGGCTGCTTGAGGTTTGCCTTCCGGTCAAAGTGGACGGACCGAGCCGCAGACGCTCGGCGGCGGCGGACACATGGACACAAATGCGGAAACAAATGGGAATAACGACGGGAGGTAATGAGAAATGAAATATTACAAGGGATTCGACAAGAATATGCAGTGCAAGGGCTTTCAGTACGAGGAGGGGAAAACCTATCACGAGGAAAAAGCGGAGCTTTGCGAACAGGGATTTCACGCCTGTGAAGCGCCGATTGATGTTCTGAAATACTACGCTCCGGGGGAAGGGGGTATCTATCGCGAGGTGGAGCTTGATGAAATTTCCGAAAAAAGGGGCGATGACAGCAAGGTTTGCGCAAAAACGATAAAGATCGGCGCGAAGATCGGCATTCCGGGATTGGTTCAGGCGCAGATCGAGTATGTGAAAGCACATACGACTACAGAGCATACCGACCCGAAAATGGCCACGGCGGGGAATTGCGGCGCAGCCACGGCTGGGTATCGCGGCGCAGCCACGGCGGGGTATCGCGGCGCAGCCACGGCGGGCGACAGCGGCGCAGCCACGGCGGGCGACAGCGGCGCAGCCACAGCGGGGAATTACGGCGCAGCCACGGCTGGCGAATACGGCGCAGCCACGGCGGGGAATCGCGGCGCAGCCACGGCTGGCGAATACGGCGCAGCCACGGCGGGCGACAGCGGCGCAGCCACGGCTGGCGAATACGGCGCAGCCACGGCGGGGAATTGCGGCGCAGCCACGGCTGGGTATCGCGGCGCAGCCACGGCGGGGTATCGCGGCGCAGCCAC